>NZ_JAJQXW010000002.1:300000-600000 GCF_021246445.1 Rhabdothermincola salaria
GCCCGCCGCGAACGCGGACCCGAGCTGCGCCGGGTCGTCGACCGCCAGGGGTGCGCCGGCCTGCAGCAGCTCCTCCCAGAGGGTGGGGTGGGCAGCCGTGGCCTCGGCGGTGAGGACCGTGCAGCAGCCGGCATCTCCGACGACCCGGCCGAAGCCCTCGCCGTCCCATTCGAGCCCGACGGCCGCCCGCGACGCCGGGAACTGCAGCTCGAGCACCTCGATGATGTCGACGAGGACCTCGTCGAGGTCGTCGCACGCGACGAGCGCCTCCACCGCCCGATCGAGCGCCACCATGTCCTTCGCCGGTCGGAGTCGAGCCACCACGCCGTCGAAATCGGGCTGTGGGAACGGCACTCCGAGCACCTCGGTCGGGACGACACGTCCGTCGGCGTGGAGCAGGTCGATGATGATCGGGGGTCCTGTCCATCCCTCCCCCAGCTCGCCCGCCCGTCGGAACTCGTGGACGGCCGCGAGCGCGGTGGCGTGATCGTGGGGGGCGACCAGGTCGAGCGCCCCGACGCCGACCAGTTGCTCGGCCGGCCGTCCCACGAACATGACCGCATCCGTGCTGGCCCAGCGCAGCACGAACGAGGCATCGATGACGACATAGGGGTCAGGGCTGTTGCGGACGAGCTCGGCGAGGAACTCGTCGTCGATCGGCACCTCCCCGACCGGGCTGTCCTCGTCCACCGCACCGTCCCTCCACCGACCGCCGGAGGCAGCGTAGCGACCGGCAGAAGAGCGTTCCAGGCCCGATCTCAGCGTGCTCCCACTGGCGTCGGCTCGCCGATCGAGGCCGTCTCGGAGCGCCGTTCGTGGTCGTCCAGCTCGACCACGTCGCCCTTGCGCACCCGCCAGTCGGCCCACAGCTTCAGGCAGGCCGGTTGGATGAGGATGGCGGCGACGAACGAGTAAAGGATCGTGATGGCCACGATCAGGCCGAACTGCTGCATCGGCACCAAGGACCCGAAGAGGAGCACACCGAACCCCGCCGCCGTGGTGAGGGCCGAACCGGCCATGGCGCCGCCGGTGTGGGTCACCGTCATCCGGATCGCCTCGTCGACGGTGTCGTAGCGACGACGGTCCTCGAGGAAGCGATGGGTGACGTGGATCCCGAAGGGGACGCCGATGCCGATGGCGATGCTGGCGACCATGGCGGTCAACACGTTGAAGCTGATGCCCAGCAGCCACATGGTCCCGAGCACCCAGGACACCACGGCCATCGACGGGACCATGGTGATGACCCCCAGGACGGGCTTGCGTTCCTTGAGCCCGTAGTAGGAGACGAGCAGGAGCAGCGCCGCCACGAGGGTGATGGCCATGCCCTGGGTCTGGCTGGCCTGCAGGGCGTCGAAGGACTCGTCGTTCACCAGCGGCTCGGAGGTGACGACCGAGGTGAGCCCGGCCTCGGCGAGCGGGCCGGTTCGCTGGGCCACTGCCTCCACCAGGTCGCTGGCGCCCTCCTGGCCGGCGGAGGTGGGCACCACGATCACCGCGGCCTCGTCGTCGGCGGCGAGCAGGCGCGGCGCCTGGCTCGGAGCCAGGGACCGCACCAGCTGGTAGAGGCCGGCCACGTCGGCGTCCGGCGCCACCCCGTCCGCGGCGTCGTAGCCGAGTGCGGCGAACTGCCCGGCCAGGGCCGGGTCGGCGGACAGCGTGGCCACCAGGCCGGCGATGGAGTCGCCGGCCAGGTCGCCACCGGTGACGCGCACCCCGGCGATGCCGTCGACGTCGCGCTGGACCTCGAGCATGGCCGCGAGCGCCTCGGGGGTCGCCACGGGGCCGTCGAGCACCACGAAGGTGCTCTCGGTGAGCTCTCCCCCGAAGCGCGTCTCGATGCGGTCGAGCAGGAGCCCGATCTCGGAGTCGGGGGGGATGAAGTCGTCCTGGCTGAACGTGGTCTCGACCTGGGTGGCGGCCCCGACGGCGCCCAGGCTGACGACCAGGGCCACGGCGAGAGCGACCTTGGGGGCGCGCTCGGCCACCGCCGCCAGCCGACCGCTGAGGCGTGAGAGCACGTTGGGACGCTCGTCCGCCGCCCGTCGCCGCGCCGGTCGGCCGCCTGCCGCCTCACGGCGGACCGCTCGGGTGTCGAGCAGGTTGCGGGCAGCGGGCACGAGCATCGTCATGATGACGAAGGCCGAGAGCACGCCCACGGCGATGAAGATCCCGAAGTCGGCGATGGGCGGTAGGGGCGAGGCCAGGTTGGTGAGGAAGCCCACCACGGTGGTGAGCGTGGCCAGCACCAGAGCACCACCGACGGTGCGCACGGCCATCGACGAGGCCATGGACGGGACCTGCCCGTGGCGACGCTCCTCGCGGTAGCGCGAGGTGAGGTGGATGGCGTAGTCGATGCCCAGGCCGACCAGGAGGACGGGCACGATGAGCGCGATCTGCGAGAAGGCCCCCACCACTCCCAGGTAGTCGGGGCCGAGGAGCACCCCGAAGCCGAAGGTCCACACGACGGTGATCACGAGCCCGGCCAGGCCGAGGAGCACGTCGCTGGCGGAGCGGAACTGGAACAGCAGGATCACGAAGATCAGCGCGAAGGACAACAGCAACAGCCGGGGCATCTCCTCCTCGGACTGGCGCTGCAGGGCGTCGTTGAAGACCGACGCGTTGTAGGGCTCCACGACGATGCCGTCGACGGCCGGAGCATCCTCCACCACGTCGGCCAGGACGAGGGAGGCGTCGGCCACCTCGGCGTCGGTCATGGTGGAGGGGAACGAGACGATGACCAGGCCCGCGGCCGCGCGTCCCGCTTCGAGGTCGGCGTCGGTCGACAGCAGGGGTGCCATCTGGTCACCCACCACGGCCACGGCCGCAGCGATCTGGGCGTCGGTGGCCTCCTGCACGTCGATCCCCTGAGCGTCGAGGGTGGCCTCGACGGGGAGGGCGAAGGAGCGGATCGGCTCGGCCTGGTCGCCGAGCTCCACCCCGCTGCCGGCGATGGCCTCCTCGACCCGCGCCGCCGCCTGGATCCCGTCGGCGGTCAGGACGTCGCCGTCGGGACCGGCGTCGACCACCACCTGCAACGTGGCCCCGCCCGCACCGAAGTCCTCCTGGACCCGGTCGAGGGCGGCGGCCGACTCGCTGTCGGGGGCGAAGGCGGTCAGCTCGGTGTCGGAGGTGGCTTGTCCGGCGAAGGTGGCCAGGACCACGGTGAGCGCGGCGAGGGACACCAGCACCCGACCGGGGCGCTCTCGGGCGAAGCGGGCGAGGACGTCGAGCAGAGCGTTCACGGGACACGTCCGGGGGGAGACGGGAGTGCGTGACGGAGATCACAACACGGAGTGCCAAGGTGGCACCCGGTGACAGATGTTACCGGTAGGCTGGACCCATGCGGACCGCGAGTGACATACGCAACACCGCCGGGTTGCGGGAGCGGAACCGCGAGCGGAACCGGGCCGAGCTCGCCGCCGCCGCCCTGCAGCTGTTCACCGAGCGCGGCTTCGACGAGGTGACCGTCGACGACATCGCCGAGGCCGCGGGCGTGTCCCGCCGGACGTTCTTTCGCTACTTCGAGTCCAAGGAGGACGCCGTCCTCCCCTACGAGGAGGAGCGGATCGATCAGCTGCGCGAGGCCCTCGCCCAACGACCGGCCCACGAGACGGTGCTGGCCACGATCCGGCGCGTCACCACCGCCATCGGGGCGGACCTGAGCCCGCAGGGCCCCGCTCGCCGCGAAGCACTGGCTCGCATGCGGATCGTGACCGAGAACCCGTCGGTGCTGGCTCGCAGCCTCGAGCTGCAGAGCCGGATGGCCGAGGAGCTCTCCGTGCTCGTGGCCGAACACCTCGGGGTCGAGGCCGAGACCAGCCTCGAGGCCCAGGTCGTGGCCGGGGCCGCCATCGCCGCCGTGCGCGCCGCCGCCCATGTGTGGTGGGCGACCGAGGGCGACCGGGACTTCGCCGAGCTCCTCGGCGAGGCCTACGACCTGTTGACCACCGGCGTCGACCTCCCCGGGGGGCCGCCCACGCGCTGACCGCCGAACCCCACGGCGGGCGCAACACGACGGGCGCTCACCTTCGGCGCGCCCCGCTCCGTCGACCTCGGTCGGGCGACGAGATACCCCAGGGGGTTGTGATGGGGTACCCCCTGGGGTATCTTGTCCAGCCATGGCCCGCACCTCCTCGACCCTCGGCGTCCTCGCCCGCTGGATCCCGATCGCCGGGTGGCTCCCGCGCTACCGACGCCCGGACCTCGGCGGCGACCTGACCGCCGGCATCACCGTCGCCGCCATGCTCATCCCCCAGGGCATGGCCTACGCCATGCTCGCCGGGATGCCGCCGCAGGCCGGCCTCTACGCCTCCACCATCCCCATCGCGCTCTACGCCTTCTTCGGCACCTCCCGCCAGCTGGCCGTCGGCCCCGTGGCCATCGTCTCGCTGCTGACCGCCTCGGCGCTCGCCCCGCTCGCCGACGAGGGCACCGGCGAGTACATCGCCCTCGCCGCCGTCCTCGCCCTGATGGTGGCGGCCGTGCACTTCCTGCTCGGCATCACCCGCATGGGCTGGGTGGTCAACCTGCTCTCCCACCCGGTACTGGTCGGCTTCACCGCCGCCGCCGCCCTGATCATCGGTGCCAGCCAGGTCAAGCACCTGCTGGGGGTGACGCTCCCGAGCACCGAGGGGTTCATCGAGACCGTCACCGAGCTGGGCAGGTCCCTGGGTGACGTCAACTGGACCACCATCGCTCTCGGAGCCGGCACCATCGCCGTGCTGGTGGGGCTCAAGAAGTGGAAGAAGACCTTCCCCGCCGCCCTCGTGGCCGTGGTGGTCACCACCATCGTGTCGCAGGTCTTCGACCTCGCCGGCCGAGGCGTGAGCACCATCGGGGAGATCCCGAGCGACCTGCCGGCGCTCGCCATCCCCTCCATCGACAGCGGAGCTCTCGGCTCGCTCGTCCCCGCCGCCCTCGTCATCACCCTGGCCGGCTACATGGAGTCCATCGCCATCGCCAAGGTGTTCGCCCGCAAGAACCGCTACGAGGTCGACGCCAACCAGGAGCTGATCGGCCTCGGCGCCGCCAACGCCGGCGCCGGCCTGTTCGGCGGCTTCCCCGTCACCGGCGGCTTCTCCCGCACCGCCGTCAACGCCGACGCCGGGGCCCGCACGCCGCTGGCCTCGCTCATCTCGGTCGGCATCATCCTCGTCGCCCTGGTGGCCATCACCCCCTTCCTGACCGCCCTCCCCAGCGCCACCCTCGGCGCCATCGTCGTGGTCGCCGTCTACGGGCTGGTCGACGTCAAGGAGGCCCGCCACATCGCCAAGGTGAAGCGGGGCGACCTGTTCCCCATGGGCGTGGCCTTCGCCGCCACCCTGGTGCTCGGCATCGAGGCCGGCATCGCCATCGCCATCGGCGCCTCGCTGGTGCTCATCTTCATGCGCCTCATGCGGCCCCACACCGCCGAGCTGGGCCGCATCCCGGGAACCTCCGTCTACCGCAACACCGCCCGCTTCCCCGAAGCCGAGACCCATCCCGGCATCGCCGTGCTGCGCCTCGACACCTCGCTGAACTTCGCCAACGTGGCCTTCGTCAAGCGCCGCATCAGCGATCTCGTGGCGAACCGTCCCGACGCCACCGCCATCGTCTTGGACTTCAACGGCGTCAACGACCTCGACGCCTCGGGCGACCAGGCACTGCACGAGATCCTCGAGGACCTGGCCGATCAGGGCATCGACGTCCACCTGGCCACGGTGAAGGGCCCGGTCCGCGACGTGTTGGTGCGATCCGGGCTCTGGGACCAGCTCGGTCCCCGGGTGCACCTCGACGCCAACGCCGCGGTCCGGAGCATCGAGGACGAAGAGCCCCGCATCGAAGCCGCCGAGCTGTCCACCGAGCCGGCGGAACCCTCCGAGCCCCAGAGCATGGGTCAGGCCTTCCGGGCGGTGAGCCGATGACCGCCCTCGCCTCTCGCGCCCAGGCCCTCCTCGACGGCAACGAACGCTTCGCCACCGCCGCCCCGCAGCACTGCCACGACGTCACCGCCCAGCGCGAGGCGGCGGCGCAGAGCCACCGGCCGGTGGCCGCCGTCCTGGCCTGCGCCGACGCCCGGGTCGCCCCCGAACTGGTCTTCGACCAGGGCGTGGGCGAGCTGTTCTCGGTGCGGGTCGCCGGCAACGTGCCCGCCCGCGCCGCGGTCGCCAGCCTCGAGTACGCCGTCTCCCAACTGGGCGTCGAGCTCGTCGTCGTGCTCGGCCACGAGCATTGCGGGGCCGTCACCGCCGCCGTGGAACACGTCACCGAGGGCACCGAGCTCCCGGGCGAGCTGGCCGCCCTCATCGACCGCATCGTCCCGGCCGTGGAGGCCACCGCCGGGCTCCCGGGCGACCACGTCCACCACGCCATCGTCGCCAGCACCGCCGCGACCGTCGAGCAGCTCCGCACCTGGCCCGGCCCCCTCTCGGACGCCGTGTCGGCCGGTCACCTCGAGGTCGTGGGCGCCGTCTACGACCTCGACACCGGGCGGGTCCGCCTCCTCGGACCGCCACCGCCCCCCGAACCGTCCCCCGACCCCCTGCCCCCGACGACCTGACCCGACCCCCACCCCCACACCCCTCCCGACGACGCCTTCCGGCGTCCCCGCACCGAAAAGGAAGACCCTTGAGCAACAACGTCATCACCCCGGTGGAGCTCCGCCACCTGATCAGCAACGACGCCGACGTCCACCTCATCGACGTCCGCACCGCCGCCGAGTTCGAGTCGGCCCACATCCCCGGCTCCTACCACGTGCCCCTCGACACCCTGAGCGAGCACCGCGACGAGATCAAACGACACCTCACCCAGCCGGTGGTGCTCGTCTGCCAGTCCGGCAACCGGGCCAGCCAGGCCGGTGAGCAGCTCGCCGCCGCCGGCATGGAGAACGTCCGGGTCCTCGAGGGCGGTGTCGGCCAGTGGACCATGGTCGGGGGCGACATCAACGCCGCCGGCCAGAAGTGGGGCCTCGAGCGCCAGGTGCGCCTGGTGGCCGGGTCGATCGTCCTCATCTCTGTCATCGCCAGCCTCTTCGTGCGACCCTTGGCCTTGATCGCCGGCTTCGTCGGCGCCGGGCTCACCTTCTCGGCCGTCACCAACACGTGCGGCATGGCGATGGTGCTGTCGAAGCTCCCGTACAACAAGGGCGCGACCTGCGATGTGCGTGAGGTCATCGCCGAACTGACCGGAACCCCGACCCCCCCTGCGTCCGCGCAGGCCTCGTGAGCCAAGGAGCCTCAGCGATGCTGCACTTCACCCAGTACTACCTCGACTGCCTGTCACACGCCTCGTACCTGATCGGTGACACCACCACCGGCCGGGCCGTGGTCGTCGACCCCCGCCGCGACGTCCAGGAGTACCTCGACGACGCGGCCGCCAACGGTCTCTCGATCGAGCTGGTCATCGAGACCCACTTCCACGCCGACTTCCTGTCGGGCCACCTCGAGCTGGCCGCGGCCACGGGAGCCGAGATCGCCTTCGGCGAGGTCGCCGAGACCGAGTTCGCCAGCCGCAAGCTGCGCGACGGCGAGCGCATCTCGCTCGGCGAGGTCGCCCTCGAGATCCGCTCGACCCCGGGGCACACCCCCGAGTCGATCAGCGTGGTCGTGTACGAGAAGACCACCGACGAGGTGCCCTACGGCGTCCTCACCGGCGACACCCTCTTCATCGGCGACGTGGGCCGCCCGGACCTCCTCGGATCCGTCGGCGTCACCGCCGACGAGCTGGCCCGCAAGCTCTACACGTCGCTGCACGACAAGCTGCTCGACCTGCCCGACGCCACCAAGGTCTTCCCGGCCCACGGCGCCGGCTCCGCCTGCGGCAAGAACCTGTCCACCGAGACCGTGTCCACCATGGGCGAGCAGCGCCAGACCAACTACGCGCTGCAGGACATGACCCCCGACCAGTTCGTCGCCATGGTCACCGCCGACCAACCGGCGGCCCCCGAGTACTTCCCCTACAACGCGGTGCTGAACCGCAAGGAACGGGATCTGCTCGCCGAAGAGCAGGTCCCCGACCAGATGGCGCTGGAGGACGTGCTCGCCCGCCAGGCCGAGGGTGCCGTGGTCATCGACACCCGTGAGCCCGACATCTACGCCTGGGGCCACCTCAGGGGTTCGGTGAACATCGGCATCAGCGGCCGCTTCGCCGAGTACGGCGGCACCGTGGTGAGCCACGACACGCCGATCATCCTCTTCGGCGACGCCCCCGCCGTGGCCGAGGCCAAGCTCCGACTGGGCCGCATCGGCTTCGATCAGGTGATCGGTGCCCTCGTCGAGCCGGACCGGGTCCTGGTCGACAACCCCGAGCTGGTCGAGCGTGCCTCGCAGATCACCGCCGGCGACCTGCGCCAGCGCCTCGACTCGGACCAGGCCACCCAACTCGTCGACATCCGCAACCCGGGCGAGGTGAACCTCGGCACCATCGACAGCGCCAGGCCCGTCCCGCTGGCGCAGCTGCGGGACCGCCTCGACGAGCTCGACCCGGAAGCTCCCACCGTCGTGTTCTGCGCCGGCGGGTACCGGTCGTCGATCGCCGCCAGCCTGCTCGAGTCCGTCGGGTTCTCCGACGTCTCCGACGTGCTCGGCGGCTACGGGGCCTGGATGGCTCTGCACGAGGAGAACGCCTCGGTCTGAGCCGCCGGACCGCCGCTCGAGCGGTCCTCGCCCACCCGAGAACCCCGTCCGTCGCTCGGGGTCGCCGCGAGCGGCGACCGCGTGCGGCGACGGGGTTCGGCGCGTCCGGACCACGCCACCGAGACCGCCCACGGCCGCGGACCGGCGCATGCGTGGCGGTGTGGCGGGGAAGGTTCTCCGGGAGATGTACGGCGTCGTGATCCTCTTCGTCGTCGCCTTGGTCTCGTTGCTGATGACCAGGGTGGCGACCGTGGCCCTCACCGCCACCGGGATGCCCTCGGTCTCGGCCCGCTTCCAGGCCCGGTCGGCGTTGAGCGGTGTCGGGTTCACGACCTCCGAAGCCGAGAAGGTCGTCAGCCACCCGGCCCGGCGCCGCATCATCATGGCGTTGATGCTGGCCGGCAACATCGGCATCGTCACCGCCGTCGCCGGGCTCCTCGGCAGCTTCCTCAACACGCCCGACGCCAGCCGTGGCCTGCTGCGAGGCGGCCTGCTGGTGGCCGGGCTGGCCGTCGTCTACGCCATCTCGAAGTCCAAGTGGGTGGACACGCGGCTGGCGTCGTGGATCGGGCGGTGGTTGGAGCGCTACACCGACCTCGACGTCAAGGACTACGCCGCCCTCCTGCACATCTCGGGCGACTACGCGGTGAAGGAGCTGTCGGTGCAGCCCGGCTCGTGGCTCACCGAGGCGACGCTCGGCGAGCTCCGACTCCGAGACGAAGGGGTCCTCGTGCTCGGCATCGTGAAGCCCGACGGGACCTACGAGGGGGCGCCCGGGCCCCACAGCCGACTCGTCGGCGACGAGACCGTGATCCTGTACGGCACGACCGGCAAGGTCGGCGAGCTGGCCGAACGGCCGTCCGGTCCGGTCGGCGACACCGAGCACGAGCGCGGCCGGCTCGACTGAGCCCGCGGTGGGCCGAGGGCCGACGCCGGACCCGAGCCCCGCCTTCGGCGCGCCCGCGTCACTAGGGTGAGATCCGTGGGGGACGATCTGACGGGCTGGCAGGAGGCGTGCGAGCGCCTGGCGGCACTGGGGAGACGGCTGGCCGACGACGACTTCCCGGCCGCGCCCGAGGACCGGGCCGACGGAGTGGCCCACCTCGCCGAGCAGGCCCTGTGCTGGTTGGGTTGGTCGGTCTTCCACGACGACCCCCGGCGGCCCGCTTTCCACCGCCAGAACGACCTGGTCACTCCCTGGGGCGGACCCAACGCCGACAACGTCTACCGCCACGCGCGGGTCGAGTCCGGTCGCCGGTACCGGCTCCGCGGCCGCATGCACGCCTGCGAGGAGTGGGTGCTGGCGGTGCGCAAGGGGTTCATGCACCAGCCGACCTGGGGAACCGTGTTCGAGATCACCGCGACCGACCTCGGACTCGGCCCGGGCGACGAGATCGACATCGAGATCGGTGGCGACGGACCCATCCCCCTCCCGGAGGGCGCCGTGATGGTGTCGATCCGGGAGTACTACCTCGACTGGCGAGAGGCCGAGCCGGCCACCTTCACCATCGAGTGCCTCGACGACGACGCCGACCAACCCGCACCGCGCCGCACGCCCGGTGAGCTCGGCCCCCGCCTGGCCGAGGGCGTCGACGGGGTCAGCCACTCGCTCGAGTACTGGAACACCTACATGCGCGACAAGGCCGCCGAGCGGCCGCGCAACACCTTCGGGCCGACCTTCGGCCTGGCCAAGGGGCTCGACGCGGCCCGGTACGGCTTCTGCTTCTGGGAGCTCGGGCCCGACGACGCCCTCCTCGTCGAGATCGAAGCCCCGGTGGCCCGCTACTGGAGCTTCCAGCTCTACGAGATGACCTGGTTCGAGCTCATCGACATCACCGAACGGCAGAGCTCGCTCAACCACGCGCAAGTGGCCGTCGACGGCGACGGCCACGTGCGCCTGGTCGTGTCCCACACCGATCCGGGGGTGGCCAACTGGCTCGACGCCGGCGGTCGCGCCGGCGGACTGCTGTCGCTGCGCTGCTTCTGGGCCACCTCCGCCCCCGACGCCCACGCCACGGTGATGCCGGTCGCCGAGGTGGTCGACCACCTCCCGCCGGGCACCGCGACCGTCGACGCCGCCACCCGGGCCGAGACCATGCGGGCTCGACGCCGCCACCTGGCCTGGCGCTTCCGAACCTAGGGGATCGATGCGCGGACGCATGGACGGCAAGGTGGTGCTCGCCACCGGCAGCGCCCGCGGCATCGGGCGGGCAGTGGCCCGCCGCATGGCGGTCGAGGGCGCCCGTCTGTGGCTCAACGACATCGACGACGGTCTTCTCTCGGTGCTCCTCGAGGAGCTGCGGGCCGCCGGCGCGGAGGCCGACGGCATGGCCGGCGACGCCGCCGACTCCTCGTTCGTCGACCAGTGGGTGCAGGGTGCCATCGACCGGTTCGGGCAGCTGGACGTGCTCTACAACAACGTCGGGGTCTCGCGCGAGGGGCTCGTCGGCGACCTCACCGACCGCGACTGGCGCTTCCAGCAACGTCTCACCCTCGACACCGTGTTCTTCGCCACCCGGGCGGTGCTGCCCCCCATGGTCGAGCGGGGGCGGGGCTCCATCGTCAGCATGTCGTCGGGCGCCGGCATCGGCGGCCAGTACGGGCTGGGCGGCTACGCGGCCGCCAAGGCCGGGGTCATCAACCTCATGGAGACGGTGGCCATGGAGTACGGCCCGCAGGGCATCCGCGCCAACGCGGTCACGCCAGGCCCCACCGCCACCGCCCCGCTCCTCGCCTACCTCGAACGCCAGCCCGGCGGGGTGGACGCCCACACCAGCGGGCTCGACCTGCGGCGGCTCAGTCAGCCCGAGGAGGTGGCCAACACCGTGCTGTGGCTGGCGTCGGACGAGTCGTCGAACATCACCGGCATCTGCGTGCGCAGCAACATCCGTGCTGCCAGCAACCGGCCGGACTGAACCCGCTCAGCGCAACATGATGGCGCCGCCGTCGGCCATGATCGTCTGGCCGGTCATGTACCGGCAGGCGTCGGAGAGCAAGAAGGTCACGATGGGGGCGATGTCGTCCTCGGCGTCGCCGTCGCGGGCGATGGGTTGGTTGGCGAAGGTGGCCGCGAAGATCGCCGCTCGCTCGGGATCGTCGCCGGGCGGGGCCCGGTGCGCCACCGACACCGGGCAGACGCAGTTGACCACGATGCCGTGGGGGCCCCATTCGCGGGCGGCCACCCGGGTGAGCCCCCGGATGGCCTCCTTCGACGAGGCGTAGGGCCCGTACCCGGCGGCCCCGTTGAGCCCGCCGTTGGAGCCCATGGTGACGATGCGCCCCCAGCCCTGGTCGCGCATGAGGGGGAACACGGCCTGCATGGCCCACAGGGTGCCCTTGGGTCCCGTGTCGTACAGCAGGTCCATGTCGGCCTCGGTCACGTCCTCGAGCGGGGTGACCGACCGGAAGCTCTGAGCGTTGGCCACCAGCCCGTCGACCCGGCCGAACCGCTCCACCGTGCGGGCGGCCAGCTCGAGCATCCCTTCGCGGTCGGCCACGTCCACGGCCACCGCCAGGTGATCGATGTCGAGGTCGTCGAGCTCGCTCGACAGCGCGTCGAGGCGCGCCTGCTTGCGACCGGTGACGACCAACCGGGCCCCCGAACGCCCCAGGTGGTGCGCCAGCCCTCGCCCGATGCCCCGGGAGGCGCCGGTCACGACCACCACCCGTCCGGTCACGTCGGTGTCGACGGTCAACGCTCCTCCTCGTGGTGCCCGGCGTGCCGGTCGTCGGTGGGGGGTTCGCGGCGCGCCGCCACGTAGACGGCGCTGGCCTCGACCACGACCGCCCCGCCGACGAGCACCTCGCCCGTGGCGTAGCTCTTGCGTCCCTCGTGGCCGGCGTAGCGACCCACCAGCTCCACGGACGTGTCGACCGGCGTGGCCCCCTTGAACGACACGGTGAGCGACACCGTCAACCCCGAGACGCCCGAGGCGGTGACGGCGTTGCCCAGCACCTCGTCGAGGGCGGCGGCCAGCACCCCGCCGTGCACCCGGCTCGGCGAACCGGCGTGGGCCGCGGTGAAGACGCAGCGGGCCCGCACCTGCGCCGGCACCGGCTCGGCCCCCGCCGGCGGCTCAGCCGGCCGTTCGATCCACTCGATGGGTGGGGCCTGCGGGTTGAGCCGCCCCGAACCGGCCTGCAGGAGGCTCTCGAGCCGTCCATCCGGATGGCGCACCAACCACAGCGGCGCCTCGCGTTGCTCGACCCTGAGGGTGTCGGCCACACGGGCGAGGGTCCGAGCGGCCTCGGCCCGCAGGTCGTCGGCCACGTCGGTGAGCACGACCGCCTCCACCAGCTCACGGGTGCGAGCCACCAGCTCGTCGGCCGAGGGCGGCAACGACTCGGGGCCGGGGAGGGCGTCGCCCATCTGCTCGGCCAGGCGGGCGGCCGAGAGGGGCCCGGAGCTGTCGCTCACCGGCTCGATGCTCCGGGCACCGGCGAGGCGGCGGGGTCCTCGACCGGGACCCCGAAGACCTCGACGTAACGGCCGAAGCGCTGTCGTTCGGTGACGGCGTCGAGGCCGAGGTCGGCGAAGGCGTACCGGTGCTCGCCGTGGGCACCGAGCGGCGTGGCGGCCACCGCGGCCACGACCGCCGCCTCGTCCTCGGGTGGCAGCGGGAGACCCAGCCCGTCGTGCACCCCCCGGGCGGCGGCGACGGTGTCAGCCACGATGTCGGCGTGGTGGGCGTGGTGGGTCCTCACCGGATCGAGCGAGCCGCCGCCCTCGGCGGCGGCCAGCGCGTCGAGGGCACGGCCGTAGAGCTCGGCGTGGTATCCCCCGATCTCACCGAGATCGACGCGGTCGCTGTGCGCCCACCGCAGCGTGGCCACCAGGCTCGAGACCGACGGCAGGATCTTCAGGGGGTCGCGATGGGTGACCACCAGGCGGGCATCGGGGTACACGGCGAACAGCTCGTCGAGGGAGTGCAGGTGCACGGGCGACTTGAGCAACCACTGCACCGGCCCGAAGCGACGTTGGAGCACCTGCAGGACCAGGCGGTGCACCTCGTACGCCGGCGCCATGTCGGCCCGCGCCAGGTGGGCCACGTAGGACGGCACGTGGTACCGGGCGGTGAACTCCTCGGACAGGAAGGCGAACGACATCGCCGAGAGGCACTCCTTCGGCATCCGTCCGGCGTAGACGTGGATGGCGTCGAGACCCGAGGAGATGGCGTTGAGCCGGCGGAGCTCCTCGTCGGCCAGCGCCACCCGAGCGACGTCGGGGAACCGGTCCGGGTCGGGCGACGGCACCGGACGCAGAAGCTCCCACCCCTCGGGGGCCCGTAGGCCCGGTTCGGCGGCCAGGGCGCCGAACAGGGCGGTGGTCCCGGTGCGGGGGGCGCCGGTGACGACGATCGGCGCCTCGACGACCTCCTCGCGCACACCGGGATCGACACGCACGTGGGCAGCCAGCTGGAAGCGCACCTCGAGCAGACGCAGGAGGAAGCGCCGCGTGGTCCAACGACCGACGACGGTGAGCTCGGCTTCCTCGTCCAAGGCCTTCAGCACCACGTCGAGCGGTTCCAGGAACCGGTCGTCACCGTCGATCGCCCCGACGCCGGCCTCGGGCCCGAGGCCGAGCCGGGCCCGAGCCTCCCCGAGGAGGGACTCGCGGGTCAGCGGGAGGCGAGCCTCGTCGGTGATCGGCGCCACGTCGCCGCGGTTGGCGGCCTGCACCCAGTGCGGTCTCGGTCCCGGGTCCCAGCCCTCGCTCAGCGTCACCGCCCACGCTCCCCCACCGTTCGGACGCTACCGGGACCGCCCCCACCTCCGCTCGCCCTCCCGCCGGTGGTGCCTGCTCCGGTCGCTCCGGCCGCTGGGATCGGGGTCGACGACGGCACGGAATACTGTGCCGCCCATGTCCGCCCGCCACCCCCACCACCACCACCGCCGTCGTCGTCGGGTCTCCGCCACGCTGGCCACCATCGCCGCCATCGGCTTGCTCGCCGTCGGCTGCGGCGACGACTCCTCCGACTCGACCGGCGCACCACCGACGCTCGACGCGGCCCTCACCACTGAGCTGCAGGACGTGGTCGACACGACGGTCGCCGAGCTGGGCGCTCCCGGTGCCGTGGTGGTCGTCGACACGCCCGACGGCCGCTGGGAGACCGTGGTCGGCACCGCCGACCTCGAGTCGGGCACCCCGCTGGAAGGGGGTCTGCGGTGGCCGCTGCGCAGCATCACCAAGTCGTTCACCACGACGTTGATCCTGCAGCTGGCCGACGAGGGCCTGATCTCCCTGGACGACCCGGTCAGCACCTGGGTCGACGGGATCCCCAACGGCGACGCGGTCACCGTGCGCCAGCTCGCCACCATGACCAGCGGCCTCGCCGACTACACCAACGAGGCGTTCATCGACGACTTCGTCGCCGATCCCGAGCGCCAGTTCACGCTCGACGAGCTCATCGCGTACGGCGCCCAGGACCCGCCGGTGGCCGAGCCGGGCGCCGAGGCCGTCTACACCAACGCCAACACCAACATCCTCGGTCGCATCGTGGAGCAGGTGACCGGCCAGCCCTTCGACGAGGTGCTCGACGAGCGCATCCTCGAGCCGCTCGGGCTGGACGACACCGTCTACCCCACCGACCCCGACCACGGGACGAGCGCCGTGGTGGGCTACCAACCGGGAGACGGCGGCGGCCTGGAGCAGCAGCCGGTGAACTTCTCGGTGTTCGGTCCGGCGGGCGCCATGATCACCACCACCGACGACCTGCTGGTCTGGGCGGAGGCGCTGGCCACCGGCGAGCTCGTCGAGCCCGAGACCCAGCGCGTGCGCCTCGAGGGCCAGGTCCTCGAGGAAGGTCCGGAGTACGACCTCTACGCGTTCGGCATCGGCGACCTCGAGGGTTGGTGGGGGCACACCGGTGAAGGTTTCGGCTTCACCGCCCTCGTCATGCACGACGAGGAGACCGACACGTCCGTCGCCATCTTCATGAACGCCTCCAACCTCGAGAGCCACGGGCCGACCACCCTGTTCCGCCGCCTGGCGCCGCTCCTGAGCGGCGACTGAGCGCGTCGACACGGCAGAACCCAGCCCCGCCGACCACCGACGGTAGGGTCCCACCCGCCGTGGGGGTTCACCTCACGCTGTCCGGGAGAACTTCATGCTCATCATCGCCATCGTGGTGCTCGGCGTCTTCGCCGGCTGGCTGGCCAACCTGATCCTCGGCGGCGGGCTGTTCCCGGACGACTGGGTCCGGCTGTTCCTGGCCGGCGTGATCGGATCGTTCGTCGGCGGCCTGCTCGTCAGCCTGCTCGCCGGCGACGGTCTCGCCCTGCGCCCCTCGGGGATCATCGGCTCCATCGTCGGGGCCGTGATCGTGCTGGCCGTCTGGAACGCGGTGGCCGACCGCCGCTGACTCGGCGACCCCACGGTCGGCGATGCCGGCGTACGCTGCGGTCGGTCCAGGGACCGGGGCGACCTCAGGCGTCGTGGAGGGTCTCGTCGCCACCGAGCTCGACGTCGTCGCAGTAGAACTGCCGGGCCCAACGACGTTGCTCGACGATCGGCTTCTCCGAGCGGGTCAGCACCGGGTGGGTCCGGTACACCTTGTTCTCCCAGATGGCGATGTCCTGGCTCACACCCCCGGCCAACATCTCGGCGGCCTCGCGGGCGGCATCGTTGCCGTTGGCCGCCGGGGCGGTGAAGAGCCACCGCACGTGGACGTGCTCCTCGTCGATCGGGGTCGTCGAGGACAGGAACGTGGTGAAGCCCTCGATGCGGAGCAGACCGAGGCCCAACCCGAACCCCTCGCGCACGAAGGCGCCGTCGCCGCTGACGGTGCGCTTGTAGGTGCCGTCGACCACGAACTCGGTCTCGGGGATGGCGTCGCTGCCGTGGACGAAGGCGAAGTGGGCGTAGTCCACGTTGTTCTCGGCCATGTCCTCGGCGGCCACTGCGATCTCGAACTCCAGCAGCACCGGTTCGAGCCACTCGGGGTCCTCGAGCTCGGGCACCTCGGGCACCTCGTAGAAGGGCGCTCCGTCCCGGGCGTGGTACCAGGCGAAGACCAGGCCGTTGCGCTCGACCACGGGGTAGGCCCGGGTGCGGGCCTTGGCCGGGATCCGGGTGCCCTCGCCGTAGGGGATCTCGACGCACCGTCCCTCGTCGCCCTCGAACAGCCACCCGTGGAACGGGCACCGCAGGCACTCGCCCTCGACCCGGCCGCCGATGGCCAGGTGGGCACCGAGGTGCGGACAGTGGGCGTCGACCACGTGCGCGACACCGTCCTCGCCGCGGAAGACCACGATGTCGCGGCCGAAGTAGTAGAGCGCCCGAACGTCACCCGGGGCCAGGTCGTCGGACTCGGCCACCGCGAACCACCCGTTGGGCACCGGGAAGGGGAACCGGCGTCCCGGGCGACGGGTGACCTGGACGCGCCGGCCGGGATCGGTGAGCAGCTCGGGGTCGCGGGGCATGGGGAACCCGACCGGCATGGCGCCCGCCGGGCCCGGCGCCCGGGTGCTGAACGCACCCAGCAGCCCTTCCATGCGCTCCACCTCGCTCACGAGGCCGCCTCCAGCGGGATGTCCTGCAGAGGCATGTCGCCGTGGATCTCGGCCACCGTCGGCCCGATGCGGTCGACGAGGGGTTGCAGGCGCTCGACGTCGAGGCCGTAGACCCCCACCGCGTTCAGACCCAGGATGGCCCGAGCGTCCTCGGCGGACATCGCACCGAAGCGCCGCCGGACCCGCTCGCGGGTGTAGGGGAACGTGCCCTCGGGATGGGGGAAGTCGTTGCCCCACAAGATGTTGCCCACACCGATGTCGCCTCGGCGGTCGATGTCGTCGCCGCCCGGGGTGGAGGCGGCGAAGAAGCAGTTGCGGTCGATGTACTCGCTCGGGGCCATGGTGAGGTGCTCCCGGAAGACGTTGCCCAGCTTCTTGGTGTTGTGACCCCCGACGTACTTCTCGTCCATCTTCTTCACCAGGTCGGGCACCCACCAGGCACCGTTCTCGGCGATCGAGTAGGTCAGATCCGGGTGGCGCTCGAACACCCCGGACCACAACAGCACCCACAGCGGGCGGGCCGCCCACCACCAGGCCTCGGTGGCGTAGATGGCCATGAAGCCGGGGCCCACCTCGTAGTCGGCGGGGCCGGCACCGGAGTGCGTGTGCAGGACCATGCCCAGGTCCTCGAGCGTGGACCAGACCGGTTCGTACACCGGGTCGTGGTAGGCGGGGGCGTCGAACCAACGGGTGGGGATCATCACCCCGGTGAGGCCGAGGTCACGGACGGCCCTGATCTCGGCCACGGCCAGGTCGACGTCGACGGTGATGGGCACGACCGCGACGCCAACGCGACGGTCGGGCTCCTCGGCCCGGAAGTCGGCCAGCCAGCGGTTGTGGGCCCGGGCGCCGGCCAGCACCAGCTCGGGCTCGGTGTCGCGCCCGCTGGCCAGACCCGAGCCGAACGGCGACGACGCCACCCGGCCGGTGCCGAGCACGTCGGCGTCGGGGAACAGGACCTCCACCGCCACGCCCTCGGCGTCGAGCTTGGTGCAACGTACCGAGCTGTCGTAGGCGGCGGAGAGTCCACCGTCGCCCGTCTGGGCCTCCCATTCGGAACCGAACTCCTCGTCGGTGGTCCGAGTCAGCTCCCGCATCGCCTCGAGCTCGGCTTGATGGGCGTCGAAGCGCTCGTGGTAGGCCGATTCGAGGTACTGGCGGTACAGGTCGGCCGGGGGGCCGGCGTGCCCGTCGGCCGAGACGAGCAGGTAGCGATCCTCCATGGCGGAACCCCTTTCGGCGCCGGACCGGCGCAGGTGCTGGGCGGAGTCGAGGCGGCGGGTGACAGCGACGGAAGGTGCGGACGTCAGCCCAACGGACCGGCGTGGTGGGTGGGCAGCCGGCCCGAGGCGAGGGCATCGGCCCGCCCGTGCAGGGTGGGGCCCATCGACTGGCGATCGATCATGTGGATGTAGTCACCGGCGGTGATGCCCGCGACCACGATGCGGGCCAGCTCGTCGAGGTCCTGCCACGAGAGCTCGAAGCCCTTCTGCTCGGCCATGGCCTCGAGCTTGGCCACGGTCATGGCCTCCGTGGGCCGGGGCTTCTCGCGAGCCAGCTCGGCGGGGCGGGTGCGGTCGGACTCCCACAGCCCGGTGCGCAGCAGACCGCCGGAGGGATAGAAGATCGAGGCCCGCAGGTTGGTGCCCTCGCTCACCAGCTGCTGGGCCAGGCACTCGGTGAGGGTGGTGACCGCCGCCTTGCTCGACGCGTACACCGATGCTCCGGGCAGGGGCTCGATGCCGCCGTCGCCCGACGAGGTGTTGAGCACGTGGCCCTCCTCGCCGGCGGCGATCATGCGGGGTACGAAGGCCAGGATGCCGTGGACCACCCCCATGACGTTGACGCCGTGGACCCAGCGCCAGTCGTTGACGGTGGTCTCCCACACGTTGGCCTTCGGTGCGCCGACGCCGGCGTTGTTGCACAACAGGTGGCAGGCGCCGTAGGTGTCGTAGGTCCGATCGGCGAGCGCCTCGACCGACACCGGATCGGACACGTCGGTGACCACACCGGAGACCTCCCCCAGGGCCGACATCTCGGCCACCGCGGTGTCCACCCGCTCGGGCACGACATCGGCGACCACGACCTTCATGCCCTCGCCCAGGAACGCCCGGCTCAGCGCGGCCCCGATGCCGTTCGCTCCCCCGGTGACCACGGCCACGCGCCCTGCGAGCTCCACGTCTGCTACCCCCCGATGGTGACCGACGCGTCGGGTCGCGCCTGTTCCCCGAGGCAGGACCGACTTTCCGATGGTGCCTAGAAAACTCGCACGGGGTGTGGCACCCGTCAAGGAGCACGGGCGGGGCCCGGAGCACCACGAGGATCCCTCCTGACGCTCCCTCGACGCGGCCACGGGGGATGGCCACCGCCGCAGCTACACCCCGAGCGGCGCGAGACGGCGCCGCCCCGAGCTGGTCGAGAACGATGGGGCCGCAGGTGAGATGCGTAGGGTGAGCGCCGATGCCCGCGTCGCCGCCACCGCCGCCCGCCCACGGGCCCACCACCCGGGGCGCCACCGAGGCCAGCTCGCGGCGCACGGGGCGGCCGCCTCGCATCAGCCGGGACCAGATCGTCGACGCCGCTGTCGAGATCGGACTGCGCGACCTCACCCTCAAGGCGGTGGCCGACCGCTTGGACGTGAGCGTGGCCGCCCTGTACCACCACGTGTCCGGCAAGGACGACCTGCTCCGCCTGGCCGCCGACAGCTCGGCCGGCCGCCTCCGGCTTCCCGAGGACGTGGGCCAGCACTGGGCGGTGTGGCTCCTCGAGTGGGCCGTCTACACCCGCGAGGCCTTCGTGGCCGATCCCGCTCTGCTCGACCACTTCATCGATGCCGACATCAGCGCCGAGGTGATGGCGCCCCGAATCGAGGTGATCCTCGCTGCGCTGTCCCGTCAGGGCTTCTCCGCCACCGAGGCCCGGGCGGCCTACGAGCTGGTGAGCGCCCAGGCCATCGGATCGGCCGTGGCCGCCATCCGTGACGACCGGGCCTGGCGGCGCGGTGACCCGCCGCCTCGGGTCGCGTTGGGGTCCCTGGCCCACCGCAGCCCCGCCGAGTTGCCCGTCATCCGAGCACTCACCGAGACCGATCCGGTGCCCGAGCCGACCGTCGCCTTCGCCGAGCAGCTCCGTCCGGTCCTGCTCGGGATCGCCGTCCACCGCGGCGACGACCCCCAGTCGGTGGCCGAGGTCCTCGCCGAGAAGCCGACCGACCGCGACCACTGACGACCCCGACCACTGACCCCCTGGTTCTTGCACGAGGTCGGGATGAGCAGGGGTCGGGATGAGCAGGGGTCGTGGTGAGCAGGGGCCGCGGTGAGCGGATCGCTCTCGGACGCGGCGACGGCCTCCCGGAGGAGGCCGTCGGTCGCGTCACCCGCAGTGGGGTGCTGATCGGCTCAGCCGGTGAGGCGGGGCGGGGACGCCACCGGAGGAGCGACCGGCGGCACTGGTCCCCCGGGCGTACCCGGAGCTCCCGGCGAACCGGGGCCGCCGGGGCCGCCGGGACCCGAACCGGTCGGTGATCCCGTCACCCCTGATCCATCAGGGGCCGTGGTGGCCGTGGTGGGGGTGGTGTCGGCCGTGGTGGGGGTGGTGGAGGCGGACGAGGTGGTCGTGGCACTGGTGTCGACCAGGTTCGTCGTCATCGACGTCGTGCAGGTGACGGTGCTGCCGCCGCCGTTCTCCGAGCCGTTGCACTGGTTCACCGTCACCGGGAGAACCGAGCTCACCGTGCCCGAGGCGGTGCAGACCATGAACCCACCGCCACCGGTGCCGGACCCGTTGCACTGGGTCACGGCAGGTGAGGCGTCGGAGCTGGGGATGCACGCCGTCATGTCGGTGCCGCCCCCGCCGCCGGAGCCGATGCACTGCTCGAGGGTCAGCGGGGTCGCCACCCCCGGTGCATCCAGGCTGATGTTGTTGACGATGTCGACCGAGCAGACGGTCACGCTGCCGCCGACGTTGTTGGATCCGTTGCACTGGTTCACCGCAGTGACGACGTCACTGGGGCTGACGATGTCGCCGGTGCACTCGTTGAGGGTGCAGATTCGCTCGTACACCACAGTGGAGGTCGCCCCGGTGGCGTCGACGGTGTTCACGATCGAGACAGAGCAGGTGACGGTCAGCGGTGCTCCGTCGGGTCCGGCACCGCGGTCGTTGCACTGCGAGAACGACACCTCGGCGGCCTCGACCGGACCGGGATCGGCGGCGAGCATGACACCGCTCACTCCCGCCAGCAGCGCCATCGCCGCGGCCAGGGCGGCAAACCGGGATCGCCGGCGCGGTGCGGCACGGGTGGGATCGGGACTGTTCATGGTTGCGCTCCTCGCATCCAGGAGCGTTGGGGCAAGCGCCCCGAGACACCACCGAGTCGGTGAGATGGCCTCCAGAGTCCGGAGATCAACCGGACAGAAGAGCGCTCTTTGGGTTCCATCGGCGTGATCTACCCCGACCTTGAGGCATCGGTCACAGTCGCGCCTCATTTTGTGACGACGCGCGCCGCCGTCCCTCCGTGCTCCTGGCCGCGAGAGCCCACCGATCCGCCCCTCCGGCGAATCACTAGGGTGCGGACAGAGAGATCTCTGTGGAGGAGTGCCGCCCATGGCCGTCGCCATCGAGGCCCGACAGCTGCACAAGTCGTTCGGCCCCACCCACGCCCTCGACGGCCTCGACCTCGAGGTGCGCACCGGCGAGGTGCACGGGTTCCTGGGCCCCAACGGCGCAGGCAAGTCCGTCACCATCCGGGTCCTCCTCGGACTGTTGCGCCACGACGACGGCGAGGTCCGGCTGCTCGGTGGCGACCCCTGGCACGACGCGGTGGAGCTGCACCGCCGTCTCGCCTACGTGCCCGGGGACGTCAGCCTCTGGCCCAACCTCTCCGGCGGTGAGGCCATCGACCTCCTCGGACGCCTCCGCGGCGGCCTCGACCCCCGCAAGCGGGCCGAGCTCGTCGAGCGCCTCGACCTCGATCCCCGCAAGAAGGCCCGCACCTACTCCAAGGGCAACCGGCAGAAGGTGGCGCTGGTCGGCGCCCTGGCCTCCGATGCCGAGCTGCTCCTGCTCGACGAGCCCACCGCCGGGCTCGACCCGCTGATGGAGGCCGTGTTCCAGGACTGCATCCTCGAAGCCAAGGCCGAAGGTCGCACCGTGCTGCTGTCGAGCCACATCCTGGCCGAGGTGGAGAAGCTCTGCGACCGGGTCACCATCATCCGCAAGGGCCGCACCGTGCAGCAGGGCACCCTCGCCGAGCTGCGCCACATGACCCGTACCGCCATCGAGGTGACCACCCAACG
Source organism: Rhabdothermincola salaria (assembly GCF_021246445.1). Taxonomy (NCBI): domain Bacteria; kingdom Bacillati; phylum Actinomycetota; class Acidimicrobiia; order Acidimicrobiales; family Iamiaceae; genus Rhabdothermincola; species Rhabdothermincola salaria. The sequence goes on from NZ_JAJQXW010000002.1 coordinate 322,418, forward strand.
ACCGGTCGACGGCCTGGCCGACCTGGCCGGCATCCACGGCCCCAAGGTCGAGGACTGCCACGCCGCCTTCGAGGTCGACAGCGTCGAGCTCGACACGGTCCTTCGCCACCTCACCACGTTCGGGGTGCGCACGCTCGTCAGCCAGCCGCCCACGCTCGAAGAGCTCTTCCTGCGCCACTACGGCGACGACCTGGCCGGGGTCGACCGCGACGAGGCCCTCGGCCACGATGACGCCGCGCCCGTCCCCGGCGACGCCGACCCGCCCTGATGAGCACCCTGGCGGCCACCACGTCGGGAACTGCCGTGGCCGGCGCGAAGCCCGGCCGGGCCCACGGGTTCGCCGGCACCGGCGAGCTCCTGCGCCTCATCGCCCGGCGGGACCGGGTACGCGTCCTGGTGTGGGTGGTCGCCATCACGGGGCTGGTCCTCACCTCGGCGGCCAGCATCATCGGGCTCTACGACACCCCGCAGTCCTTGGCCGGCTATGCGGCCATCGCCGAGGACAACGCCACCATCATCATCCAGGCCGGTCCCGGGTACGGCCTCGACGACCCCACCACTGGCTCGGTGCTCATGAACGAGGTGGGCATCTGGACGATCATCGCCGTCGCCATCATGAGTGCCTTCATGGTGTCCCGGCACACCCGGGCCGAGGAGGAATCGGACCGGGCCGAGCTCCTGCGTTCGCTCCCCACCGGTCGCCACGCCGCCAGTGCCGCCACCATGGTGGCGGCACTGGTGACCAACGCGGTGGTGGGCGCGGTCGTGGCGGTCGGGCTCATCGCCAGCGGCCTCGATGCCACCGGCTCGGTCGCGTTCGGGGCCACGCTCGTCGGAGCCGGCACCGTGTTCGCCGCCGTCACCCTCGTCACCGCCCAGGTGGCCTCGACCTCGAGGGCGTCCACCGGCCTGGCCATGGTCGTCCTCGGTCTGGCGTTCATCATCAGGGCTGTCGGCGACGTCTCCGGCGGCGCCCTCAGCTGGCTGTCCCCGATCGGCTGGGCCCAGGCCATACGGGCCTTCGCCGGCGAACGGTGGTGGGTGCTGCTCCTGCCCCTGGTGGCGTCGGCGGGGTTGCTCGCCGTGGCCGTCGCCCTGGCCGGCCGGCGCGACTTCGGCTCGGGCCTGCTGCCCCAGCGGGTCGGCCGGGCCGAGGCCCGATCGTCGCTGTCGAGCACCTTCGCGTTGTCGGTCCGGGTGCTCCGCGGGGTGGTGGTGGGGTGGGCGGCCGGGGTCGTCGTGCTCGGCGTCTTCTACGGGATCGTCGCCGACCAGGCCGAGCAGATGCTCGAGGACAGCCCGGAGATGGAGGACTTCTTCGCCCAGCTCGGGCAGGGCTCGATCGTCGACGCCTTCCTCAGCGTCTCCGTGCTGATCATGGGGCTGCTGGCCGGCGGCTTCGTCGTCGCGGCCGTGTTGCGGCTGCACACCGAGGAGAGCGCCGGACGCGCCGATCCGCTGCTGGCCACCCCCACACCCCGCCGCACGTGGGCCGCCAGCCATCTGGCCGCCTCGGGCCTGGGCATGCTCGTCGTGCTCCTGGCCGGGGGCCTGGCCACGGGCATCGGGGCGGCCATCAGCCTGGGCGAACCCTCTCGTGTGCTCCAGCTGCTCGGGGCAACCCTCACCATGGCCACGGGGGCCGCCGTGATGGCCGGGATCGCCTTCCTGTTGTGGAGCGTGGCGCCGCGCTGGTCGCTGCTGGCCTGGGCGCTCTTCGCCGTACCCGTCGTGATCGGGCTGTTGGGCGAGGCGCTCGGCCTGCCCGACTGGGCGTTGAACATCTCGCCCTTCCAGCACGTGCCGGCGATGCCGGCGGCGTCGTTCGCCCTCCTCCCGGTGGCCGTGCTCGTCGTCGTCAGCGCCGCCCTCGTGGCCACTGGCCTGTTCGCCCTCCACCGCCGCGACATGGGACGGGGCTGACCGCCCACAGCTAGCGCCCGAACACCACGACGACGCAGGGGTCTGGGGTGACGGGCGAGGGGGTGAGGGGGTGAGGGGTGAGGTCAGCGGAAGTGGTCGGGGCGGCTCACGTAGACGTCGGACACGAACATGACCCCCGGGCGTTCGCGCAGCAGCTCGCGGACACCGACGACCAGCGTCTCGATGCGCTCCTCGGGAGCGACGGCGAGGACGAGCGACTGCGAGTCCTGCTCGTTGAACAGCAGCGAGCCGCTGCGGAAGCCACCATGGCCGAGGCCCGACACCCCGGAGACCATGGTGAAGCCCACCACGCCGGCGGACGCCATCAGGTCGCGCAGGGCGGGCACGTCGTCGGCCTCGACCACCACCTCGAGTCGGGCCATGCGGGTCAGATCGTCTCGATAGCTCACGGCTCCCCCACCATGGTCGGCGCCACCCAGTCGCGCCAGCCCGCTGGGGTCCACTCGTGCCAGGGGTCGCCCGGACCTCCCCGCCCGACCAGGGTCACCCAGCCGCCTCCGAGGAGGTCGCGCAGCCCCGGATGGCGGTCCACGATCCCTGCGATCCTCTCCAACGGGGCCTCGACCACGGCCATCAGCCGGAGCGGTTCGTGCACCAGTCTCGACCCTGCGGCCACCGACTGGAGGGGAAGCCCGAGGCGCAGGTCACCGCTCCGGCCCGACAGCACGCCCACGTCGCCGACCGGGTTGTGCACCGTCTTGGTGCCGGCGCCGAAGACCTCGGGGTCGGTCGACGAGAGCCAGTACTGGCAGTTGATCCACTGGGCCACCACCAAGGGGGCGGTGAGGATCGTCTCGAGGGCGGTGCCGTCGGTGTCGACCCTCGAGTCGTAGGAGTGGAGGAACACCCGCCGCTGCAGGTCGAGGCCCCGGGTGAGCGACCGGGGCCCGATCACGAACGCGGCGTTGCCGGCGAGCCCCCACTCGGGGAAGGTCTCGCTCCAGTCCGCTCCGCGACGGGCCACGTGGCGGGCCGCCACCGAGCGCGACGCCTCGGTGGTCGTGCCGTCGCCCGCGTCGGGGGCCCCCGGCAGCTGGGAGCAGCGCTCGGCCGCCAGCGCGGCGCCGGCCCGCACGAGGTCGCGCCGCACCCGTTCGACATCGTCGTGGTGGGTGGACGGGACGAGGTGGGGATCGAGCACGGTGACCACGTCGGAGGTGGTGTCGTGCTCGGCGGCGATCACCACCGTGTCGTCGGGCAGGTCGATGCCGTGGAGGCGCAACGCCTGGCGGGTGTCGGCGTCGTTCAACACCGCGGCCAGGACCCGGGCGTTGGGTCCACCGCCATGGCCGCCGCAGGCCCCGCAGCGCAAGGATGCCTCGTAGGGGTTGGCGGCGGTGTCGCTGCTGTGTCCGCAGAGCACGACGAGGCGGGCGAAGCCCGAGGTCAGCCCCATCATGGTGAGCGCGGCGCGGGCGGTGAGCACCCGATCGGCCGGGGGGATCCCCCCGACGAGGTCGACGGCGGTGGGAGGGGTCGGGGCGAGAGAACGGCGGGTGCCCCGCCGCAGGGCCTCCCAGCCCGTCGGCGACGCGGTCCGCAGACCGGCGATCGGTCCGGTGATCCAGCCGGCCGCCTCGGCGAGCGCGAACGCGGACCCGGGTGTGGTCGCGGCCTCGTGGACGCCGTCGGCGGCGCCGGCCCACGCCGCGGTGCGGCGGCGGTTGGCCTCGGCCACCCGATGCGAGCCCACGACCACCTCGGACACCTCGTGACGCGGGTCGATGAGCGCCGGGCAGTTGGCCAGGGGCTGGCCGCCCGACACCGCCCGCCAACCGATGGCCACGGCGAAGAAGCCGGCGAAGCCGAGGGTGTCGATCTGCGGATCGTCCTCGAGGTGGCGACGCAGGCCCTCGGAGCGCACGTCGATGCAGCACACCACCTGGGCGCGCGGCCGCACGTCGACGGCGGGCGGCGCGACGTTCGCGAGGGTGAGGGACCGGAGCAGCTCGTCGCGGTAGTGGGCCTCGTAGGCGGTCTGCCACACCCACGGACGACGGGGGGCGGACAGGTGGGTCAGCGCCCCCACCAGCAGCTCCCACCCGTCCGGGTCGAGCGCACCGGGGTCGACCCCGAGGCGGTGCAGGGCGTGGCGCGCCCTCGTCACCGGGTCCTGAGGCGTGCGCTCGAGCCGAGCCGCCTCCGCGACGGCGGTCATCGGGGTGGGCGGCCCCGCGTCGCCGACGAGGGCGGCGGTCAGCGACAGCCGCAGGGCCAGGTAGTCCACCAGGGCGGCATCCCCGGCGGCCTCGGACCGCCAGCGCAGGTGGGCGGCCCAGCCCGGGAGGGCGGTGAGCTCGGCGCGCAGGACCGAGAGCTGGTCGCTCGGCGCGACGTCGAGCGCCTCGAACGCGGCGAGCACCGCGTCCTCCGCCCGAGACGGGCCTGCGGCCAACCGACGGCGGACGGGCCGCGGCAGCGTCCGGTCGTGGCGCACGAGCTGCTGCCAGGCGCGGTAGAGGCCGGGCTCGCCGCGGATGGGCGACCAAGCCGCCTGCCCCCGGTCGAGGTGGGCGGCACACCACCGCACCACGTGGGCGTCGACGGTGGCCGCCACCTCCGATCCCCCACGGAGGTCGTGGGCCTCGGCCAGGCTGGCCTCGGTGCGACCGCCCACCTCGACCACCTCGCCGTGGTGGAGGTCGGCGAGGACCACGGTCTCGAGGGTCGAACCGTGGCCGGGTCCGGTCTCGGGGGGTACCAGCCAGGTCCCCCAGGGGATCTCGGGGGCCCACCGCCGCAGGGCCACGGCCAGGTCCGTGTCGTCGATGCGACCGGCGGCGTAGGCCGCGCGGTAGGCCGGTTCTCCGAGGTGGCCGACGATGCCGTACCAGGCCCGGGCCGCCTCGATGGCGGTGGGCACGTCGCGGTCCTCGAAGCCCCCGAGGGGGTTCACCGCCACCAGGTCGGCGAGGGGGCGCGACACGGGCAGCACCCGGGCGGCGAGGGAGATGTCGGCCCGCAGGCGGGCACGGACGGCGTCGGAGACGGGCGGTGCAGGCGGGGCCAGGGCGGCGGGGCTCATCGTGTGACCTCGAGGGGAGCGGGGGTGGGACCGGAGGCAGGGGCGGTGGCGCTCGGCGAGCCGATGCGGAGCAGCTCTGTGTTGGCGCGCGAGCGGGTCGGTCGGGAGGGGGCCGGCCGGTGGGTGGACCCGAGGGCCCACACGTAGAGGCGGTCGGCCAGCCCGGCCGTGCCCGGGAGCCCGGCGCGGATGCCCACGACGGCGAGCAGCGCCACGGCCAGGCCCACGAGAGCCCAGGCTCCCGGTCCCGCGGGCGTCGTGGCGCCGATCGGTCCGAGGAAGGTCTTCACCGTGTGCACCAGGCCGACGTAGGCGAGCGCGGCGGCCGTGCTGCCGACGAGCGCCCAGGCCCATCCGGCGGCGTCGCCCCGGCGCCGAGCCCACCCGGCGGTGCCGGCGACGATGGCCGCCCAGGCGAACACCAACAGGGCGGCCTCGGCGGCACCCCAGCCGAGGGCGCCCACGGCGGTGGCGAGGACCAGCCCCGGCGCCAGCGCCAGGAGGGCGAGCACCGCGACGGTCGGTGCCCGCAGGGTGGTGGGCGGGGGCAGCGTCCGCTGGTGGGTGGCCTCGTGCACCACAGCACCCGAGCCCAGGAAGCGGGCGGACTTGTACAGGCCGTGCCCGACGAGGTGGACGACCGCGGCGGCGGGGAGGCCGGCGGCCACGGTGACCAGCATGAAGCCCATCTGGGCCGAGGTGGAGCGGGCCAGCTCACCCTTCACGTCGGCGCTCACCGACATCGTGAGCACCGACCACACGGCCGTGGCCCCGGCGGCCAGGGCCACGAGCGCCCAGGCCCCGGTGGCGGCCGAGAGGAGGGGGGCGACCACGATCAACAGCAGCCCGCCACCGTTGACGACGCCGGCGTGCAACAGCGCCGAGACCGGGGTGGGTGCCCCGACGGTGAGGGGCAGCCAGCCCGGGAGCGGCATCTGGGCGCAGCGCGACAGGGCGGCGACGACCACCAAGAGGGCCACTGGCGTCGCCCACCCACCCAGTTCGGACGCCGCGGCCGCCACTGCGCCGGGGTCGCGGAGATCGAAGCTCCCGGCCACCCCCAGCACCGCCACCACGGCGACGACCAGTGACACGTCGCCGAGACCCACTCCCCAGCGCACCAGCCGGAGGTCGGCGGCCACGCTCGGGTCGTCGCGCCGGAGGCCGACGAGGCCGACCACCGCCGCTCCGGAGACCACCCAGGCCAGGGCCAGGGTGGCGGGGGTGGCGGCGGCGACGAGCACCATCGACGAGGCCGTGAGGGTGACGGTGAGGCCGACGAACCGGTCCCGCCACGGTTCGGTGCGCAGGTAGCGCAGGGCGTAGCCCTGCACCGTGGCGCTCACCCCGATGACGAGGACGAGGAGCAGCACCGCCAACCGGTCGGCAGACACCGCCAACCAGGGCGCCGCCTCGGGCCCCAGGGCCAGCGTGGGGCGGCCGCCACCCAGGCTGGCACCGACGAGAGCCAGGGCGCCGACCAGGGCACCCAACGTGGCCCGGAGGGCGAGCCGGGCGAGCCGTTCGCTCCGGTCGGGGGAGGGTCCCGACGCGGAGGCCGGGCGGGATGCAGTGGACCACGTCGACAACATACGAAGCACAATAGCAGTATTTTGTTTCCTGTAAAGTCTTGCTTGTGTTGCCAAAGGTCCTTCCGCACGACGACGGGGTGCCCTCGCCCCCGGCTCGGGACATCCCTAGGGTCGGAGACATGAGCGATGCACCTCCACCTCCGGCCGGTCCTCCTCTTCGCCGCCCGGTGGCCGTGGCCGTCGACGGATCCGAAGGATCCCGGATCGCCCTTCGCTGGGCGGCGGCCACGGCGACCGCGACGGGCACGAAGCTGCGGGTCCTGCGTTCCTGGGAGTACCCCTCCTCGCTGCCCCTCCCCTTCGCCGACCTCAACCCCAAGGCACCCGAGACGATCGACGACGAGATCCTCGAGGAGCTGAGGGGCTTCGTCGACGAGACCTTGGGCGACACCCACGGTGCCGAGCTCTCGGTGCTGCGAGGGCCCGCCGCGGCTGCCATCCTCGGCGCGGTCGACGAGCGTCGGCCGTCCATGCTGGTCGTGGGCTCGCGCGGGCTCGGAGGCTTCCGCGGGCTCCTGCTCGGCTCGGTGAGCCGGAGGTGCCTCGAGTATGCGTCGTGCACCGTCGTGGTGGTTCCCGAGGGCACCACCCCCGCCGCCGGACTGCATCACCTGGTCGTCGGTCTCGACGGATCCGACGCCTCCGGCCTGGCTCTGCGATGGGCGCGCGACGTCGCCGTCGCCAGCGGGGCCGCCCTCACCGCCCTCCACGTGTTCTCGCCGCCCTTCGCCGAGATACCACCCCAGGTCGTCGCCGAGCTCCGTCAGGAAGCTGACCAGCAGGTCCAGCGGGCCATGGACCGCGCGGCCGTCGCCCCCGACCTCGTCACCGTCGAGGGTGATCCCCGTGACGCGCTGATGGGTTCTGCCCGGGAGCGTCAGGCGGATCTCGTCGTCGTCGGCGCCACCGGCGGCGGCTCGGTCAAGCACCTCCTCGGTGCGGTCTCTGCCCACCTGGCGGCCCACACGCCCCTCCCGCTGGCCGTGGTGCGCACCGACCTGGACGACTGACGTGCGCCAACTTCGATCACCTTCCCCACCAGGCCGCGAGCCGAACCCCGCAACCCGATGAACCGCCGGGCACGCCTCTGGGTGAGCGCCCTCGCCTACGGGGCGCTCACCCTGGTCCCGCTCTTCGTGGTACACCTCGGATCCATCCCTCGGGAGCGTGGCTTCTGGATCGAGTTCGGTGTCGCCCTCGGCTTCGTGGGGCTCGCCATGCTCGGGCTCCAGTCGATCCTCACGGCGCGCTTCCCGCGCATCTCGGGCTCCCTCGGACAGGACGCACTCCTGCAGTTCCACCGCCAGGCCGGGCTCGTCGCGTTCGGCCTCATCCTGGCCCACCCGGTGATCCTCCTGGCGTCGAACTCCGCCTACTGGGCGTTCCTCGATCCCACGAAGGGGTTCCTGCGGGCGTTCTTCCTCTGGATCGTTTTGGCCGCCCTTCCGACCATCATCGTGACGGCCCTGTGGCGCGACCGGCTCAAGCTTCCCTACGAATGGTGGCGGCTCGGCCACGGCGCCCTCGCCATGCTCATCGTCCTCATCGGTCTGGTCCACATCACCAGGGTCGCCTACTACCTCGAGAGTGGATGGAAGCAGGCCCTGTGGGTCGGCATCGGAGCAGCATCCATCGGAAGCGTCCTGTACGTCCGCGCGCTCAAGCCGCTCCGCATACGCCGCCATCCCCACCGCGTCGACGAGGTCGAGGAGATCGCCGACGGGACCTGGGAGCTCTCGCTCTCAGCCGAGAGCGGCCGCACCGTTCGCTTCAGGGCCGGCCAGTTCGGCTTCCTCACCATCGCCGCCACCCCTTTCGACCTCGAACAGCACCCGTTCTCGTTCGCGTCCAGCGCCCGCGACACCGCTGGCGTGAGGTTCGCCATCAAGGAGCTCGGCGACTTCACCGCTGGCATCGGAGACGTGGAGGTGGGGTCACGGGCCTGGGTCGACGGGCCCTACGGATCGATGGGGCTGCACGACCAGCGCCCGCCAGGCGTCGGACTGGTCGCCGGAGGCATCGGGATCACCCCGATCATCAGTGTCCTGCGAACCCTTCGCGACGAGGGTGCCACCCACCCAGTCGTGGTGATCTATGCCAACCAGCGCACCACGGACATCGCCTACCGTCGCGAGCTCGACGACTTGGCGAGCCAGCTCGATCTCACCGTCGTCCATGTCCTGGCCGACCCCGACGCCTCCTGGGACGGTGAGCGAGGGCTGGTGGATGCCGCCCTGTTGGATCGTCACCTTCCCGCTGACCGTCGAGCGCGGTGGCGCTACCTCGTGTGCGGCCCGCCCCCCATGATGGAAGCCGCCGAAACCGCGCTCACCGACCTCGGGATACCCCTGGACCACATCGAGTCAGAGCGCTTCGACCTCGGAGCAGCGGCGTCGGTGGGCCGCCGAGCTGTCGGGATCCGCCGGATGGTGGTGGGTCTCAGCGCCGTGGTGGTGGCGGGCGCCGCCCTCTGGGCGGCGGTCTGACCCCCCTGGTCGGGGCTCACGGCGGCGCCGACGCCGTGGTCAAGAGCTCGATCAGGTTCCCGTCGGGGTCGCGGAGGTAGACCGACCGGCCCATGACACCGTTCGAGGCGGGGCGGTCCACCGGCCCCTCAACGACCTCGACTCGGGCGGCCGCCAACCCGGCGAGGATCGACTCGACCGGGCCCCGACACCGGAAGCACAGGTCGGCCGAGCCGGCCACGGGTCGAACGGCGTGGGGCGCAGCGGGAGCGGCGACGGCGTGCACGCTGAGGCGCGACCCGCCCAGCTGCAACAGCGCCACCGGGATCACGCCGGAACGGCGGAGGTCGTCGTACAGGCGCTCGGCGCCGAGCACCCGTTCGTACCAGTCCAGCGTGACGTCGACGTCGGCCACGGTGATGGCCACGTGGTCGAGTCCCTCGACGCCGCCCGCGGGAACGCCGGTCATGCCCCTACGACGCGCCGGTCGACGATCACCATCGGTCTCCCCCTCCGTGGACCGCCACCGTAGACGGCGGCCCCGACGCACGGCGGTGGGCGGCGGAGAACCGGCCCGAGGCCGAGGGGCGGCGGGTAGCGTCGCGACCGATGCCGGACCACCGCGATGCCGCCGTTCGTTTCGAGTTCCCGGGAGTCGACGGCATCAACCTCGTCGGTGACCGCCGCGGCCCGACCGCCGGGCCACCGGTCGTGCTGCTCCACGGCGGCGGGCAGACCCGCCACTCCTGGGGCGGGACGGCCCGTGCCGTCGCCGAGGCCGGCTGGCCGGCCATCACCCTCGACGCTCGCGGCCACGGCGAGTCCGACTGGTCCGAGAACGGGGACTACCGGCTCTCCAGCTTCGGCGCCGACGTGGCCGCGTTCGTCGCCACCCTCGACGCCTCGCCGGTGCTCATCGGCGCTTCGCTCGGAGGGCTCACCTCCATGTTGCTGGCCGGCGAGATGGTCCCCGGCGTCGCCCGCGGCGTGGTCCTCGTCGACATCATCCCCGACATGGAGCAGGCCGGCGCCGACCGCATCCAGGCCTTCATGGCCGAGCACGCCCGCACCGGCTTCGACTCCCTCGACGACGTGGCCGATGCCATCGCCGCCTACAACCCGCACCGTCCCCGTCCCACCGACCTGTCGGGGTTGGCCAAGAACGTGCGCGAGCGCGAGGGGCGCTTCTACTGGCACTGGGACCCCGCCTTCGTGGGCGGCACCGCCGATCTGCCACCCACCGAGATCGGCGACGTCGAACGTCTGCACCGGGCGGTGGCGACGCTGGTCGACACCACACCGGTGATGCTGGTGCGAGGCCGGGTGAGCGACCTGGTCAGCGAGACGCGGGCCCGGGAGTTCTGCGCGCGGTTCCCGACCGTGGAGTACGTCGACGTCGCCGGCGCCGGGCACATGGTGGCCGGCGACCGCAACGACGCCTTCACGAGGGCGGTCCTCGACTTCCTGGAGCGCCACGCCCGCTGAGGTCCCCTCGCCCGGTGCGCGCCGGGCGAGGGTCGCCCTCACCCGACGACGTTGAACGTGGCGAACACCTCGTCGATCACGCCGAGGTCTGCCTCGGTCACCGCCTGCACGGCGACCACGAAGGTGAAGCCCGGGAACTCGGCGGCCTCGGTGACGAGCACCACGAACGCCGCCCCGTTGGGTCCGCACTGATCCCAGATCTGGAACAGACCGCTGAAGCGGTCGTCGGCGTACTCGGAGACACCGGCGTCCACGCACTCGCCCGGGGCAGGAGCGAACTCCGCCAGCGCCTCTCCGGGGCTGACGAGCGTCTCGCCGGCCACGAACACCATCCCCGGGGTGCTGTAGGAGGTCTCGAAGCTCTGGAGGTCGGGCGAGGCCGCCACCACCGGGATCGGCCCGCCGTCGTCGGCGGTGAGCGGGGAGGTGAGCACGTCGGCCCACTCGGTGGGCACGTCGACGGTGAGCGTGCCCGTGTCGTCGGTGATGGTGACGTAGGACGTGTAGGACGCGCCCTCGGACAGCTGGGCCTCCTCCTCCACCTCCCGAGCAAAGCTGTAGGCGGCCTCGAGTGCCTTCGAACCGTTGATCTCACCCCGCAGGACCTCCTCGCTGTCGAAGCGCAGCGCCTCGACGGCGATGGCCCCGCCGCCGGCGGTGCGCAGCACGTCGCAGTAGGCACGGAAGGTGCCGTCCTCGCCCATGGGCACGCCGTTGAGCGACGTGATGATGTCGCCGGGCAGCAGCGCCGCCGTCGCGGCCGGCGAACCGGGGGCCACCCCGGCCACCCAGATGCCGGTCAACCCGGTCTCCTCGTCGTCGACGGACCAACCGTTGACGCCGATGGACTCCATGTCGCCCTCCTGGAGCTGGTCGACCACCTCGGTCGCCAGGTCGGCCGCGATGGCGAAGAACTGGGCGGTGTCGGTGACCGCGCCGCCGGCGTAGTTCACCGCCACGACCTTGCCGGACTCGTCCACCAGCGGTCCACCGGAGTTGCCCGGCTGGATGTTGGCGTCGTGCTCGATGGTGCGGTCGATCGACGAGGTGCCGGTGAGGTCGCCGTCAGCTTGGGCCTTGGCCACGATCCCCCGGGTGAGGGTGAACTCGGGGTCACCGAGGGGGAACCCGGCGGCGTAGACGTCGAGCCCGGTGCTGATCTCCTCGTCGTACCACTCCAGGTAGGGGGTGGACTCCTCCACGTCGACCTGGATGAGAGCCAGGTCGTTGCACTCGGACACACCGACCACCTGGGCGTTGTAGCCCTGGCTGTCGTCGTCGCCGATGAAGACCTCGAGGGTTCCGGCCCCGGTGACCACGTGGTTGTTGGTCACCGCCAGGCCCTGATCGTCGATGAAGAAGCCGCTGCCGGTACCGGTCTCGGTGGCGAACCCCACCTCCGGGTCCCGCAGGGAACCTTCGGTCGTGATCCGGATGGTGGCCGACTCCACGTCGTCGACCGACCCCACGGCGCCCGAGCCACCCCCTCCACCGCAGGCGACGGCCGTCATCGCCGCCGTCACCGTCACTCCGGCGACCGTTGCCCGTCGCATCATCCCCATCTCACGCCTCCGCTCCGCAGATCGACCCTCCATCGGGTCGAGGCTGCGCCGACGGTACGGCCGAGCGGTTTCAGCGCTCTTTCAGTGACGTTTCACGCCGCCGTACTTCATGCGGGTGTCGGCCATGGACGCGGCTCGACGCTCGTCGTCGTCGATGCCGGCGTCGACCACCTCGCCCACGAACAGGGTGTGGCTCCCGAGATCGAGGGTGTGGCGCACCTCGCAGTCGACCCAGGCGATCGCCTCCTCGAACACCGGGGCGCCGGTGCTGGCCGAGCGCACGGCGCGGCCGTTGAGGGTGTCGCCCTCGTCGGCGGCCGGTTTGGAGAACTTCACGAACACCCGCGTGTCGTCGGCGTCCCAGAGGTTGACCGTGAACGATCCGCCGTCGGTGATCAACCGATGGGTGACCGCGGCGTTGTCGACGCCGATGCCGATGAGCACGGGCTCCATGGCCAGCTGGGTGATCCAGCTGGTGGTCATGGCGTTGCGCTCGTCACCCGCTCGGGAGCCCACGAGCGCCAGCGCGTTGGGGATCTTCCAGGTGACACGGTTGAGCAGCTCGTCGTCGAGGGCCATGGGCGCGATGGTAGGGGCATGCCGCGGTGACGGCTCGGGCGATGGCCGCGTCGACCCGACGACGGTTCAGGGACGGGCAGGAGCCGACCGGCCGGATGCCCTCCCGGTGAGCACGGTGAGCACCACCGTCACCACGGGGACGACGAGGGCCGCCAGCGCCACCCCGAGCAGGGTGAAGCCCACCCGGTAGGCATCGGCGCTCAGCGCAGTGCCGGCATCGGAGTCGAACAGCACCACCGCCGGGGTGAGCAACGCCACGGCCCGCCAGTAATGGTGCGGGTCGGGATCGAGGAAGAGCAGCAGGCTCACGACCAGGCAGCCCATCCCCAGCAGGTGCTGCACCCCCTCCCACGGCACCACCAGGGCGACGACCATGGCGATCAGCGCCCCGCCGACCGTCCCCACGGCGCGCTGAGCGGCCTTGATCCGAACGGCGCGACGAGGCTCCTCGGGCCGCGCCGACATGGCCAGCACGTACAGCGTGAGCAGGAGCCAGGCGGCCAGCGGCAACCGGTACCACTCGAGCACGACGAAGGTCGCCGTCGCCGTCGTGACCGCGAGGGTCCCGGCCAGCACCGCCGCAGACGAACGTTCGAGGCCGGGAAGAGGGACGCTCCGGGGCAGCGCGCGGGCCGTGACCTGCGACGACCACAGACCGGCGAGCAGGCCGACCACCAGGTTGAGCAGCACCACCCCACCACCGGTCTGCACCACCCGAACCAGCTCGACCTTGTCGGCCGGATCGACGGGTACCGGAGCCACCACCACGAACCCGGTGGTGATGCCGACGATGGCGTACCCCCGCATCCGGCCGAGGCGGGCCGCCGGGTAGGAACCGGCGCCCACCACCGCGATCCAGGCCGCCGCGGCCCACGGGTGGGGGCTCAGCACGGTGGCGACCGACATCGACCCCACCCCGACCGCGACGAGGACCGCCCCCCACCGGGGCCCTTCGGTCATGGTGGCCTGCACCCCGAGCAGGCAGGCCAGGGTCACGACCATGGCGTTGACCTCGGTGCCGGCGAAGCCGGCCACACCCACCGGCAGCAACGCCAGGAGCACCACCGCCACGACCTGGGGCACCGCCTTCAGGTACCTCACCGCCGGCGCCGGGCCCGCCGGGCCGGGACGGGGCTCGGCCGTCGTCATGACCGACAGTCTGGCCGGTGCGCCGAGCCCGGACGGCGGACCGGGCCACCCGACCCCCCGGTCCGGGCGTCCGGGACCGGGTTCAGCGGCGCTGGGCGACGGTCACCCCGTCGCCGAACGGCAACAACACCGACTGCACCCGGTCGTCGGCCACCACCATGTCGTTGAACGCCCGGATCGCCACCACGTTGTCGTCGGCCACGGACGGGTCGACCACCCGCCCCCACTGCAGGGTGTTGTCGGCGAGGAGCAGCCCCCCGGGGCGGAGGCGGGGAACGATCTCGGCGTAGTAGTCGACGTAGGCGACCTTGTCGGCGTCCACGAAGGCCAGGTCGAGGCCGGGCTCGGCCGGGAGCGCCCGCAGGGTGTCGAGTGCGGGGCCGATGCGCAGGTCCACCCGGTCGGCCACGCCGGCACGCGACCACGCCTCGCGGGCGACCGACGTCCACTCCTCGCTGATGTCGCAGCACACCAGCCGACCCCCTGGAGCCAGGCCTCGGGCGATGGCCAGCGCCGAGGAGCCGGTGAACGTGCCCACCTCGACCGCCGAGCGCACGCCCATGGCCCGCGTCAGCACCTCGAGCAGCACCGACTGGTCGTCGCCGACCTGCATCACCGACCAGTCCGGGAAGCGCTCCTGGGTCTCGGCGTGCACCCACCGCTGCACGTCGTCGGCGGGGGTGACGTGCTCGGCGGCGTAGCGGGCCACGTCCGGGTCGAGGAAGTGGCTGCGCACGTGGGGCTCGGGCATGGGTTCTCCTCGGGTCGTGCGGAGGCCGGCTCGTAGCGTCGTCAGCGGTTCTCGGGGAGCGGGAGCAAGATGGTGAACTCGTTGCCCTCCGGGTCGGCCATGCGGCGGTGGGAGTCGCCGTCGGGTTCCTCGATGACGGCCACCAGCCGGCCGCCGAGGTCCTCGATGCGGGCCTGGGCCACGTCCATGTCCTCGACCTCGATGTCGGGGCGCAGGCGCATCGCCCCCGGCTCGCCACCGGCGGGCAGCGGCTGGAAGGCCAGGTACACCCCGCCGCGGTCCCGCTCCAGCTGGATCCAGTCCTGCTCGACCTCGTAGACGCCGACCCCGAGGACCGCCTGCCAGAAGGTCGCCAGGCGCTCGGGGTCCTGGGCATCGACGACGACGGCACGGAGCCACCCGACGGCCTCGGTGGTGGGTTCGGTCATGGTCGGTCCTTTCGGTGGGGCGACGCCGCCGGGCCGGCCAGGCCCCGCCAGTCGTCGAGGAGGTCGAAGATGCGCTGGTTGCGCAGGCGTGGCGCGCCGATCTCGCAGTCGAGACCAGCGCCCTCGGCGGTGGAGAACGGCACGCGCACCGCCCGATCGCCGAGCCGGGTCGCCAGCTCGGCGGACTGCCCGGGGAAGCTCATGGCGTCGTCGGGATCACAGATCAGGACCGGCCCTCGCAGGTCGTCGACCAGCAGCTCGAGGTCCCAACCGGCCAGACGATCGAGCACCTGCCCCGGACCGTGGGCCGGCCACTGCTCGACCACCTTGGCGACCGCGAACCGGGTGTCGGGATCGTCGGATGTCGCGTCGACGGCCGCGTCGAGCGCGGTCGCCCCACCATCGGACCAGGCCCGCTGGAGCGGTTCGGGCAGCGCCCCCAGCACGCCGTCGAGCGGTCGCAGCACGCCGGGATCGGCGACCACCGCGGCCACCCTGGGGTCACGGGCGGCGTGGCGGGCGGCGAGGTAGCCGCCGTCGGCGATCCCGGCGACGACCACGGCGCCGGGATCGACGTCGCGGTCGAGGACGGCGTCGAGGACCGCCGAGCCCACGCGTTCCCACTGGTCGACGGGGGCGAGGCCGTCGTCGACCACGGCCGCCCCCTGACCGGGTCCGTCGAAGGCGACGGCCTCCCACCCGCGCTCCACGGCATCGAGGACCCCGGTCATCACCACGTCGGACAGCGGCGAGGCGAGCCCGTTGTGCACGACCATGAGCGGCCGGCCCGAGCCGGTGGGGGGAGCAGGAGCGTCGCTCGAGGCCCGGAACCGCCAGGCCCGCAGGGCCCGACCCTCCCAGGGGACCTCCACCCGCTCGACCGGCGTGGCCCAGTGGTCGAAGGCCGCCTCGACGCAGGACCGATGGGCGCGCCACGCGGCGCGATGGCGGTCGGGACGGGCCGACGCCAGGACGTAGTAGAAGCCGGCGAAGCGATAGTTGGCCGCCCGCAGGTAGGCCTGCGCGGCGCTCTGGCGATGGCCGGCGGCGGACGCCTCGGCCGCGATGGCCTCGCACCGCTCGCCGAGCCCGGTCCACGCGGTGAACCAGGAATCGGGGTCACCGGGCACCACGGCCGCCGCCGTCGCCAGAACCTCGCCGGGCTCGGCCATGCCGTAGCCGATCCCCGTGAGGAGGCAGCGCACGGCGAAGTCCATGCCGTCGTCGTCGGAGAACCGGATCGTGGCCACGACCGCCGATCGTAGGTGTCGGGGGCGGACGCCGGGCCCGGCATGAGCGGCGGGGCAGCTCCTCCGGGGCCCCGGGCCGCCTCGGAGCCGGCCGGGGGGAGCGCACTACCGTGGCGGCATCACGTCGAACCGCTTCTCACCCCGTCCCCTCGACCCTCCCGTCGACCCGGCGCTCGAGGCAACGGTGCTCGAGATCCTGAGCGAGCCGCCTCGGGACCCTCGGGACCCGTCGCTGTTCTCCTCCAACACGCTGTTCGGCGAACCAGGCATCTATCCGCAGGGCCCCCCGATGGCGCCCGCGCCGAAGCAGGCCCCGACCGAGGCCCACGCCCGAGAGGCGCTCGAGCGGGTCGTCGAGGAGCAGCTCCGAGGCCATGGGTCGGTGCCCGGCGCGGCCGGTGCCCTCGTCGATCGTCTCGAGGACCGCGACCTGGTCGGCCGCGTCCCCTCGCCCGGGCTGCGCGCCGCCGTGGTCCTGCTCGGCACGACCCTCGCGGGCAGCGTCCTCGACGCCTTCGCGGCCGGCCGGCAGGGACCGGCCCGCCTGACGGTGGAGCCCATGCCCGAGTCGGGTCGGATCATGGGTCCCCACCCCACCGGCGACCGCGCCACCCGAGCGCTCAACGACCGCTACGCCGGGGAGCACCCCGCGCTGGTGACCCCGTCGCTGGCCCACGACCTGCTCTGGAGCGGGCGCGGCACCTGCCAGGGCGAGGAGGTGGTGCTCCACGCCCTGCTGGCCATGGTCCACATCCAGTTGATCGCCCGGTCGCCGTGGTTGGCCCACCTGGGCACCGAGCTCAGCCGGCGCCAGAACTCGCTGGCGGTGACCCTGCTCGACTCTCGCCGGCCCGGGTCGGCCAGCATCTCGGTCGTCGCCCCCGACGGACCGGGAACGATCCCCGGGGGCGCCCCGGGGATGCAGACCCCCGACTTCTGGAGCATCCCCTTCGTCGCTGGCCCACCCGAGGTGATCGACGCCCCGTCCGCCCTCGAGGGGGTGCTCGACGAGGTGACCGACGGCCAGCTGGCGCCGGCCCGTCCTCGGCGCTACGACACCGACCTCGCAGAGGCGCTCTCGGTCCACCTCGGCCGGAGCTGGCTCTCGGCTCGCGAGCAGCTGAGGGCGAGCCTGGCGTTGGGCCTGCTCGACGTCGACGACGTCGCCCGTCGACTGCGCCGATCGGTGGAGGACGCGGTGCGAACGCTGGAGCTCGACGACGTCGTCGAGTGCTGGACCCCGACACATCCGTGAGCGCGACGACGACCACGACGTCTGCGAGCCGCCGCAGCTGGTGGGTGCTGGCCGCCATGTGCGTGCCCCTGCTGACGCAGTCGCTCGACGTCAGCGGCATCGGCCTGCTGTTGCCGAGCATCGGCACCGACCTCGATGCCAGCGCCACGGTGCTCGCCTGGGTGATGAACGCCAACGCCCTCGCCTTCGGGGCGATGCTGCTCACCTTCGGCACGCTGGCCGACCGGTTCGGCCCCCGCCGCCTGCTGCTCGCCGGCGTCGCCGGCTTCGGAGTGGCATCCCTCCTGTGCGGTGTGGCCACCGACAGCACCGTGCTCATCGCCGCCCGGGCGCTGCAGGGCCTGTCGTCGGCGGCGTGCTTCACCACGTCGCTGAGCGTGGTGATGGCGACCTTCGCCGAGGACCGGCGGCCCGCGGCCATCGGGATCTGGGGTGCGGTCAGCGGGGCCGGGAGCGCACTGGGGCCGCTGGTCGCAGGGGCGCTCACCACCGCCGTGGGGTGGCGGGCCTTCTTCTTCGTCAACGGCCCGATCTGCCTGCTCGCCCTGCCCGCCATCGCCGCCCTCGTCGGGTCCCGGGACCGCGAGCCCCGCACCTCGACCGCCCCCTTCCCCGCGGCCGGGCTGGCCGCGGTGGCCGTGGCGTTCGTCGGCATCAGCCTGGCCGCCAGCCGCGCCGGGGGCGGGTCGTGGCTCTCGGTCGCCACGCTGGTGCCCCTGGCCGCCGCCGGCGGCGCGGTCGCCTTCGTGGTCGCCCGAGGCCGCCGAGGGGCCCGGCCGGTCCTCGACCCCGCCGCCTTGGGAGCCCGGTGGTCCCGCAGCGCCTTGGCCGTCGCCTTCACCTCCACGTGGGGCTTCGGGGTCACGCTGGTGGTGGTCAGCGCCTACCTCCAACAGGTCCGCGGCCTCTCGGCCCTCGAGGCCGGCGTGACGTTCCTCGCCTTCAGCGGGGCGTTCGCCCTGGCCGGCACCGTGAACAGCCTCGCCGTGCGCCGACTCGGGGTGAGCACCACGCTCGTCGTGGCGATGCTGGGCTGCGCGGCCGGGTTCGCCCTGCTCACCACCATGGCCCCCGCCTCGGCCTTCCCCCTCGTGGTGGCGGGCCTGGTCGTCGGTGGCCTCGGACAGGGCCTGGCCTTCGCCGCGTCGACCACGGCGTCGCTGAGCGGCGTCCCCCAGGCGGCATCGGGGCAGGCCACCGGCGCCACCCAGAGCACCCGCCTCCTCGGCAACGTGGTGGGCGTCGCCATCTCCACGGCCGTCCTCGTCGACCTCCAAGGCGGCGACGACACGCCCGCCGCCCTGGCCCGGGGTGACGGTGCAGCCATGGTCCTCGCGCTCGGCGTCTCGCTGGTGGGGGCCGCCCTCGTCCCCCTCGCGGTGCGCCGGCAGACTCCTTCCTCGGGCCCGACCGACGGCTCGGGCCTCGCTCCGGGGAGCATCGGGCCATGAGTACAGTCGGCCTCGTGATGCTCCCGCCTCCCGACGTGGCACGCGTGGCGATGGCGGCGGCCCTCGGGGCCTTCGAGCCGGTCGGCGGCCTCGACGAGCTCCAACAGGCGGTGTTCGACAACATCGCGGAACGGGTCTTCGGCCTCGACCTCACCGAGCAGCCGCTCGCTCCGCTCCCTGCCGACGAGCTCCTCGCCCGGTCGCCCTCCGAGAGCCTCCGCCGCCAGATCGTGCACCTCACGGTGGTGCTCGAGCTGATCGAGCACCCGCTGTCCTCGGCGACCGCCCGCGCCGTCGAACACCACGCCCAGGCGCTCGACGTCGATCTGTCATTGCTGCGCGACGCGCGCGAGATGGCCGCGGGCCACGTCGCCCTCATGTACGCCGACCTCCAGCGCTCCAGCTGGTACACGGCCGAGACGATCCGCGAGTCGCTGCACGGGCGGCTCTGGGAGCTGATGCGCTCCAAGCTGGCCTACACCGGCATCGCACCCGACCGGACCATCGCCCGCAAGTGGGAGGCCCTGCGCGACCTGCCCGAGGGCAGCTGGGGTCGTGAGGTGGCCGCCTTCTACGAGCGCCACCACTTCCCCTTCCCTGGCGAGCGCCACGGCATCTACGAGATCGGCGCCCGGCACGACTTCGTGCACGTCCTCACCGGCTACGACGCCACCCCCGAGGGCGAGCTCGACGTCTTCGCCTTCATCGCCAGCTGCATGCCCGACGAACGGGGTCTGGTGCTGTTGGCGGTCACGCTCGGCATCTTCCAGAACGACGCCATCCACCGGGTGGCCGGCAAGAAGGTGACGATGGCCCGCACCGACACGCTGGCCCAGCCCGGGGCGGCCGCCCGTTGGGCCGAGGCCATGCAGCGCGGTGCGCGCTGCACCGTCGACGTCATGGGCGGCATCGACCACTTCGCGCTGGCGCCGCTCCCTCTCGACGAGGTGCGGCGCCGCTTCGGTGTGACCACGAACCCCGGCTGACCACCCAGCGCTTCGAGGACCCGTGCCGCGGGCCCGAAGCCGTGCTCGCCCGGTGGCCGTGGCATCATCGGGCGATGGCGGCGACCTCCCCCCGAACCGTCTCGCGACGTGCGGTCCTGCGCGGCACGGCCACGGGCGCGGTGCTCCTCGCGGCCACGCCCGCCCTGCCGCTCCTCGCCGGCTGCGGCAGCCTCGGGTTCGGCACCGACACCGATCCCCTCCGCACCCTCGGCGCCTCGTTGCGCGACGGGCCCGAAGGGCCTCGCCTCGCCGCCTCGGGCCTGCCCGGCGTCGCCCGACCCATCACCGACGAGGCGACGCTGTTCGAGGTGCTCGACCTCGTCGACGACCGGGTGGACGCCGACTTCGCCGCCGGCCGCACGGTGCTCGGCGACGGTTGGCTCCTGGCCGACACCGAGGCCATCGCCCTCGTCGCCTACGCGAGGAGCTGACCGAGGTGCTGCGCCACGCCGACGACATCGAAGAGGGCGCCGCCCTCACCGCCGACGTGTGCATCATCGGCTCCGGTCCGGCCGGGCTCACCGTGGCCGCCGAGCTGGTGGGCTCGGGGCTGTCGGTGCTCGTGCTCGAGTCCGGCGGCGAGCAGTGGGACCCCCGCACCCAGGCCCTGGCCGAGGGCCGCGTGTCCGGCGAGGGGTTCCGCTTCAACAGCACGGAGGTGACGCCGGACCTCGTACGCCTGCGCCAGTTCGGTGGTTCCAGCAACCACTGGACCGGCATGTGCCGTCCCTTCGACCCCCACGACTTCGAGGTGAGGGCGGCTGTCGACGGCTCGGGCTGGCCGTTCGGCGCCGAGACCCTCGCCCCCCACTACGTCCGTGCCGCCGCCAGCTGCGACCTGGCGACCGACGTCTTCGACGCCGGCTGGTGGCGAGACCAGGCCGCGGCCACCCTCTTGGCCGACGGCCATCCGGTGCGCACCACCGTGTTCCAGTTCAGCCCGCCCACCCGCTTCGGCACCAAGCTCCGCCCGCTCCTGGACGCGGACGAGAGCACCCAGGTCGTCCTGTGGGCCAACGTCACCTCCATCGACACCGACCCCGGCGGCACGCGGGTCGACCGTCTCCAGGTGGCCACGCTCTCCGGGCGGCGATTCCAGGTCTCGGCCGGGCGCTACGTGCTGGCTGTCGGGGGGATCGAGGCCCCCCGTCTCCTGCTGGCCAGCACGGCCAGCGCGCCGAGCGGCGTCGGCAACAGCAACGACCTGGTGGGTCGTCACTTCATGGAGCACCCCCACCACCCGTCCGGTCGCATCCTCTTCGCTCAGCCGAGGGAGGCCTGGGACTTCTACACGATCGGTCAGAGCACCCTGGCCGACGGCCGGACGGTCAGTCGTTGGGCCGGACTGGGCCTGTCGGCGCAGGCTCAGGCCGAGGCCGGCATCGCCAACGCCAGCGTGCAGCTCTACCCCGGCCTCGAGGGCGGCGATCTGCGCGGCGACCGGGACCGGGAGACCATGGCGATGAGAGGGATCGGCCGCCTCCTCGCCCGGGGGTCGAGTGAACCCCCCCTCGGGGTGCTGTCGGTTCGTACCGAACAGGTGCCCGATCCCGACAACCGCGTCACCCTCGGTCGCCGGCTCGACGAGCTCGGCCTGCCCGAGCCGGTCATCGAATGGCACCTCAACCCCGAGGACCGCACCACCCTGCGCGCCACCATCCGCCTGGTGGGCGAGCACCTCGCCGCCACCGGGGCCGCCCGCGTGGAGCTCGACCCGAGCGGCAGCCCGGTGGAGGACTGGCCGACCGAGATCGGGAACCACCACATGGGCACGACCCGCATGCACGTCGATCCGAACCGCGGGGTCGTGGACGAGAACTGCCGCATGCACGAGGTCGAGAACCTCTACGTCGCCGGCAGCGCGGTGTTCCCCACCTCCGGGATGGCGAACCCCACCCTCACCCTCGTCGCCCTCGCCCACCGCCTGGCCGACCACCTCCGCACCTGAGTCGCCGACGCCCCCGACAGGAGGCCGGTGAGCCCCCGTGAGGCCACATCTCGTCCCGCGGAGGCCCTGGGACCCTGGTCACCGGGCGACGACGGCGCTTCGATGGCAGGGTGGACGTACGGCGGCGCACGACGGAAGGACCCGAGATGGCCGAGACACGACTGGTGGTCGATCTGGCCGAGGTGACCTCGGCCGACACCGCCCTGGTGGGCGGCAAGAACGCCTCGTTGGGGGAGATGATCACCAACCTCTCCGCCGAGGGCATCTCGGTCCCCGGGGGCTTCGCCACCACCGCCGACGCCTACTGGTCGTTCCTCGACGGCAGTGACCTCCGACAGGTCGTCGTCGACCAGATCGACCGGCTCCACGGCGGCGCCGAACTGGCCGACGTGGGCCGCACCATCCGCGACGCGGTCCTCGCCGCCGAGCTGCCGGCCGCGGTCCGCGACGCCATCGCCGAGGCCTATGCCGAGCTCAGCCGGGACGCCGGCACCGACGACGTCGACGTGGCCGTGCGCTCGAGCGCCACCGCCGAGGACCTCCCGGAGGCCAGCTTCGCCGGCCAGCAGGACTCCTTCCTCAACGTGCGCGGCCTCGACGCTCTGCTCGACGCGTGTCGACGCTGCTACGCGTCGCTCTTCAACGATCGGGCCATCAACTACCGCGAGGACCAGTCGTTCGATCACCGAAAGGTCGCCCTCTCGATCGGTGTGCAGCGGATGGTCCGCTCGGACCAGGCCGGCGCCGGGGTCATGTTCACGATCGACACCGAGACCGGCTTCGCCGACGTGGTGGTGATCAACGCCGCGTGGGGCCTCGGCGAAGCGGTGGTGAGCGGGCTGGTGAGCCCTGACGAGTACGTCGTGTTCAAGCCCTTCCTGGGCGACACCTCGTTGCGTCCGATCGTGCACGCCCGGGTGGGGGAGAAGGACCACAAGATCGTCTACCGGGCCGACGGCGCCACCGGCGACGATCCCACCACCACCGAGGAGACCACCGACGCCGAACGGCGGGCCCGGGTCCTCACCGACGACGAGATCCTCACCCTCGCCCGTTGGGCCGTCCGGATCGAGGAGCACTACGGCGCGGCCATGGACATCGAGTGGGCCAAGGACGGCCGGACGGGGGAGATCGCCATCGTCCAGGCCCGCCCCGAGACCGTCCAGGCCCGCCGACAAGCCTCGAACCTCCGGCGCTACCGGCTCACCGAGACCGGTGAGCGGCTGGTCACCGGCCTGGCCATCGGCGACGCCATCGCCTCGGGCCCGGTGTGCCGCCTCTCCAGCGCGGACGACATCGACCGCTTCGTCGACGGGGCCGTGCTCGTCACCACCATCACCGACCCCGACTGGGAGCCGGTGATGAAGCGGGCCGCGGCCATCGTCACCGACCACGGCGGCCGAACCTCCCACGCCGCCATCGTGAGCCGTGAGCTCGGCGTGGCCGCGGTGATCGGCACGGGCGATGCCACCTCCGTGCTCACCGACGGCCAGGAGGTCACCGTGTCGTGCGCCGAGGGCGACGAGGGCGTCGTGCTGGAGGGCCTCCTCGGCTTCGAGACCGAGGACATCGACCTCGACGAGGTCGCCGACACCCGCACCGCCGTCATGTTGAACCTGGCCGCGCCCGCCGGGGCCATGCGGTGGTGGCGCCTGCCGGCGGACGGCGTCGGCCTCACCCGCATGGAGTTCATCGTGGCCAACGAGGTGAAGGTCCACCCCATGGCCCTCGTGCACTTCGACGACCTCGACGACGCCGACCGCGACACGGTGGCCGAGCTGACCCGCGGCTACGAGGACGACCGCGGCGAGTACTTCGTCGAGCGCCTGGCCCACGGGGTGGGCCGCATCGCCGTGTCCCGCTGGCCCGATCCCGTCATCGTGCGCCTCAGCGACTTCAAGACCAACGAGTACGCCCGCCTCCTCGGGGGCAAGGGGTTCGAGCCCCACGAGGCCAACCCCATGATCGGCTGGCGGGGCGCCAGCCGCTACTACAGCGACGGCTACCGAGAGGGCTTCGCGCTCGAGTGCCGGGGGCTGCGGCGGGTGCGTGACGAGATGGGCCTCACCAACGTCGTCGTGATGGTCCCGTTCTGCCGCACGCTGGGCGAGGCCGATCGGGTGCTCGAGGAGATGGCCGCCCACGGCCTCGAGCGGGGCGTCAACGGCCTCGAGGTGTTCGTGATGGCCGAGATCCCCTCGAACATCGTGCTGGCGTCGGAGTTCGCCGACCGCTTCGACGGCTTCTCGATCGGCAGCAACGACCTGACCCAGCTCACCCTCGGCGTCGACCGCGACTCGTCCGTGCTCGCTCCGCTCTTCGACGAGACCGACCCGGCGGTCACCCGCAGCATCGAGGTGCTCATCGAACGGGCCCATGCCAAGGGCCGCAAAGTGGGGCTGTGCGGCCAGCGTCCGAGCGACGACCCGGAGTTCGCCGCCTTCCTCGTCCGCGCCGGCATCGACTCGATCTCGGTGACCCCCGACAGCTTCCTACGGGTGAAGCAGCACGTGCTCGACGCCGAGCACCAGGGCTGACGAGCCGCGCCACGACCGGGACCGGCGGGTGCGCCGGGCCGCCGCGTCCGCTCAGACCTCGTCGCAGCTGCCGCCCGCCGCCCGCTCGGCGACGAGCGTGCCGTCGAGCGTGATCTCGAGGGCGACCGTGTCGTCGAGGTCGGTGGCGTCGGCCACCAGCCCGGCCAGCTCGTCGCACAACGCCATGGCGTCGGCGCCCTCGACCCCTTCGGCCTCGAAGCCCGCCGTCACCGTCGAACCGCCGCTGATGCCCATGCCGCTGCTGCTCGGTTCGAAGCCCTCGTCCTCGAGGTAGGCGACCATGGCCTCGCGGAGCTCGCCGCTGTCGAGGTCGTCCATGGCCGAGCCGGAGGAGGGGACGGGATCGCCGTCCGGGTCGGCGTCGCCCACGGGCTCGTCGGTGTCGGACTCGACCATCTCGAAGGCATCGTCCTCGAAGCCGCAGGTCTCGGTGAGGTAGGTGTCGAGCGTCTCCCCGGCGGAGATGACCTCCGGGTTGAACATCAGCGCCATCACCTCACCGAAGGCGTCGGGGTCGTCCTCGTCGAGCCCCTCCATGTCCTCGGCGATGTTGCCGAGGGTCTCCAGCGCCGAGGACACCTCTTCGTTCGGAGCCCGGTCGGCGAGGTCGCGCAGCTGGGCCAGCGCCTCGGCGTCGAGCTCGTCGCTGCCCTCGCCGGCGGCGTCGGCCTCCTCGAGCGCTTCGAGCTCGGCGCAGAACTCCTCGTCGGAGAGGGTCCCGTCGTCACCACCGCCGCACGCGGCGAGCAGGAGGGACAGGGTGGAGACCCCGGCGACCAGGGCGGTGAGGGAGCGTCGGCGAGCCATGCCGGTTGACGTTACGCGACGACCAGCACGGCTCGCTCGCCGTTGCGCCGGCTCAGCTCCCGATGCGGTCGATGATGCCGTTGAAGGTGGCGCTCGGGCGCATGGCGGCGGAGACCTTGGCCGGGTCCGGGAAGTAGTAGCCGCCGATGTCGACCGGGTCGCCCTGGGCACCGTTGAGCTCGCCGACGATGGCGGCCTCGCCGTCGGCCAGCGCAGTGGCGATGGGTCCGAACAGCTCGGCCAACGCGGGATCGGTGTCCTGGGCGGCCAGCTCCTGGGCCCAGTAGAGGGCCAGGTAGAAGTGGCTGCCCCGGTTGTCGAGCTCGTTGACCTTGCGCGACGGGGAGCGACCCTCCTCGAGCAGGGAGCCCGTGGCCTTGTCGAGGGCGTCGGCCAGCACCTGGGCCCGCTGGTTCCCGCCGGCGGTGGCGAGGTGCTCGAGCGAGGCGGCGAGGGCGAGGAACTCACCGAGGGAGTCCCAGCGCAGGTGGCCCTCCTTCACGAACTGCTGCACGTGCTTGGGGGCCGAGCCCCCGGCGCCGGTCTCGAACAACCCGCCGCCGTTCATGAGCGGCACGATCGAGAGCATCTTGGCGCTGGTGCCGACCTCGAGGATCGGGAACAGGTCGGTGAGGTAGTCGCGCAGCACGTTGCCGGTGACCGAGATGGTGTCCTCACCCCGACGGATGCGCTCGAGCGAGAACCGCGTGGCGTCGGCCGGGGCCATGATCTCGATCTGCAGCCCGGTGGTGTCGTGGTCGGGGAGGTAGGCGCGCACCTTGGCGATGAGCTGGGCGTCGTGGGCCCGGTTCTCGTCGAGCCAGAACACCGCCGGCGCTCCGGTGGCCCGGGCCCGGGTGACGGCGAGCTTGACCCAGTCGCGCACGGCGGCGTCCTTGGTCTGGCAGGCCCGCCAGATGTCGCCGGCCTCGACGTGGTGCTCCGTGAGCACGCGACCCGAGGCGTCGACCACCCGCACGTTGCCGTCGGTGGGGATCTCGAAGGTCTTGTCGTGGGAGCCGTACTCCTCGGCCTTCTGGGCCATGAGGCCCACGTTGGGCACCGAACCGATGGTGGCCGGGTCGAGGGCGCCGTTGACCTTGCAGTCCTCGATGACGACGTCGTAGACCCCGGCGTAGCTGGCGTCGGGGATGACGGCCTTGGTGTCCTGCGGCTCACCGGCCGGGTTCCACATCTTGCCCGAGTCACGGATCATCGGTGGCATGGAGGCGTCGATGATGACGTCGCTCGGGACGTGCAGGTTGGTGATGCCCCGGTCGGAGTCGACCATGGCCAGGTGGGCGCCGCTGGCCATGGCCGCGGCGATGTCGGCCTCGATCTCGGTCTGCTCGGTGTCGGTCAGGGTGGCCACCCGGGCCAGCACGTCGCCCAACCCGTCGTTGGGGTCGACACCGAGGCGATCGAAGGTGTCGGCGTGCTTGGCGAACACGTCGGCGAAGTACACCTTCACCGCGTGGCCGAAGATGATCGGGTCCGAGACCTTCATCATCGTGGCCTTCAGATGGATGGAGAACAGGACGCCCTTGGCCTTGGCGTCGTCCATCTGCTCGGCGAGGAACGACTGGAGGGCCCTCGCGCTCATGGCGGTGGCGTCGACCACCTCACCGGCGAGCACGGGCAGCGCCTCCTTCAACACGGTGGTGGCCCCGTCAGCGCCGACCAGCTCGATGCGCAGGGTGTCGTCGGCCGCGAGCGTGACCGACTGCTCGTTGCTGTAGAAGTCGCCGCCGTCCATGCAGGACACGTGGCTGGCGGAGTCCGGGGACCACGTGCCCATGCGCGGCGGGTGGGTGCGGGCGTAGGCCTTGACCGAGGCGGGGGCCCGCCGGTCGGAGTTGCCCTCCCGCAGCACGGGGTTCACGGCCGAGCCCTTGACCTTGTCGTAGCGGGCCTTGACCTCGCGCTCGGCGTCGGTGCGGGGCTCGTCGGGGTAGTCGGGGATGTCGTAGCCCTGGGCCTTCAGCTCGGCGATGGTGGCCTTGAGCTGCGGGATGGAGGCCGAGATGTTCGGCAGCTTGATGACGTTGGCCTCGGGACGGGTGACGAGCTGGCCCAGCTCGGCCAGGTCGTCGCTGACCTTCTGGGCCTCGGTGAGGCGTTCCGGGAAGGTGGCCAGCACCCGGCCGGCGAGGGAGATGTCACGCAGCTCGACCTCGACGTCGGCCACCCCGGTGAAGGCCGAGATGACCGGCAGGAACGACGCCGTGGCCAGGGCGGGGGCCTCGTCGGTGTGGGTGTAGATGATGGTGTGGGTCGTCTCGGTCATGCTCTTCCCGTCGACTCGATGAACGCGGTGGCGCCCGGACCCCGGACGCGAAGGACCATCTTCTCACTTCCGCCACCGTCCCTCTCACTTCGCGAGCATCACTTCGCGGGTGCGCTCGGGGCGGGAGATCAGTAGCCCCGCACGAGGTCGACCTCGTCGACGAGGGATCGACCGCGCAGGTGGCGGGCGAGGTTGTCGGCGACGTGACGGTAGAGGGCGGCGAACATCCCCGTGGGGGAGCTGGCGCAGTGGGCCGAGACGGCCAAGCCGGGCACGTCCCACAGCGGGTCGTCGGCCGGGAGCGGCTCGCGGTGGGCGACGTCGATGGCGGCGGCGCCGAGGTGGCCGGACCGCAGCGCGTCCACCAGCGCCGCCTCGTCCACGAGCGACCCTCGGCCCACGTTGACGAAGGTGGCACCCGGCCGCATGGCCCGGAAGGCGGCGGCGTCCATCATCCCGGCCGTCTCGGGTGTCTCGGGGACGGCGGCGACGACCGCGTCGCAACGGCCCAGCATCTCGTGGAGCCGGTCCGGTGCGAAGAAGGCCTCCACCGGTGGTTCGGGTGGGGCGCCCTCGGTGCGGCGGGTGGCCAGCACGGGCATGCCGAAGGCGTGGGCGCGGACGGCCACCGCCCGGTTGATGGGCCCGTAGCCCAGCAACCCGATGGTTCGGCCCTGCAGCTGGGGGCCGTAGAGGGGCTCCCAGCGGTGCTCGACCTGCAGGGCGTCGAGTTCCCGGAAGCGCTTGGCCGCCTCCAGCAGCCGGCCGATCGCGAACTCGGCGATGCCCACGCTGTTGGCGCCGGCGTTGGAGGTGAGCCGGATCCCGGCGGGACCCAGGCCGGCGGACTGCAGCTGGGTCGTCCCGGCACCGACGGACTGCACCCATCGCAGCCGGGGGGCCAGCTCGGCCACGTCGAAGGGAAGGTCGATGGCGACCGCCACCTCGGCCCGGCCCAGGGCGGCACGCACCTCGTCCGGTACCGGGGGGGCATCGGCCCGCAACGACGGGTCGGTGTCGAGGCCGCGGGCGCTGCGCCGCTCGTGGTCCTCCACGTAGGTGGCCTGCACCACCTCGACCCGGGGATCGACGGCCTCGAGGGCGGCGACCGCCGCGTCGAACTCCCCCTCGGAACCGCACCACTCGGGCGGGTGGAGGATGGCCACCACGACGGGCTCGCTGTCCATCGCCGGACCGTACCGCCCCACCCCGCCATTCCCCCCCCCCCGCTTCTTGCATGAGAACGTCGCTGTCCACGACGCCGATCTCATGCAAGAAGCGAATGGGAGGGTGACAACCGGGGTGGATCAGGGCGCGCCGTCGTCGGCCAGGAAGAGCGCCGTGGGCTGACCGCGTCGGGCCAGCTGCACGTAGCGCTCGACGTCGGTGGGGTCGAGCCCGGTGCCGTCGGCGGCCAGCAGCGGCCACGGCCCCCCGTTGAGCAGGCCGACCAGGTCGGGGCGATCCACGCCCTCGGCCTGCTGCATCAGACGACGCCGCAACGCCTCGCGCTCGGCCGCCTCCTCGGCGTCGAGCGGGTCGTAGCGGGCCAGCTCCACCCACCCCGGCGGGGCACCGTCGACGACCAACTCGGTGCCCGACACCACCCCCAGCCGGACGTCGGCCTGCACCGCCGGGTCTCCCTCACGGAAGGTGCCCCAGGCCAGGGCGTGCTCGGGGCCGACGACGACGGACCGTCCCTCCTCGATCAACACCAACCCGAGGCCCTCGACCACCCGGGTGTAGGGGTTGTCGCTGCCGATGGTGAAGGTGGCCCCCGCAGGCACGGCCGCCAGGGCCGCCTCCTCGAGCGCCCCGACGGCCCGTCCGGTGGACGACTCCGGCAGCGCCCGGCCGGGCAGGGTGAGTGCCACCAGCACCATGGGCACCACTCCCGCCACCGCCACCGCGCCCACCCAGGCCCGCGAGCCGGGCCGGGCGGCGGCCGGCCAGCGCGCTACGACCCACGGCGCCACCGCCCGCACCACGCCCAGCAGGACGGTGGCCCAGAGCGCGCCGGCCACGACGTGGACCCACACGAACAGGTACGGGAAGGCCGGTGGCGTCACCGCGGCGATGGCGGTGAGGGCCACCACCGCGGCGGTGGCCACCAGGCCGACCAGCCGCAGGACGGTGTGGTCGCCTCGAGCCGTCGCCAGCGCGGCCGTGGCGGCGAGCGCGGCGATGGGAACGAGCAACCACCAGCCGCTCATCGCCTCGGTGGACCCGAGGATGGGCACCACGACCTCGGGACCGCCCGCCCACGGCCCCCAGGGGAGCAGCTGGCGGCTGAGCAGACCGACGGCATCCGCCAAGCCGAGCGTGGCCCGGTCGCCGTCGGCGAACCACTCGAGCAGCGCGCCGATGTTGCCGGTGCGGGCCACCTGGTCGACGAGCACGGGCACCATGAGCAGGGCGGCGGCGGCGAAGGAGCCCCCCACCACGACCACCGACCGCCGCGTCGGGGCCGGTCGGCCGGCCCGCCACCAGGGCACCAGGGCGAGCACCACGGCCACCACGCCGAGCGCGGCGACCACGGTGCCGTAGCCGACGTGGCTCTGGATGCAGAACACCGCGCTGACGGCGGCGACCGGCCACCCGGCGACGTCGCCGTCGGCGATGCACCACACGGCGACGAGGTAGGCCAGGAAGGCCAGCAGGGTGACATGGGGGTTCCACACCGACCAGATGACGTGGTCGTTGGCGGCGATCAGCGCCGCCATCAGGCCCATGGCCCCGGCGGCGCCCACGATGCCGACGCGACGAGCGGCGAGGACCACCACCGCCACCGCGGCCGAGGCGTTGATCACGATGGCCCCGGCGGTGGCGCCGGTGCCGGCGTCACCGAGGAGGCGGACCGGCACGGCGAGCAGCCAGAAGAGCAGCGGGCCGGGGTGGTTCCACCCGTAGCGGCTGTAGGCGCCGAGCAGCGGTGTGTCGCGGCCGACATCCCACGCGCGCAGCGAGATGAGGGCCTCGTCGCCACCGGGGTGCCACCACGGTCGAGTCCAGAGGACCACGAGGGCCACGACGAACGGGACGAGCGTGACGGCGGCGAGCACCAGGAGGGCGACCGACGAGGGGTCCGACCGGAGCCGGGCGACGAGCGACGAGCGCGCCGGCGCCACGCCCGAAGTCGAGGCGGTCACGTCAGGCGCAGCGGGCGCAGTGCCCGACCAGGTCGAGGCGGTGGTGGGTGCCCTCGAACCCGGCGTCGTCGGCCGCCGTCGTCAGGGCGGCGTCGAGGGCCTGCTCGACCTCGGCGGGCAGGGTGAAGTCCTCCACCGCCCCGCAGCCCGTGCAGAGGAGGTGATGGTGGTGGCCGGTGAGGTCCTCGGCCAGCTCGTAGCGGGCGAACTCGTCGGTGGCCACCACCTTGCGCACCACACCGGCGCCCTCGAGCACGGCGAGGTTGCGGTAGACCGAGCTCTGGGCCAACTCGTCGCCGAGGTCGAGGACCTCGGCCAGGGCCAGCGGCCGATCGGCATCGCCCAGGATGCCCACGATGGCGCGACGGTTGCGGGTGTAGCGCTGGCCGTCGGCAGCCAGGCGCTCGGAGGTGATCTCGTGGAGGTCTGCCCGCATCGACCCATCCTAGCAAAAGTGAGAATCGCTGAGAACGCGCCGGACCCTGGTACACAGCTGAGGTGAGCGAACGTCCCCCGGCCGACGGCTCGGACCCCATCCCCCCGCCGCCCCCTCCGCCCCCGCCCCCACCTCCGCCCCCTCCGCCCCCTCCGCCCCCGACGGAGAGCACCCCGTCGCCCGGTTCGAGCCACGGCACCGGCCTCGAACCGGCCGCCACCCCCGGACGGCACCTGTCCCTGACGGACCTGCCGCCCGCCGTCGCCGACAAGCTGCGCTTCGAGAACGCCGCGCCCCGACGACTGCGTGACGATCACCTGCCCCTGGAGGTCCGCGACGAGTTGGCCGGGCTGTGGGACGGCATCGTGGCCGACGTCTACGACGAGGTGGCCGGCATGGGCCGCCGCAAGGCCTTCAGCCGCGAACAGGTGCAACAGGTCATCGATCGCGTCGGCCACCGCTTCCTCCAGGCCGAGCGGGTGGTGATCGTGGCGGCCGTGCACAAGCCCCTCAAGGGCGATCGCAGCTGGAAGCACGTGGCGGTGGGCGGGGCCGGCGGAGCCGCGTCGGCCACCGCCGAGTCCATCGCCGCCTACGGCACCGTGGGCACGGCCACGACCACGGCCATCGTGGCGGCCATCGCCGGCGAGGTGCTCGAGACCTACGTCGCCGCGTCGGCCCGGGTGCAGCAGTACCACCGGGCCCAGCGCTCGCCCGATCCCGGCGTGATCGTCACCGACCTGGCCGAGGCCGCCGGCTACGGCGACGCCGTGTCACGTCGGGCCACCAACACCGTGGCGCGCGATGCCGCCAAGTGGCTCGGTGAGGCCCTGCTCGAACGCACCACCCGCCGCTTCCTGCGCGGGCTCGTGCCCGTGGTCGGCATCGCCGTCGGAGGCACGATGTCGGCCGTCTCGGTGCGCAGGGTCACCAAGCTCCCCCTGCGGGCCCCGTCCGAGGACGAGCTCCTCCGCCTGGCCAACGACCTCGTGTACCCGCTCGACGAACGTGAGGGCCTCGAACCGGGCCAGGGCGACGGCGGTCAGGCCACCCCGGACGACCACAGCTCGGACTGATGCCCGACCGCCCGGGTAGCCCGCCCCGGCTGCTTCGCCGTCTACATTCTCGGACGTGCGCCATCGTTCGTCTCCCCTCCGTGCCGGCCTCCTCCTGCTCGCGCTCCTCGCCGTGACGGCGGCGGCCTGCGGCGACGACAGCGGTGACGGCTCCGCCACCGAGCCGCCCCGGGAGGCTGACGCGTCCGCTCCCATCGGCAACTTCGTGCTCGAGTCCTACCGCGGTCCCGACGGCACCGTGCCCGCCGTCGAGGGCTCCGAGGCGGTGCTGGTCCTGGCCCCCGACTCGTTCAACGCCGACACCGGCTGCAACGTGCTCAACGGCACGGTGGACGCCACCGACCCTCCTGCCATCACCTTCGAGCCCGGCCAGATGACTCTGCGGGGCTGCGTCGACCCCGCCGTCACCGCCCAGGAGCAGGCCCTCGTCGACGGCCTGGCACGGGTCACCGACTTCGAGCTCGAGGGCGAGACCTTCACCCTCCTCGACGAAGCCGGGGACGTCCTGTTCACGTTCGTCGCCGGCCTGGCGGGGCTGGAGGGCACCGGCTGGACCGTCACGGGGGTGAACACCGGGAACGCCCTCGAGGGCACCGACCTCACCGGGGCCCTGTCGCTGGAGTTCGCGGCCGACGGCACGGTGAGCGGCAACGGAGGCTGCAACTCGTTCAGCGGCTCGTTCACCACCGACGGCGACACGATCGCCATCTCCGACATCGCCACCACGATGATGGCCTGCGAACCCGACGTGGCCACCCTCGAGCAGCAGTACACCGCCGCCCTCGAGACCGCCACCACCTTCGAGCTGGCCGGCACCACCCTCACCCTCCGCGACGACGAGGGGGCCATGCAGGTCACCCTCACCCTCGCCTCGGAGAGCTGAGGGGACCGGCGCTCAGACCAGCGCCACGATGCCGCCGGTGGCCAACACGACCAACAGGGCCCCCCCGACCAGGGCGAAGCGGCGGTCCCCCGTCCGCGCCCAGTCGATGGTGAGCCAGGCCACCCGCACGACCGGGGCGCCGGCCAGCACCACCAGGGCGGCGACCGCGCTGGCCGTGCCGGCGCGGCCCGGCAGGAAGGCGCCCCCGAGGGCCAGCACGAACGCCAGGCCGAGCGCGACCCGGAAGATCCCGGCCAGGCGGGCCAGGTCGTTCATCCCCGCACCAGCAACACGAGGCCGACGACCACGAGCAGCACGGCCAGGACCCGGCGCACGACGGGCGGGGACATCACCGCCTGGAGGCGGGCGCCCAGAACACCACCCACGATGCTGGCGGCGGCCACGAGCGCGGCGTCGGACGCGATGACGCGGCCCTGGGAGGCGAAGACCGCCAGGGCCACGGCGCTGGTGATGCCCACCGTGAACGTGGTGGTGGCCGCGGCCACCTTCACCGGCACGTGCATGACCTCGGTGGTGACCGGCGTCTTCACGAAACCGCCGCTCACACCGGACAATCCGGCGATGATCCCGGCGGCGGCCATCCCCAACATGCCCACCGGCACGCGGCGGGCCCGGTACGGCACGAAGGCGTCGCCGAGCGGATAGACGCCGGCGAGGGTGCCCGGTCGCTCCCCGACATCGGCGTCGGTGAGCTCGGGGTCGGGCGGGTTGCGCACGCCCTTGCGGCTGGCGCCGGCCAGCGCCGCCACGATGGCCACCAGGCCGAGCATGACCGAGAGGACGCGTTCGGCCACCAGGCCCGAGATCAAGGCGCCCACGAGCGCGGCCGCCGAGCCGGCGATCTCGGTGCTCACCGCCAGACGGTGGTTCACCACCCGGTCGGTGAGCTGCCGGGGCGCGGCGGCCAGCGAGCCCGCGGCCACCGAGACCAGGCCGAGGGGTGCGGCCAGCCAGGGATCGACCCCGGCGACGACGAGGATGGGCACCAGCAGCACCGCCCCGCCCAGACCGCCGAGGGCTCCCAGGGACGCCGTGGCGAGGGCGGCGACGGCGAGGGCGACGGGATGCACGATCCCACGTTACGCGACCACGACCTCCAAGACACCCCCCGGGGTATATCACGTCCCGCTGGGCGGGTCGCCCTCGTACCGGCGCGTCCCCGCGCCTACCGTGACCGAGGACGAGAGGGGGACGCGATGGGGGACCTGTTCGACGCGTTGGTGGCCCGCCTGGGCGCCCAGGCCGTGCTGGCCGGGGAGAACATCGGCGACGACTGGGGCCACGACGAAGCCCTCACCGCCACACCCCGGCGACCCGACCTCGTCGTGCATCCGACCGACACCGAGGCGGTCGCCGCCGTGGTGGCCCTCGCCGCCGAGCACCACGTCCCCGTCACCGCCCGGGGCAGCGGCACCGGGCTGTCGGGCGCGTGCATCCCCCGCCACGGCGGGATCGTCGTCGCGTTCGACCACATGGACCGGATCCTCGAGATCGACCTCGACAACCACGTGGCGGTGGTCCAGCCCGGCGTCACCCTCGAGCGCCTCGACGCCGCGGTCGCCCCCCACGGCCTCGTCTACCCGGTGTTCCCGGGCGAGAACAGCGCCAGCCTCGGCGGCAACGTGGCCACCAACGCCGGGGGCATGCGGGCCGTGAAGTACGGGGTCACCCGCCACCAGGTCCTGGGCCTCGAGGCGGTGCTCGGCACCGGCGAGGTGATCCGCAGCGGCGGCAAGTTCGTGAAGTCCACCAGCGGCTACGACCTCACCCAACTGGTGATCGGCTCGGAGGGCACCCTCGCCCTCGTCACCGAAGCCACCCTGCGCCTCTACCCCAGGCCCGCCCACACGGCCACGTTGCTGGCCCCGTTCGGGTCGATGGAGGCCATCGCCGGCTCGGTGCCCCACATCGTCGGTCGCGGGGTGGATCCCATGATCATGGAGTACATCGACCTGGTGGCCATGGCCGGCATCGAGGCGGCCAGCGGCTTGGAGCTGGGTGTCGATGCCGAGGTGCGGGCCGAGACCCTCGCCTACCTGGTGGTCGTGCTCGAGGACCGCTCCGCGACCCGCCTCGACGAGGACGTCGAGGAGGTGGCCACCATGCTCGGCGAGCTCGGGGCCCTCGACGTCTACGCCCTGCCCCCGCAGGCCGGCGCCTCCCTCATCGCCGCTCGCGAGCGGGTGTTCTGGGCGGCCAAGGCCAACGGGGCGAACGACATCATCGACATGGTCGTGCCCCGCGCCGACATCCCCGCCTACCTGGCCCGGGTGGCCGAGCTGGCGGCCGAGTCGGCGTCGTTCATCGTGGGGTGCGGGCACGTGGGCGACGGCAACGTGCACCTGTCCATCTTCCAGGGCGACCCCGAGGTCCGCGACCGGGTGCTGCACGACCTGTTCGCCGCCGGCATGGCGCTGGGCGGCGCCATCTCCGGCGAGCACGGCATCGGCAGCGAGAAGCGCTCGTACCTGCACGACCTCGAGGACCCGGCCAAGCTGGCCCTCATGGCCCGCATCAAGACCGCGTTCGACCCCCACGGCATCCTCAACCCGGGTGCCATCTGGGACACGCCCACCCCGGCCCCGCCGGGTATCGGGGTGACGGCGTGAACGGCGCCCGCGCCCTGCTCGACACCCTCGTGGCCAGCGGCGTCGAGGTGTGCTTCACCAACCCCGGCACGTCCGAGATGCACTTCGTGGCCGCCCTCGACCAGGTGCCGGAGATGCGCGGCGTGCTCACCCTCTTCGAGGGCGTGGCCACCGGGGCCGCCGACGGGTACGGACGGATGGCCGGCCGACCCGCAGCCACCCTGTTGCACCTCGGACCGGGGCTCGGCAACGGGCTGGCCAACCTCCACAACGCCCGTCGGGCCCGCACCCCCATCGTCAACATCGTCGGCGACCACGCGCTGTCCCACCAGCGCTACGACGCCCAGCTGCAGTCCGACATCGCCACGGTGGCCCGCAATGTGTCGTCCTGGATCGTCTCGTCCACCGCCACCGACGCCGTCGCCGGCGACGCCGCGGCCGCGGTGGCCGCCGCCGCCGGACCGCCCGGTTCGGTCGCCACACTGGTCCTGCCCGCCGACGTGTGCTGGACCGACGGGGCGAGCCCCGCCCCGCCCGCCGCCGCGCCCGGGGCCGCCGCCGTGGCCGCCGACCACGTCGAGCACGTCGCCGCCCTCCTGCGCGACGGCGGGCCCGCGGCCATCCTCCTCGGAGGGCGCGCCGGCCACGGTCCCGCGCTCGACGACGTCGCCCGCGTGGCCGCCGGCACCGGCGCCAAGCTCCTCGCCGAGACCTTCCCCGCCCGCCTGGAGCGCGGCGCGGGACGTCCACCGGTGGAGCGGCTCTCCTACCTCGGCGACTTCGCCGCCGCGCAGCTCGCCGGGCTGCGCCACCTGGTGCTGGTCGACGCCGCCTCGCCGGTGTCGTTCTTCGCCTACCCCGACAAGCCCAGCAACCTCGTGCCCGAGGGGTGCGAGGTCACCGTGCTGGCGGCCGGCGCCGACGATGTGGCCGGCGCGCTGGCCGCGCTGGCCGCCGCGGTCGGCGCCCCGCCGGCGCCGCCCCGTCAGGAGCCGGCCCGGCCCGCACGCCCCACGGGCGCGCTCACGGCCGACACCGCGGCCCAGGCCATCGGCGCCCTGCTCCCCGAGCACGCGATCGTCTCGGACGAGGCCAACACCTCAGGGCTGTTCGCGCCGGTCCACACCGCGGGCGCACCGGCTCACGACTGGCTCACCCTCACCGGCGGAGCCATCGGCCAAGGGCTTCCCGTGGCGGTGGGGGCGGCCATCGCCTGTCCGGACCGCAAGGTGTTGGCCCTGCAGGCCGACGGCAGCGCCCTCTACACGATCCAGGCCCTGTGGACCATGGCCCGCGAGGACCTCGACGTCACCGTCGTGGTCTTCAACAACCGTTCGTACGCGGTGCTCAACATGGAGCTCGACCGGGTCGGCGGGGGCGAGCCGGGACCGGTGGCCCGCTCGATGTTCGACCTGTCGGATCCGCCCATCGACTTCGTGACGCTGGCCGCCGGGCTGGGCGTCCCGGCCTCACGGGCCGACACCGCCGAGTCGTTCGTGTCGCACCTCGAGCGGGCGCTGGATGCTCCCGGCCCTCGCCTGGTGGAGGCGATGGTCCCGCCGATCGTCTGACCGTCGGTGGAGGCGGCGAACGGGCGGCCGGAGCTCGAACCGGCCGCCCGTCGGCTCAGGCGTCCTCGGGGATGGGCTCCCACCACTGGCACCACCACTCGCCGCCCACCAGGATGCGGATCTGCGGGTGCCAGCAGTAGTGCAGGTTCTCGTCGGGGTCGAGGTAGTAGAGGCAGTTGTCGCAGCGCTCCTCGCCGTGGGGCTGGCCGCGCAACACTGCTCGGTCGATGAAGCCTTTGAGCTCGAGCCAGTTCTTCTCGTCGATCTCTTTGGGTTCCGGGGGTGGGATGTCGTCGTAGGACATGTCCCATCTCTACCGCATCCGGCGGCGGCCATGCCGGACCAGAACGTCACCAACTGGTCCGCCGAAGGTCACGAAGGGGTTCACACCCAGAAGGAGCGCAGCTCCTCGGCGTCGGCGTCGGCCTGACGCCGGGCCATCTCCACCGCCTCGGGCACCGCGGCCGGATCCATCAAGGTGAGGGGGTCCATGCGCTCGGGGATGCGCAGGAACACCTCGGTGCCGGAGTCACGCAGGGCCTGCAGCTCGCGCTCGGGCCCTCCCGGCGCCATCGTCATCATCCCCTCGGTCGCGCCGGCGCCGTCGGTGAGAGCCAGCACCACCGCCTTGTGGGCCCCGGCCAGCAGGTCGAGGTGGGTGCCGGTGCCGCTCACGCCGCCGTCCATGCATCGCCGATCGAGGATCGGTTGCGGAGTGAACAGGCCGGGCACCGCACTGCTGGCCGCCACCGCCCTGTTGACCCGCACACGGGAGCGGTGGGTGACCACACACCGTTCGGCCGTGAAGGCGTCGACGCAGGTGATGTGCAGCGTCGGCGAGGGCCACTTGCGCGTCCCCAGGATGAGGGCCACGTTGCGGGGCATCACCGTCGGACCGGGAGCCCGGGCGGCCAGGGCGGCGTGCCCGATGGCCCTGATGGTGTCGGGCTCGGCGTCGGCGGCCAGGCCGAACTGGTCGCGGGCTCGCTCCTGGCTGGGGTGGAGGTCGCCGGCGGGGGCGAGGGCGCCGAGCAGCTTGGGGAGCTTGGACAGCACCCCGAGCTCCTTGTGGAGCCGACCCAGGTGGCCGGCCTCGAGCACCGACGACACGATCGACCCGGCGGATGTGCCCACCACGCGGTCGGCTCCCGCGAGGTCGATGCCCCGGTCGGCCATCTCCTGGAGGTAGGTGACCTGCCAGGCGACGAAGAACAGCCCCCCACCGCCGAGCGAGAGCCCGGTGTGCAGGCCCTCGCCGTAGCGGGCGTCGAAGTCGTGGGGCAACGCCAGGCCGTCGGGCGGCGGCGGCGGTGCGGCCTCGTAGGGCACCGCCTCGAAGTTGGTCGTCGGCGCGATCATGGCCGCACGCTACCCACCATCGGGACGGCCCTTCCGGCTGCGTCCCGCACGAGCGCGACACCGGGGCCCGCCGGGGCCGGGCGGCGACCCGGGAATGGGCACGGGGGCGGCAGGGCGCGAGAGTGGTCCCCGTCCGCCGACGTCGGAGCATGCGATGACCGAGCCCGAGCACCGACCCCTGCGCCCGCCCGAGGGCGACGACGAGGGGCCTCGTCACCCGCCGCTGCAGACGGCGCTGCTGGTCGGCGGGGTGCTCCTGCTCATCGTCCTGCTCGCCGTGATCAGCACGTTGCAGCAGACCTGATCCCCCGGACCCGGTCCCGGGGTCAGCGCACCTCGAACCCGGTCGCCCCACTCGGGGCCCTGTCGGTGAGGTCAAGGTGGTCGACCACGGCCCCGGGCGGACCCTCGGCCATCCAGGCCAACAGGGCCTCCACGGCCGGGCGCTCACCCTCGAGCGTCGCCTCGACCGTGCCGTCGGGGCGGTTGCGCACCCACCCCGTCACCCCGGCCGACCGCGCCCGCTCGATGCAGGTCTGGCGATACCAGACGCCCTGCACCCGACCGGACACCACCACGTGGACGGCCACCGTCATCACCGCGGACACCCTCCCCCAATGCTCCCGACCACGCCCCCCACCCAGCGCCCAGACCCGACAGGTTTGCCGAGCCACCTCCCTCAGCCGATGACGGCCGCGGCGAAGGCCCGCATCTCGCGCTCGACGTCGGGCCCGGCGGGCGTGTAGAGCACCTCGGTCACGCCGTTGGCCTCGGAGGCCTTCACCCGGGCGGCGATGTCGTCGGCCTCGCCCACCCAGCCGGCGCCCCCCAGGGCTTCGGCGGTGGCGGCCTCGAGCACCATACGATCGCGGTCGGTGACCTCGGTGACGTGCCCCTCGTGGACCGCCAGGTGGCGCTCGCCCTCGGGGCGGTCGGCCTCCACCCGGGCCAGCCACTCGGCACCGGCCGGCATGCCCTCGAGGGCCTCGCGGAACTGGGTCCACACGTAGTGGTAGCTGACCACGTACCAGGGTCCGATGGCCTCACGGGCCCGAGGGTCGCCGGGCGACTCGCCCGGGTCGAGGACGGTGCCCGACACCATCTGCACGTGCCGGCCGAAGTCGCCCGGCTCTCCGGCGACGTCCATGAGGCCGGCCGCCACCCCGGATTCGACCATCTCCTTGGTGATGCCCAGGCCCTTGGGGCCGAGGGCCGAGACCAACAACGGCGTCTCGATGGGGCGCGGGATGGCCAGCGAGGGGCGGTGGATCATCTGGGCCTGGCCCCCGTCGATGTCGGCGACGCCGCCGTCGAGGAGGGTGCGCAGCTGCTCGATGTAGCGCCGCAGCGTGGCCCACGTGAGCGCCGGCTTGTCGAGCACCCAACGGGCGGTGAGGCCGGTGCCGAACCCGCACGTCAACCGACCCGGGGCCAGGCGCTCGATGGTGGCGATGGCCGACGCAGTGGTCATCACGTGGCGCAGGTTGGGCACCAGCACGGCGGTGCCGACGTCGAGCGACGTGGCCTGCACGACGTTGGCCAGGTTGATCCAGATGTCCTCGTACAGCGCGGCTGAGTCGTACATCCAGACGCGGTCGTAGCCCAGCTCCTCGGCCACCCGGGCCAGGCGCACGGCGTCGGGCCCGGGCACCACACCGATCGAGATCTCCATGACGAACCTCCCCCTCCGGCGCCGGTCGCACGCGGCGCGGCGTCCGACCCTAATGGGTCGGCACCGGTGGGTTCGGCCCTGCCGGATCGCCCGACGGCCCGACGGGACCACCCGGGCCGGGAGCGACGGAAGGGAGGACCGAGGCGATGGTGGGGCCGGGTTCAGCCCCGGCGGGAGCCGCCGGAGGAACCGGCCGAACGGCCGCCACCCCCACCGCTGCGGCGGCCGGCGGCGGAACCGCGACCACCCCCGCTGGCACTGCCCTTGCCCCGCCCACCGGAGGGGCCCTGGCCGCGGCCACCGCCGTTGGGACCACCGGAACGACCCCGACGACCGCTGCGGGCGCCCGCGGCCTCACCGGTGGCGGTGACCCTGGTCGTGGTGGAGCTGCCCCGGCGGCGTGAGCCGGGGCGGCCGCCGGGGTTGCCGGCGGCCGGGTTGGCGTGGGCCAGGGCGGCCGCGATCTCGGCCGCCGAGCGGACCGAACGCTGGCCGGGAGCGAGCTCGACCAGCAACGGGTGCCCCGGGCGGGCCGAGGTCACGGTCGGGTTGATGCCCGCCTTGCGGGTGAGCTGGCGGACGTCGCCGTGCTGGGTCTCGGTGGCCAGCGTGACCACCGTGCCGTCGGCGCCGGCCCGGGCGGTGCGACCGGAGCGGTGCAGGTACGCCTTGTGCTCGACCGGCGGGTCGGCGTGGATCACCAGGGTGACGTCGTCGACGTGGATGCCACGGGCCGCGATGTCGGTGGCCACCATGGCCGTGGCCCGGCCCTCGTGGAACGCGGCCAGGTTGCGGGTGCGGGCGTTCTGGGCCAGGTTCCCGTGCATCTCGACCGCAGGGACGCCGTGGGCGTTGAGCTGCTTGGTGAGCTGCTTGGCCCGGTGCTTGGTGCGGGTGAAGACCATGGTGCGTCCGGGAGCCGAGGTGAGGTCGACGAGCACCGGAAGGCGGTCGGCGGTGCTCACGTGCAGCACGTGGTGGGTCATGGTGTCGACCGGGGACTCGGCCGAGTCGACCGAGTGGGTGACCGGGCTGGTCAGGTAGCGCTTGACGATGACGTCGATGCCGTTGTCGAGGGTGGCCGAGAAGAGCATCCGCTGCCCGGCGTCGGGCGTGCGGTCGAGGAGGCGCTTCACGACGGGCAGGAAGCCGAGGTCGGCCATGTGGTCGGCCTCGTCGAGCACGGTGACCTCGACGCGGTCGAGGTGGCAGTGCCCCTGACCGATGAGGTCCTCGAGGCGCCCCGGGCAGGCCACGACGATGTCGATGCCGTTGCGCAGGGCGGTGACCTGGGGGTTCTGCCCGACCCCACCGAAGACGGTGAGGGTGCGCAGCCCGAGCGGCTTGGCCAGGGGCCGGATGGTGTCGTCGATCTGGGTGGCCAGCTCACGGGTCGGGGCCAGGATGAGCGCCCGCGGACGGCCGGGCTTGCGGTCGCGACGCTGGGCGGCGAGACGGGTGAGCACCGGGAGGGCGAAGGCCAGGGTCTTGCCCGACCCGGTACGGCCCCGTCCGAGGACGTCGCGCCCGGCCAGCGAGTCGGGCAGCGTGGCGGTCTGGATCGGGAACGGGCTGGTGATCCCCGAGCGGGTCAACACGTCGCACAGCTCGGCGGGCACGCCGAGCTCGGCGAACGAGGCGTTCGGGTCGGCGGGCGCGGCGCCCGGCACGGGAGCAGCGGCGCGGACGGGCGCGGCCGAGGACGACTGGGAGCGGGGGCGACGAGGCGCCATGGGGGGACTTCCTTCACTGATGCGATCCGCGGTGCGGACGGTGATGAGGTCCGCCTTGCGGACCGGGCCTCGCCACCGTCACGGTGGGGCCCCTCAGCGAAGCGGCGCCGCTCCGGAACTGGAACGACCCGCCGACCCTAGCCCGGTTCGCCCCGTGATCCTCACCTCACAGCGATCGACCCACGAGGTAGCCGCTGCGCACGGCCCCCTGGATGTAGCCCACCTCGCCGGCGTCACCCACCACGTGGACCTCGAACCCAGCGGCGCGCACCGCGTCGGCCAGGCCGGTGTCGGGCACCACGCCGCCGGCCAGGATCACCTGGTCGGCCACGGCCGTGCGCTCCTCGTCGGCCACCCGGTAGGTGACGGCCCGCTCGTCGATGCCCACCAGCTCGGCCCCGCTCACGAACACCACTCCGAGCTCGCGGGCCTCGTGCAACGCCCGGGCCCGGCGAGGGTGGGCCATCTCCACCCCGAGCTTCTCGCCGGCCTCGAGCACGGTGACGCGCCGGTCGCGCTCGGCCAGGAACTCGGCCAGCTCGACGCCCACCAGGCCACCGCCCCAGACCACGACGTCGTCGCCGAAGGGCATCCAGCGGCGCGAGAGCTCGCGGACCCTGGCCATGTCGTCGGTGAGGCCGAGGCGCCGGCCGGCGCCGACCGCCAGGCGCTCGTGCCACCGCAGGCCACGGGCGCCGTCGCCGCCCCCGCCGGTCAGCAGGGCCCGTAGGTCGTCGCCGGAGAGCACGTGGGGCAGGTGGGCACCGGGCACGGGGGGACGTTCACGGCGGGCTCCGGTGGCCACCACGACGGCATCCGGCGAGAGGGTCCGCAGGGTCGCCGCGTCGGCCGAGGTGTCGAGGCGCACGTCCACGCCGGCC
Source organism: Rhabdothermincola salaria (assembly GCF_021246445.1). Lineage (NCBI taxonomy): Bacteria > Bacillati > Actinomycetota > Acidimicrobiia > Acidimicrobiales > Iamiaceae > Rhabdothermincola > Rhabdothermincola salaria. Next base: position 365,330 of record NZ_JAJQXW010000002.1, read on the forward strand.
TCGGCGATGGCGGCCGAGAGGTAGCGCACCAGCTCGGCGTTCATGGGCGTGGTGAGCGACGAGAAGCGGGCCGTGCCGCCGAGGTGCGGCGACCGCTCGAGCAGGGTGACCCGGTGGCCCCGCAGGACGGCGACGCGGGCCGCCTCCATGCCGCCGGGACCTCCGCCCACCACGACGACGTGTCGCGCGGGGTCGGCCGGAGGCAACGGCCCCTCGTCGTAGTGGCCGAGCTCGGCGTTGACGGCGCACACCGGGGTGCCGTCCCAGAAGTTCTGGGCGACGCAGACGTAGCAGTTGATGCAGGTGCGCACCAGATCCGGGCGCCCGGCGGCCAGGCGGGCCGGGATCTCGGGATCGGCCAGCAGCTGACGGCCCATGGAGACGAAGTCGCAGACACCCTCGCCGATGAGCCGATCGCCGGCCTCGGGCATGATGCGGCCCACGGCGATCACGGGGATCGACACGGCGGCCTTCACCGTGCGGGCGTAGTCGACGTACTGCTCGGGCTTCCAGGGCAGTGGCCCGAGGGTGAATCCGGTGCCCATGGCGTTGGGGGCGCTGGCGCTGACGTGGACAGCGTGTGCCCCCGCCTCCTCCGCGAGGCGGGCGTGCCGGGCGGCCAGATCGGGGGTGATGCCTCCCTCGACGTGCTCGCTGCCGTCGAGGCGCACGATCACGGCGAAGTCGTCGCCGCAGCGGGCCCGGATGGCCGCCACGACCTCGACCAGCAGGCGGGCCCGCCGCTCGACGGTGCCGCCGTACTCGTCGTCGCGCCGGTTGAACCGGGGCGAGAGGAACTCGGCGATCAGGTAGCCGTGGGCGGCGTGCACCTCGATGCCGTCGAGCCCCGCCGCCTGGACGCGAGCGGCGGCGTCGGCGAAGGAGTCGACCACCCAGGCGATGTCGTCGAGCGTGGCCTGGTGCTGGGTGGGCTGCTTGCCCCCGGTGAGAGCCGCCATCTTCATCAGCTCGGGCACGGTGATGGCGCTGATGTCGTAGTCCTCCGGGGGGAGGGGCACCGACGGCACCAGCTGGGCCCGGTCGTCCTGGGCGTCGACGCCGGCGGTCTTGCCGTGGTGGCAGGCCTGCACGATCATCTTCGAGCCGTGGGCGTGCACCGCCTCGGCGAGGCGGCGGAGGCCGGGGACGAAGCGGTCGTCGGAGAGCGCCGGCTGATGTCGCGACGTGGCGCCCACCGGCCAGGCCACCGCCGAGGTCTCGAGGATCAACAGCCCCACCCGGCCCTCGGCCCGCGCCTCGTAGTGGGCGATGGTGAGGTCGGTGACCGCACCCTCGTCGCACGTGTTCTGGTCCATCGCCGGCATCACGATGCGGTTGCGGGTGCGCAGGGGCCCGATGCGGCCGGGCGCGAGCAGGTTGATCGGTTCCATCAACCGGTGAGGGTAGCGATCGGTGGCCGTCCGCCTCGTGGTCGCTGGCCGGGTGCGGGGGTAGGACCTCGTCATGCCCGACCGGTCGAACGCGGACGACTACGGCGACGTCCCCGCCCAACTCCTCGATCACCACACCCACCAGGACGAGCTCCGCCAGCGCTACTACGGGCTGCTCCAGGAGCTCCGGGTGCTGCTGCCGGGCGTGACGGTGCTGGTGGCCTTCCTGTTGACCGCCCCGTTCAACAGCCGGTTCAACGAGCTCGACGACGTCGAGCGGGCGGCGTTCTCGTTGGCGCTGTGGTCATCGATCATGGCCGTGATCAGCTTCGTGTCACCGACGGTGTTCCATCGCATCGGCGGGCGCACCCTGCGCGCCGAACGGCTCATCTGGGGCATCCGCACCATGCGGGCCGGGCTGGTGTTCTTCGCCACCGCCCTGCTCTCGGCCAGCCTGGTGGTGACCCGCTTCCTCTTCTCGCCGGTGGTGGCAGCGGCGTTCGTGGCCAGCATCGGCGCATCGATGGTCGTCGCCTGGGTCGTCGTGCCCGTCGCCATCACCCGGCGCAAGAACGGTGCGCCCACCCATCCCGACCCCACCGGGGAGCCCGGCTGAGCGGGCGTGAGCGGTGCCCGTCGTGGGTCCCGGGTCGCCGACCGGTGGCGCCGGTACCGTTCGCGGCGTGAGTGCGAGCCTGGGTTCCGACCCGTCCCCCGAACCCGACCGGCGGGAGCCAGGCCCGCCCCGCTGGTGGGCGGACCCGACCCTCACCTCCCTGGGCCGGCTGCCCTTGCACCCCGTCGCCCACCCCGATCGGGTCGAGCTCGACGGCGTCTGGGACTTCCAACTCGTGGCCGACCCGACGGACCCGCCCGGCGCCCACTGGCGGCCGATCGAGGTGCCGGGCTGTTGGACCATGCAGGACGTCGGCGACCACCCGCAGTACACCAACATCGCCATGCCCTACGACGGGGTGCCGCCAGCCGTGCCCGATGCGAACCCCACGGGTGTGTACCGACGGCGGGTGGAGATCCCCTCACGTTGGTCCGGCTCGCGTGTGGTGCTCCACGTCGGTGCCGCCGAGAGCGCCCTGTTGGCACGGGTCGACGGTGCGGTGGTGGGCGTGTCCAAGGACTCGCACCTGGCGGCCGAGTTCGACCTCACCGGGCACCTCCGAGAGGGTCGGCCGGTGGAGCTGGAGCTCACCGTGGCCAAGTGGTCCGACGCCAACTACGTCGAGGACCAGGACCAGTGGTGGCACGGCGGCATCACCCGTCCGGTGTTCCTGTACGCCACCGAGTCGGTGCACCTCGCCGAGCTGTCCCTCACCCCGTCGCTGGCGCCCGACCTCACCACCGGCGTGCTCGACGTGAGCGTGCGAATCGACGACCGTCGTGGGCCACTGGGCGACGGATGGTCGCTCGAGGTCGACGCCGAAGGGACCGACGAGCCGACGACGGTGGCCGTGCCCGGGTGGCGCCCCATGGGCCCGCTGCGCTTCACCGACGACGAACAGGCCGCCTTCCTGGCGTGGGTCGGCGAGGCCATGGGCACCGGCGCCACCTTCGACGAGGCCCTGCACAGCCCGGCCGCACCCCCCGAGGTCCGTCCCCTCCTGGCCCGGGTGGGCCGGGCGCCGGCCGGCCGGGCCGGGTGCCGCGTCGAGGTGCCCGGCGTGGCCCCGTGGTCGGCCGAGGAGCCCCGCCTCTCCGACGTGACCGTGCGGCTGCGCACGCCGGACGGGACCGTGCACGAGGAAGCCTCCCTACGGGTCGGGTACCGGCGGGTGGAGGTGGTGGGCACCGGGCTCTTGGTGAACGGTCGGCCGGTCCTGATCCACGGGGTGAACCGCCACGATTTCCATCCGCGCACCGGCCGGGTGGTCTCGCCCGAGGAGATCCGCGCCGATCTGGTCCTCATGAAGCGCTTCGGGTTCGATGCCGTGCGCACGTCGCACTACCCGAACGATCCCGTCCTCTACGCGCTGTGTGACGAGTTGGGCCTCTACGTCGTCGACGAAGCCGACATCGAGGCCCATGCCGAACCCCACCTGGCCTCGGACTCCCGCTACCTCGGGGCCTGGCTCGACCGGGTGTCACGCATGGTCCAGCGCGATCGACACCACGCCTGCATCATCGCCTGGTCCCTCGGCAACGAGGCCGGCTACGGACCGAACCACGACGGGGCCGCGGCGTGGGTACGCCACGCCGACCCGACCCGGCCGGTGCAGTACGAGGGGGTGCTGGCGCACGGGTGGGACGCCGGGGCGGCCGCCTCCGACCTCACCGTCCCCATGTACGCCTCCATCGAGCAGCTGGTCGACCACGCCGGCTCTGCGGAGCAGACCCGGCCGGTGGTCCTGTGCGAGTACTCCCACGCCATGGGCAACGGCAACGGCGGCCTGGCCGAGTACTGGGAGACCTTCGAGGCGACCGAGGGGTTGCAGGGCGGGTTCGTGTGGGAGTGGTGGGATCACGGGCTGGTGCAGCCGCGACCCGACGGCACCGAGCGGTGGGCCTACGGCGGCGACTTCGACGACGAGCCCAACGACGGCAACTTCTGCATCGACGGCCTGGTGCTCCCCGACCGCACCCCCAAGCCCGCCCTGCACGAGCACCAGGCCCTCGCTGCCCCGCTGCGGTTCTCGCTGCTCGACGCCGACGCCGAGCCACCGGCCATCGAGGTGCGCAACGCCCAGTGGTTCCGCGGCTCGACGTGGCTGCGGGCCGGATGGAGCCTCGTCGCCCCGGCGGGCGAGCTCGCGTCGGGCGAGCTCGACCTTCCCGAGATCGGGGCCCAGGAGGGTGCCCGGGTCCCGATGCCCGCCGAGGTCGTAGCGCAGGGCTCGGGCCCAGACCGGGCGCTGGTGATCACCCTCTCGGTGGCCGTCGAGCAACCATGGGCACCCGCTGGCTGGACGCTCGGCACCACCTCGCTGCCGCTCGACCCCGCCGAGCCGGCCGACGGCGCGCACCGTTCCGCCACCGATGCGCTCCTGCACCGCGCGGTGATCGCGGACGATGCTCGCGTGGAGGCCCCCGCGCTGGCGGTCGATGCGCAGGGGCTGCTCCGGGGCCCGTCGTTCGCGGGACCGCCGGCGCTCTCGCTGTGGCGGGCCCCGACCGACAACGACCCGGAACCGGCGCGGGCGTGGCGGCGCTGGGGGCTCGACCGACTGGAGCGCCGACTGGCCGCGGTCGAAGAGGTCGCTCGCCACCGGGGCCTCGAGCCGCGGCCCGGCATCACGACGGTTCGGATCACGGCCGAGTGGGAGACCGGCGACGGCACGACCGTCCCGCACACCCAACACGTCACCACCCTCGCCGACGGCACCGTGCTGGTCGAAGAGGAGGTCGACATCCCCGGCAGGTTCCACGACCTGCCCCGGGTGGGCACCACCTTCGAGCTGGTCGCCGGCCTCGACGACGTGGCGTGGTTCGGCCGGGGCCCCCACGAGACCTACCCCGACCGCCGCCGCGCCGGCTGGGTCGGCCACCACCGCGTCCGGGTCGACGACTTGGCCTTCCCCTACATCCGGCCCCAGGAGACGGGCGGCCGCGCCGACGTGCGCTGGCTGGCGGTCACCGACACCGGCGGTCGGGGCGTGCGCATCGACCTCGATCGACCCCGGCAGGTGTCGGTGACCCGGTTCACGGCCGACGACCTGGCCGCCGCCACGCACCACGAGGAGCTGGTGCCCCGGGCCACGGCGGTCGTGCACCTCGACGCCGCCCACCGGGGCCTCGGCACCGCCAGCTGCGGCCCCGACACCCTGCCGGTGTATCTGGTGGGACCGGGCCCCCACCGTTGGGCCTGGGCCGTGCGTCCCCTCGTCGGGCGTTGACGGTCTCGGCGAGCCCGGCTACGACCCGGTGACCACCCGGACCTCGTCGCCGAGCGCGGTGACGACGTCGCCGGGACGCAGCTGGCGGCCCCGACGGTGCTCGACCTCGCCGTTGACGACGACGTCGTCGCCCTCGAGCAGCATCTTGGCGTCGGATCCCGAATCGATCAGACCGGCCAGCTTCAACAGCTGGCCGAGTCGGATGGACTCGTCGGTGATGGCCACGTCTCGCACGGCTCCATGGTGGTGCATCCGAGCCGTGCCGGCCGCCCCACCGCGACCGGGCGTCAGCCCGGGACCGGGCCCCCGTCGACGACCTCGACGGTGACGACGTGGTCGACGACGGCCGAGGAGCGACCCACGTGGAGGTGATGGGCGCCCGGGTCGACGGCCCAGCCCCGCTCGCGGCCCAGCCCCGACGGGGGTCGCACCCAGGCGACCTGGGTGGCCAGGAGGTGGGCGAACCGGTCGGCGTCGGGGTCGCCCGGCTGCCAGTAGGCGAAGGACCGGCCGTCGAGCTCGAGGCGCACCGTGCCGGTCTCGCCCGGGTCGAGGGTGATGCGAGCGAAGGCCTTCAGCTCCTTGGGGGGTCGGGCCAGCAAGGGCTCGTCGCACCCGACGTAGAGCTGCACCACCTCGGACCCCGTTCGGTCGCCGACGTTGGTGACCGGCACCTCCACCACGATCCCCTCACCCGCGCGCAGCCTCGTGGCCGAGCACACCGGCCGGCCCAGCTCGAAGCGGGTGTAGGAGAGGCCGTGCCCGAACGGGAAGGCCACCGGCAGGTGGCGCTCCTCGTACCAGCGGTAGCCGACGAACAGCCGCTCGCCGTAGACCACCCGGCCGTTCTCGGCCGGGAAGTTGCCGTGGCTGGGGTTGTGCTCGAGACGCACCGGGACGGTGGTGGGCAGCCGCCCACCGGGCTCGGCGTCGCCGAGCAGCACGTCGACGAGCCCGTCGGCCATCTCCTCGCCACCGAACCAGACCTGGAGCAGGGCCCGGGCCCGTTCGGCCCACGGGGTGAGTACCACCGATCCGGTGTTGAGGACCACCACGGCGTCGGGGGCGACGGCCAGGATGCGCTCCACGAGCTCGTCCTGGCGTCCGGGCAGGTTCATCGAGGTGCGATCGGCGCCCTCGGACTCCCAGTCGGCGTCGGTGCCCACCACCACCACCACGGCATCGGCGTCGCGGGCGGCCGCGACCGCTCGGTCGATGCCGTCGGCCGCGGGGGCCGGCCGAACGCCGAGCTTGGCCCCCGCCAGCAGGCCGCCATCGGGGTTCGTGCACTCGAGCACCAGCGCGACCGGGTGGTCGGGCCGCAGGTCGACCTCGACGGTGAGCTCCCGGGAGCCGAGGCCGAGGAAGTCGTGGCCGGGCGGCAGAGGGCCCGCGGTCCCGTCCAGCACCACCTCGCCGTCGAGGAGCAGGCGCGACGGACCGGTCTGCACCAGCGAGAGCAGCCAGGGTCCGGGCTCGTCGACCTCGAGGGTGGCCGTGGCCCGACACGACCACGTGTCGCCGACGCTCGCGGCCGGGGCACCGAACCACACGGCGGTGCCGCTGTCGCGCCGGTCGCGGTGCAGGATCGCTCCGCCGAGGTCGTCGGGGGCGAAGAACGACACCGTGAGGCCCGGCTCGCCGTCGTCGCCCGTCAACCAGCGCCCGGGGACCTCCGGGGTGGTGAGGGAGATGTCGACCCCGGCCTCGTGCACGAGCTCGACGCCCGCGCCGAGACGGGAGCGGAGCGCCTCCAGGGGCGACACCAGCCGGTGGGCCGGCAGGTTGGCTGATCCGCCCCCCATGATCTGGGCCCGGGCGGCGTTGGGGCCGATGACCGCCACCCGCCGCAGACGGTCGGCCTCCAGGGGCAGCACCCCGTCGTTGCGCAACAGGACGGTGGCGCCGATGGCGGCCTGGCGGGCGACGGCCCGATGGCCCGGATCGTCGACCGAGCGAGGCTGCTCGGCCGGGTCGTGGTCGAGGGCCCCGACCCGGTCGAGGGTGCCGAGGAGCCGGGTGACGGCGGCATCGACGTCGGACTCGGCGACCACCCCGCCCCGCACGGCCTCGACCAGGGCCGGCCCGTAGGCCCGCGCCGGGCCGGGCATCTCGAGGTCGAGCCCGGCGCGGATGGCGAGGGGCGTCTGGGCCAGGGCGAACCAGTCGCTGACCACGAACCCCTCGAACCCCCATTCGTCGCGCAGGATGCCGGCCAACAGCGTGGCGCTGTCGGCGCAGTGCTCGCCGTTGAGCCGGTTGTAGGAGGTCATGATCCCGAGGGCTCCGCCCTGTCGGACGGCCATCTCGAACGGCACGAGGTACAGCTCGCGCAGCGTGCGCTCGTCGACGACGGAGTCGGCCACGAACCGGTCGAGCTCGGACTCGTTGCCGGCGAAGTGCTTGACCGTGGTGACGACCCCACGTGACTGCGCCCCGGCGACGAAGGCGGTGGCGATGCGTCCGGCGAGCACCGGGTCCTCGGAGTAGGACTCGAAGTTGCGCCCGCCGAGCGGCGATCGGTGCAGGTTGACCGTGGGCGCCAGCAGCACCCGACAGGCCTTGGTCCGGGCTTCCTCGCCCAATACCGCCCCGACCCGTTCGATCAGCTCGACGTCCCACGTCGCTCCCAGCGCCGCACCACAGGGCACGCACAGGGCGGTGAGCGGCTCCCCTTCGACCATCTCGGCGAGCATGGGCCCCCGGGCCCCGTTGGGCCCGTCGGTGACGCGCACGGACGGGATGCCGAGGCGCTCCACCGCCGTGGTCGACCACAGATCGGCACCGGCCAGCAGTCGGGTCTTCTCGTCGAGGGTCAGCTCGCCGACGAGTTGGGCGACGTCACGGGGCACGGCGGTTCCTCCAGGTCCGGCGGGGCCCCGACCGTAGCGGCGCGGACGCGACGGAGCCCGGGAGGCGGCGGGCACCGCTCCCTCCCGGGCTCCGTGTCACCAGTCGGGTCCGTCCGGCGCCAGTCGGCCGTCCCCGTGCGGTCGGACGCTCAGTCGCTCAGGCGACGACCTTGGCCTTCATCGACTCGTACTCGGCGTCGCTGAGCTTGCCCCGGTCGTGCAGGTCGGCCAGCTGGGCCAGCTGCTCGGCCGGCGTGGCGGTGGAGGCCGCTTCGCGGATGTAGCTGTCCATGGCCGCCTTCTGATCCTCGGCCATCTTCATCTGGTTCTTCGCCATCTTGCCGCCATTGACGATGAGGTAGATGAAGACGCCCAGGTAGGGAAGGGCCAGGAGCACGACGACCCAGCCAGCCTTGAGCCAGCCGTTGAAGTCACGGTTGAACAGGTCCATGAACACCTGGAACAGCAACATGATCCAGATGAAGAACAGGAAGAAGTAGAGGATGGTCAGGAAGACCTGACCGGTCCCCCATTCGGCGGCGAACACCATCGCGGGAGCTCCTTGGTCGACTCACCTCGTCCGTGGTCGGACGAGCGGCCACGCGCGTGGCGGCGTCACCCTACGCGCTCGGACGCGGCCGGGACCGCCTTTGGCGCCGGGGTGCCGGTCGGCCGGGCGACGTCGGCCGACCGTGGTCTCAGCGGGGCCACTCCGGCGGTCGTTTCTGGAGGAACGAATCGAGGCCCTCGCGCATCTCGGGGCGCTCGATGGCCCGGAAGAACAGGCCGTAGTCCATGGCCGGCAGGCGGGCGTTGAGGTCGCGCTTCACGTCGGCGCGGGCCTGGGGTCCGGTGAGGGCGACCTGTTCGAGCACCCACTCGACGTGGGCGTCGAGCTCGTCGTGGGGCACCACCTTGCCCACCAGACCCATGGCCTCGGCTTCCGGCGCGGTGATCTCGGCTGCGGTGAAGAAGAGGTAGCGGGCCCGGGCCAGGCCCACCGCCTCGGCCAGGCGGGCCGACATGAACGGGTCGGGGATGCCGCGCAGGAGCTCGGGCACCCGGAAGCGCGCCCGGTCGGAGGCGACGGCGATGTCGCAGCACAGGGTCAGGTCGAGCCCACCGGCGTGGCACAGCCCGTTGACCTTGGCCACCCACAGCTTGCGGCACCGCTCGATGTGGCGGAACGGGAACTGCTCGGTGGAGTCCCACTCGACGGCGAGGCCGTCGGTGTCCTCGGCCCGGCCGCCCATGTCGCCACCGGCGCCGAACCACTCGTCGGTGCCGGTGAGGCACACCGCGTCGAGGTCGGCCTGGCTGTCGGCCCACACGGCCGCCCGCTTCAGGGCCCGGTACATGTCCTGGGTGAACGAGTTGCGCCGCTCGGTGCGGTCGATGCGCAGGTGCAGCACCCGCCCGCGCACCTCGGCCACCACGTAGCGGGTGCCGAAGTCGGGGGCGACGAGGGTCGTCTCGGTGTCGGCCACGTCAGAGCCCGTAGACGCGAGCGGCGTTGCCGGACAGCACCTTGGCGGTGACGTCGTCGGGCACGTCGGCGAACAGGGCCTGGGCGTAGTCGCGGGGGCGCTGGGCCGGCGTCTGGGGGCCGGGGTGCTGGCAGGTGGGGTGCGGGTAGTCGGTCTCGAACATGATGTTGTCGGGGTACTTGGCGATGGCGTCGAGGGCGGCCTGCGTCTCGAACCAGAAGCAGCCGTACACCTGGCGGCGGAAGTACTCGCTCGGCAGGAGGTCGTACTCGGGGTGCTCGAGGCGGGGACCGCCGTTGAGCCACTGCCAGTCGAAGGTCTCCATGGCGGCGGGGATCCAGCCGGCACCGCTCTCCACCGACACGAGCTTGAGGTCCGGGAAGCGATGGCAGACGCCCCCGAAGATGAGGTCGGCCATGCAGCGCATGTTGTCCATGAAGATGAGCGACGAGACCTTGGCGAAGTTGGTCATCCACCCCATGCCGGCGGTGTCCTCGAACTGGGTGCCCATGGAGCCGCCACCGACGTGGAAGTTCACGGGGATGCCGGCCTCCTGGGCCGTGGCCCAGATGGGGTCCCAGTGCGGGTGGGCCAGCGCGGGCATGCCGTAGTCCTGCGGTTGGTTGCAGAAGTTCACGGCCCGATGCCCCATGTCGATGCAGCGCTGCAGCTCCTCGAGGGCCAGGTCGAGGTCCCAGAAGGGCAGGGCGGTGATGGGGATCAGCCGGTCGCGGTCGGCCGAGCACCAGTCGGTGAGGAAGTCGTTGTAGGCCCGCACGCACTGGGCGACGAGCTCGCGGTCGCCGAGGCGCAGGAAGTACCCGTTGCCGAAGCCGCCCACGTTCGGGTACAGGATCTGAGCGTCGATGCCCTCACGGTCGAGGAACTCGAGGCGCGCGTTGGCGTCGTACATCGCCGGGGCGATGTCGTCGTAGGTGTCGGGGATCGACGCCGGCATGATCCCGTCGTGGCCGGCCATGGAGTAGAAGCCCGGGGAGCCGATGCGCTCGCCGTTGACCATCCAGGTGTCGCGCCCGTCGACCCGCTCGATGTGAGGGACCTTGTCGTGCAGCGACGCCGGGAACGAGCGGGTCCAGGTGTCGGGCGGCTCGGTGAGGTGGGTGTCGACGTCGATCACGCGGTGGCGATCGAACAGGTCTCCGGTCGTGGTGGGGTTCTCGGCGATGAGGGTCATGGGTGCCTCCTGAGGGCTAGGCCCCTTGGGGCCAGGTGCCGATGACGCCCTGTTCCTCCAGGGCGGCCAGCTCGGCGGGGTCGTGTCCGAGCCAGCCACCGAGGATCTCGGTGTTGTGCTGGCCCAGGGTCGGTGCGGGGCGACGGATCCAGTGGTCGACGCTGGCGAAGCGGAAGGGCAGCCCCGGGGTGGCCTGGGTGCCCACCACCGGGTGGTCGACCGGCTCGAAGTAGCCCCGGGCCTGCATCTGCTCCTGTTCGGAGGAGCGGCGGCTGTCGGTGAGGGGGGCGGCGGGCACGCCGGCGGCCACGAGGGCGCCGAGCGCCTCGGCCACCGACCGCTCCCCCGCCCAGGCGGCCACGATGTCGTCGAGGCGGTCGTGGTGGCGGCGTCGACCGGCCAGGGTGGCGAGCTCGGGGTCGTCGGCCAGCTCGGGCCGGCCGAGGACCTCGGCCAGGTGGCGGAACTGCTCGTCGGTGGCGCACGACAGCGCCAGCCACTGCTCGGTGCCGGCACAGGCGTAGAGGTTCTGCGGGGCGGCCGCCGGGCTGCGGTTGCCCTCGCGTCCCACCAGGCGCTGGTAGGCGGTCCACTCGATCACGGGTTCGGCGGCGACGTTGAGGGCGGCCTCGAACATCGGGGCCTCGACCAGGCAGCCCTGACCGGTGCGCTCGCGCCGCTCCAGCGCCACGAGGGCGGCGAACACGGCGTGCAGGCCGCCGTTGGGGTCGCACGGACCCCGTTGGATGCGGGGCTGGTCTTCGGGGTGGCCCGTCATCCAGGCCAGTCCCGTGATCTGCTCCATGGTCTGGGCGAAGCCGGGCCGGTCGCGCCACGGACCGTCGAGGCCGAAGGCGGGCATCCGCACCATGACCGCCCGGGGGTTGGCGTCGTGGATGACCGGCCAGTCGAGCCCGAAGTTCTCGATCACCCGGGGGGTGTAGTTCTCGATGACGATGTCGGCCTCGGCGGCCAGCTCGAGCGCCAGGGCCTTGCCCTCGGGCCGGTCGAGGTCGAGGGTGACGTCGTACTTGTTGGTGTTGGCCTGCAGGAAGAAGGCGCTGTACTCCCACCACTGGTCACGGCCGAAGAAGGCTCCGCCGGCGGTGCGCATGCCGTCGATGCGGCGGGTGGACTCGACGTGGACCACCTCGGCGCCCATGGCGGCGAACACGGCGGCGCCCGACGGGCCGGCCCACCAGGCGGTGAGGTCGAGGACCTTGAGCCCCTCGAGCGGCAGCGGCGGCGGGCCGTCGGGGGCCTGCGGACGGTCGCGGCGCCGAGGGGCGGGGGCGGCCGTGTGCTCGCCCACCGCCGGGGCCGGCCGAGGGGTCGGGGCCGGCTCGCCGTCGAAGCGGTAGGGCCGCCTCGGCATGGTGAAGTCGCCGTCGGGGGCGGTGAGGAACACCCCGCGCTCGCGGGGGTGGTCGAGCTCGAGCAGCGAGCGACCGTCGGAGACGGGGGCGACGGGGATGCGTAGGGCGGCGGCCCGTTCGACCAGCTCGGCGGTGGGGTGCTGCACGGTGAACTCGCGCACCATCTGGTTCCACTCGTCGGCCCGGGCCACTCGCACGGCGAGGGAGGCGAACTCGGCGTCGTCGAGCAGGTCGGGCCGCTCGATGAGGATGCAGAACGACTCCCACTGGTCGCGGGTGTTGGTGTTGACGCCGATCCAGCCGTCGCTGGTGGGCTCGATCGACGGGATCTCGACGGTGCGGGCCGGCACCTCGGGGTCGATGGGGGGCCGCCCGGCGAGGCCGGCGAAGAGGTCGGCGAAGTTGCCCCCGGTGACGTTGGCCACCTCGCACAGGGCCAGGTCGACGAGCTCGCCGTGCCCGGTGCGGCGGGCCCGACCGACGGCGGCCAACGAGGCCACCCCGGCGTAGGCGCCCGCCACCCACTCGACGACCCGCCCGCCCATCTGGAAGGGGGGCAGCTCTCTGGTGCCCCGGAGGGCGAGGGCTCCGCTGTCGGACTGCACGGTGAACTCGGTGGCCGGTCGATCGGCGTAGGGGCCGGCGAGGCCGTAGGGCGACAGGGCCACCACGACCGTGCCGGGGCACCGCGCGGCCAGCTCGGCCGGGTCGCCGGCCGGCCCGTGGGCACCGGTGATCACCAGGTCGGCCGCCGCGCACAGGTCGCTCAGCGACGCCTCGCCGGCCTCGGCGACGACGGAGCGCTGGCCGTGGCGCAGGTAGCGGAAGAGGGCACCGTCGGCCTCGGTGGGCTCGCCCGACCACTGCCACCGCCGCCAGGGGTCGCCGCCGGGGGGCTCGACACGGGTGACGACGGCTCCGGCGTCGGTGAAGAGCTTGGCGCAGTAGGCGCCGGCCAGGTCGTCGGAGACGTCGACGACGACGACATCGTGCAGCTCAGCGTGATCCCCCATCACCGGCGACCCTAGCACCGCCTCGGTCCACCATGCGGACCGAGGTCGTCCGGTGTGCCACCATGGCCGGCGTGAAGAGCGTGCGCACCGCGTTGCGGGTCTTCGAGACCGTCGCCGCCCACCAACCGGTGGGCCTGAGCGAGCTCTCCCGCACGCTCGACGTCCCCAAGGCCTCGGTGCAGCGGGCCCTGCGCACCCTCTCCGACGCCGGGTGGCTCCGCCACGACGTCACCCGTCCCGGGCTCTGGGTGGTCACCGCCCGGTTCTCCGTGCTGGCCGACGCCGACCCGGCCGTCATCACCGCCCGCGAAGCGGCCCGACCCCGGCTCGACGACCTACGTCGACGCCTCGATGCCCCGACCGGGCTGTTCGTGCTCGACGGCGACCGCATGGTCATCCTGGCCGGCCCCGAGGATCCCGAGACGCTCCGGGCCCTCGACGAGACCCTCGGCCCCCTGCCCGTCCACCTCAGCGCCGCCGGCCGGGCCATCCTCGCCCGCCTGCCCACCGAGACCCGCGACGAGATCATGGCCCGGGTCCTCCCTACCGGGGCCGACCCCGATCTGGCGGCGCGGGTCCACGACGGGATGGCACGGGTGACCGCCGACGGCTACGCGGTCGCGGCCGGCGAGTACCAGGCGGACCTGACCGTCGTGGCCGCCCCCGTCGTCGACGCCGCCGGCCTCCCCGTCGCCGCCGTCGCGGCCATGGCCGAGCGGCTGCTCGACGACGACGAGACGGCGACCTTCGGTGCCGCGGTGGTGGATGCAGCGGCGGCGGTCACCCGGGTGCTGGACTCGATGCCCCTCGGCGCTCCCGCCACGACGGCCTGAGCGCGTCGCCGGCGAACGGCGGCTCTCCCCGCGCCCGACCACCAGCACAGCAGGCCGACGCGCGGGAGGGAGCGCCGCCTCAGGGCTCGACGTGGTGCTGCACGGCGGTGCGGGCGGCCAGCACCGGCGCGATGAGCTCGGCGATGACCTGCTGGTGCTCGGGGTGGTCGCGGTAGCGCTCCCACCCGGCCTGGTCGTCGGTGTCGGCCACCACGGCGATGGTGGCGTTGCCCGGGCTCACCCCGGCGTCGACGCCCACCACGTAGGTGCGCAGCTCGGGGATGGCCGACGGCAGCCGGCGCAGGGCGGCGACGATCTCGTCGGCCCGGCCCGGTGGGGCGTCGTCGGCGAGGGTGAGCAGCACGATGTGACGAAACGCCATCGGTGTCCTCCGGGTCGTGGGCGCCCCGGGCGAGGCGCCGCGTCAGCACCACTGTGGCGCCTGCCGAGGCGTGCGGCCGACCGTCACGGCCCCATCGGTCTCCGGGTTGTGCACGAGGGGGCTTCGGGGAGTAGGAAGGTGGCTGCCGCCGGGGGGTGGCTCGAGAGTGCCGGGCACCGAGGTGCCCCGGGAGAGCGAGGGTCCCCCGCCGGTGCCGGAACCCCAGAACCGTTCGCCGCCGAGCGCCGGAGCGTGCACCGAGATGATGACCGACACCGCCCTGTTGGGCGTCGTCCTGACCCCCCGCCAGATCTGGGAGCTGCTGGACCTGGTCCGCGACGAGCCCGGGGACGCCGACGAGGACGTGCTCGACGCCGTCGCCGCCAAGTTGCAGAACCCCCGGCAGTTCACCCGGGCCAGCGCCTCGAAGTACCAGGGCCGCCTCCTCGTGCTCAGCACGGAGGAGCACGAGGCCCTCCTCGCCCTGGTGCTCGACGACGTCACTCCGCCGACCGAGGTCATCGAGGCGGTCGGCGAGCGCCTGGAGGGGCTGGTGCCGGACCGGCGTCGAGGGCCGAAGCGCGACAACGAATCCTGATCGCCGCGGGGCCCGCTGCCAAGGGGCCCCGGGCGCCGACAGTAGGGACCTCCGTCCCTGGTCCCCCTCCACCGGGTCGGGCACCATGAGCAGTGCAGAAGACAGGAGGACCCCGGTGAGTGAACCACCCGCTCCGAGGACGATCCCTCGGACGACATGACGCTCCTGCACCTGCGAGAGACCTGAGCCCCGATTCCGATCGGGGCTCTCGTCGTTGTGCCACCGTGGCGCCATGACCACCGAGCTCGACCCCCACCGCCGACGCAACCTCGATGCCGTCCTCGGCGCCTTCGCCGGGATCGCCGCCGGCGACGCCGACCGCCAGCTGGCGCACTACACCGACGACCTCGTCATCGACCTGCCCTACTCGTCGCCCCCCAAGCGCCTCGAGGGGCGCGAGGCGGCTCGGGCCTTCCTCTCCGGAGCCCTCCAGGTCTTCGAGCTGCACCTCACCGTCGACGAGGTGCACCCCGGTCTCGATCCCGACGAGATGGTGCTGGAGTTCTCCGGCACCGGCACCCACCGCGAGACCGGGGCGCCCTACACCAACCGCTACGTCGGCATCTTCGCCTTCCGCGACGGCCGTATCCGCTTCCAGCGCGAGTACTACGACACCAGCGCCATCCCCGGGCGCACCTGATCCCGTCCGCGGTCAGCTCGTGGGCAACGACCGGTGGAAGGCCCGGAGGTCGGTCACGAAGCCCTCGGGCCGCTCGAAGGCGGCGAAGTGGCCGCCCCGTTCGGCCTCGGCCCAGTAGACGAGGTCGTAGGCCTTCTCGGCCCACGCTCTCGGCGTCTGCAGCAGCTCGTACGGGTAGACGGTGTGACCGCTCGGCACCTCGACCCGCTGTCCGACGGGGTCGGTGGGAGAGCTGCCCCCACGAGCCGACTCGGCGTAGAGGCGGGCCGCCGAACCGGCGGTGTTGGTGACCCAGTAGGCCATGAGGTTGTCGAGCAGGCGGTCCCAGCCGTAGGTGGCGGACAGCCCGCCCTCGTCGAGGTCGCTCCAGGCGTTGAACTTCTCGAGGATCCACGCGGCCAACCCCACCGGGGAGTCGGTGAGCCCGTAGGCCAGGGTCTGGGGGCGGGTCGACTGGATCGCCATGTAGCCGGTGCCGTCGGCGATGCGAGCACCGGCGGTGGCGAAGCGTTCCTGGTCGGCCTCGGTGACGCCCTCCATGGGGTCGGGGTCGTCAGCACCGGGGAAGGCGAACATCATGTTGACGTGCAGTCCGATCAGGCGGTCGGGGTGGTCGACGCCGAGCCAGCGGGTGACGACCGCGCCCCAATCGCCCCCCTGGGCCACGAAGCGCTCGTAGCCGAGCTGGGACATCACCTCGGCGAGGATGGATGCGACCCGCCGGGAGTCGACCCCCTGGGTGCGGGTGGGACCGGAGAAGCCGTAGCCGGGCATCGACGGCACCACCACGTGGAAGGCGTCGGCGGCGTCCCCCCCATGGGCCTCGGGATCGCTCAGCGGTCCGAGCAGGTCGAGGAACTCCACGAAGGAGCCGGGCCAGCCGTGGGTGAGCAGCAGGGGCGTGGCGTCGTCGTGAGGCGAGCGCACGTGCAGGAAGTGGACCTGCTCGCCCTGGGCCTCGGTGAGGAAGTGGGGCCAGGCGTTCATCGCCGCCTCACGCGCCCGCCAGTCGTAGCGGTGACGCCAGTGGTCGACCGCGGTCTGCACCTCGGTGACCGGGATGCCGAACGACCACGGCTCACCGGGGGCCTGATCGGGCCAGCGCGCGTTGTCGAGTCGGCGGTGCAGGTCCTCGAGGACCTCGTCGGGGACGGCGATGGTGAAGGGCTGCGGGGTCATGGTCACACTCTGGCCCAGCGAGCTCTGGCGCGCTCGGGGGTGGCAGCCGAGCCGGGAGGCGACCCGCTCGGGGACGCCCACCGTCGAGGTCTACATGGCGGCCCGGCCGGCGGTGATGCCTCCGTCGACGTAGATGATCTGGCCGTTCACGTAGCGGGCCTGGTCGCCGCAGAGGAAGGCCACCACGTCGGCGATGTCGCCCGGCGCGCCGACCCGTCCGAGGGGCACGCCCTGGGCCCGTTCGGAGGCCCGGTCGCCCTGGTAGTTGGCCGCCGTGCCGTCGCTCACCACGAGGCCGGGGCCGACGGCGTTGGCCCGGATGCCGGATGGGCCGAGCTCGAGCGCCATGGTGCGGGTGAGCGACTCCACGGCCGACTTGGTGGCCGGGTACATGCCCAGGCCCGGTGAGTGCGTCCAGGCCGCGCCGGAGGACAGGTTCACGATGCTGCCGCCCCCACCGGCCTTCATGAGGGGGGCGAACGCCTGGGTGCACCAGACCACGCCGAGGACGTTGACGTCGATGACGGCCCGGGCGTCGTCCTCGGACATGTCGAGGATCGAGTGGAACCGCCAGATGCCGGCGTTGTTGACCAGGGCGGCGCAGCTCGGGAGCCGGGAGGCGACGGCGTGCACCGCGTCGCGGTCGGTGACGTCGCAACGATGCGCCTGGCCATCGACGGCCTCGGCCGTCTCCCGGGCCCGGTCGAGGTCGAGGTCGAGGACGACGACCTCGTGGCCGTCGGCCGCCAGGCGCACCGCGGTGGCCTGCCCCAGTCCCTGTCCTGCTCCGGTCACGACGGCGATGCCCATGTGGCTCCACTCCCTCCGGGCCCCGTTGGCCCCCGCCGATCGTGCCAGACCGGCGGGCGCCGACCGGTCCGGGCGGGCGGCACCCGGCCGGCCCGGGTGTCAGGCCACGTCGTCGAGCTTGAAGACCCGCTTGGCGTTCTCGCGGAGGAACAAGGGCCACACCTCGTCCTTCAGCGGCACGTCGCGCATCTCGGTGAAGATCCTCTCGAGGCTCAGCCCGGCGGGGTAGTAGCCGGCGTACATGATCTTGTCGCGGCCCCGGCTGTTGGCGTACTTGATGATCGCCTCCGGGTAGTACTTGGGGGCGAAGGCGGACGGCATGTAGTAGAGCCCCGGCCACTTGAGCATGAGCTTGACGGCCAGCTCCTCCCACGGCTCGGCGCCGTGGCGCATCACGATGCGCAGCTCGGGGAAGTCGTAGCAGACCTGGTCGAAGTGCATGACGTGCTGGCACTCCGCCGGGAAGCGCGGACCGGGGATGCCCGCGTTGGCGATGATGGGGATGTCGAGGTCGATGCAGGTCTGGTAGATCGGGTAGTACCGGCGATCGCTCACCGGGACCTGCGGGTTGCAGCCGGCTGGGAAGGTGGTGACGGCCTTGATGCCGTGGTCGGCGTGGGCCTGGCGGATCTTGCGGACGCACCCGGTGATGTCGTTGGGGTCGACCTCCATGCCGAAGTAGACGCGGTTCGGGTGGCGCCTCTTGGCCTCGATGGCATTGTCGGACAACCCGAACAGGCCGGCGGCCACGCCCCACTTGTCCATCTCGCCGATGGTGACCTCGATCGGATCGGTGTCGTCGTCCGCCTCGTCGGGCACGTCCTTGAACATGTAGCCGGCGGGCATCTCGAGGTCGTCGGAGCCCCCGTCCTTGATGCCGGGCTTCAGGTACTCGTACACCGCCTTCTTGTCCTTGAAGGGGAAACCGATCATCAAGTCGATGGCACCGACGCCGTCGGGATAGGCCATGGGAGCTCCTCCGTGCCCGGGCTGCGATCGTGGTGCCGCACGGTCGTGCGGGTCGGGCCGGGGACGCCCGGCGAGGTCCCCGACGAGGCGATCCTAGGCGGGCGTTACTGGACATGGTCAAGGAACTCGGGGGGCCTCCGCAGCCGGGCCGCCCCCGGGGTCGTGCGTTCGGGGCCCATCTCACGACGCAGGGGTCCAACGGCCCTCCCCGACCCGGCCGGTGGAACAGGACACTGGACTCGGAAGCCACCGATGCCGGAGGTGGTGGCACCGTGACCACCCTCCCACCACGGACACGACGCACCGAGCCCGCCGCCGCGGCCAGCCGCGTGGCCCGGCGAGCAGCGGACGCCGGCCTCGGCGGTCCCGCCCCTCCACCCGAGCGCCATCGGGTCCGTCGCGGCCTGCTGGTGGCGGCAGCCGCGGTGGCCGTCGTGCTGGGAGGCGGGATCGCCTACGTGTTCTGGCCCCGGCCGGCCACCCCGATCACCGAGGAGGATGCCCTGGCCCAGTACCGGGCCGAGATCGGGGATCCCTCCGCCGCCGCGGTCACGGGCGAGATCCCCGCCGGGGTCTACCGCTACGCGGCGAGCGGAGAAGAGGCGGTCAGCATCGGTGGGGTGCCGGTCCCGTCCCGCACCGTCCCGGAGCTGGTGACCCTCGTCGTGCAGCCCGAGGGCGACTGCACGCGGCTGACCCTGAACCTCATGTCCGAGCACACCGAATCCAGCACCTACTGCCGAGACGACCAGGGCGGTCTGGTCCTGACCGCCCAGTCGAAGTTCCAGCAGGTCGCCGGCTTCACGACCCGGGGCGCCACCGAGTGCACCGAGGGGAGCCTGGGTCGCCCCGGGGACGGCCCTCGGGCTGTGCAGTGCGCCCTGCGCCTCGAGGTGGCCGGGACCACCCTGGCCGTGGATCTCATCGGCACGGCCCGCTGGGGGGCGCCCGAGACCCTCGGGGTGGCGGGCGAGGCTCGCACCGCCGAGCGGCTGGTGCTCGACCTGACCGCCAGCGGAGATCTGGCCGGGCACTGGACGGAGCGCCAGTGGCTGGACCGGGAGCTGGGGGTCCCCCTGCGGATCGAGCGCGACATCGAGCTCGACGGTCCCGGGCGCTTCGCCGAGACCACGACCCTCGACCTCCTCGACCTCACGCCCAGCCGCTGAGGGAGTGGGGCATCGCCACCTCACCATCCCGCCGGCGCCCGACCCTCGGCCGGCGCTGGCAGGCTGGGGCCATGCCCACCACCGACCACGTCGTGCTCGACCTGACCGACCTCGACGCCGTCGGCGTGCTCACCGACGTGATCGTCGACCTGCGCGGCCACGTCATGGAGCGCGACGTCGCCGCCGTGGCCACCGTCGCCGCGCCCGAGGGATGGCACCGGTTCACCCTCACGGCCATGCCCGGCGGGCACCTCGTGCTGGGCGTGCGCTTCGCCGAGCTCACCAAGAGCCGCACCAACAACGTCGCCGAGGCCCTCGACCGGCGCGGGTGGCAGCTCGACGAGGACGGCGGCGGCGCCACCCATCGTCACCCTCCGGGCACCGATGCCATGACGATCGCGTTCGAGGCCCTGACCCTCATCGGTGCCGCCGGGGCTCCTCGCACGCAGCGCCGCGTCACCGCCGTGGGGGCCGACGAGGAACCGCTTCCCTTCACCCTCCCCGAGCCGACCGACGACGAGGACGAGCCCGAGCCCGGCCCCTGAGGCCGCGGCATACTGGCCGGGCGCTCGTTCTCGAGCGCCCGGGGGAACGGAGGACCATGGGACTGGCCGACGCACACGCCGTGACCCGCCGAGGTGAAGGGCCCACGACCGTGGTGATGGCCCACGGGCTCGGCGGCGACCAGTCCCACTGGGCGGCGGTGGCCGAGCACCTCGCCGACCGCCACCAGGTCATCACCTTCGACATCGCCGGCTCGGGGCGCAGCGACCCAGCCTTGTTCTCCCCCGTCCGCCACGCCAGCATCGTCGGCTTCGCCGACGACCTCGCCCAGCTGTGCGCCGAGCTCGAGCTGCGCAACGCCTTCTACGTGGGCCACTCCATGTCCGGCATGGCGGGCGCGTTGGCCTCGGCCGCCGACCCGGGGCTCTTCGACCGGATGGTCCTCCTCGGCGCCAGCGCGCGCTATGTCGACGACCCGACCACTGGCTACGTCGGCGGCTTCACCCAGGAGGCGATCGAACAGCTCCTGGGGGCCATCGCCAGCGACTTCACCCTCTGGTCGGCGGGCTTCGCCTCCCACGTCATGGCCCAACCGGACCGGCCCGACCTGGGCACCGAGTTCGCTCGGTCCTTGGCCCGCTACCAACCCGACGTGGCGCTCACCGTCTTCCGCGCCGCCTTCCTCAGCGACTTCCGGGCCGAGATGAGCCTTCTGTCCACCCCGACGCTGGTGCTCAACGGCGTCGCCGATCCGGCCGTCCCCACCAAGGCCGCCCGATGGTTGGCCGATGCGGTCGCCGACGGCCACTTCGCCGAGATCGACGTGGAGGGTCACTTCCCCCACGTGGTCGACCCCGCTTCCGTGATCGCACCGATCGACGTCTTCCTCGGACCGTGAGCTTCGCCGACGACGGGAGCCTGGTGGCCGCCCTCGATCGAGCGCGAGACGACTTCGGGGCGAGCGCCGCGCTCGTCGTCGAGTCCGTGCATCGCGCCACCCCAGCCGTGCTGGCCTCCGCGCCCGCCTCCCTGCTCGGGCCCGGGGCGCCGTGGCCGGTGCAACCGACCGCGTTCACCCGGACGTCGGGGCCCGCCGTCGAGCGCGACCCGGTGCGCCTCGCCACCCTGGTGCCGACAAGCGTCCGCCTCGCGCTCGGCGGGCCGCCGGTCGCCGTCCACCACACCCACCTCGCGCCGGCCCGCGCCGAGCTGGTGATCCTGTGGACCGACCTCCCCGCGCGCCCGGACGCGGACGCCGCCCTTGAGGGGCTCGACACTGCCATGCTGGCCCGACGGACGGCTCAGTGCCGTCTGCGCCTGGCGGCCGAGGCCGACGCTGTCCGCCTCCGTGCCGTGCTCACGACCCTCGACGACGCGCTCGTCATGATCGACGACGCCGGCGACCGCGGCTGGCTCAACGCAGCGGCCGCCGACCTGCTCGACCTCCACTCCGGCGACGTGGCCGCCGCCGCCCTGGCCGAGGCCATCGGCCGGCTCCGCCGCCGGTCTCGCGACCCCGAAGCCCTCGAGCGCAGGGCCAACGAGCACCTCGCCAATCCCTCGGCGAGCATCGAGGACTGGCTCTGGGAGTTCGACGACCCACCCACCCACCTCCGCGTGAGCACGACCCCTCTGCAGGGGGCCGGCCTGTCAGGGCGGATCTGGGTCTTCGACGACATCTCCACCGAGCGGCGTCTGCTCGACCAGGAGAAGCAGGCCCGTCGCGACGCCGAGGACGCCTCCGCCGCACTGGCCACCTCCGAAGAACGCCTGCGCGAGGCCCAGGCCCTGCTCAGGACCACCTTCGACGCGCTCATGGACCCCTGCGTCCTACTCGTGGCCGAACGACGCGACGGCCAGGTGGTCGACTTCCGCTGCGTCGAAGCCAACCGGGCCGCTGCCGAGGACCAGGGCCTCGGCCCGGGTGACCTGGTCGGCAGTCGCCTCGGGGACCACTTCCCCGGCGCGGACCTCTCCACGCTCATCGAGTCCTGGACCGATGTCGTCGACGGTGGGCCAGCCCTCGTCCTCGACGACCTGGTCAGCCCTCCGGGCGTCCTCCACCAGAGCCGGCGCTACGACGTCCGCTCGGCCAAGGCAGGCGACGGCGTGGTGGTGACCTGGCGGGACGTGACCGAGCGCAGCATGGCCTCCGAGGCCCTCGACCGCCGGGCCCGTACCGACGAGCTCACCGGGCTGGCGAACCGGGCCGAGGTCATCGACCACCTCTCCACCCGACTGGCGGCGACCGACCGTTCGGGCGAGCTGGCCGCGCTCTTCTGCGACATCGACCACTTCAAGGACATCAACGACACTTGGGGTCACGCGACCGGCGACGAGGTGCTGCGCTCCATCGCCCGCCAGGCCCCGTCGGTCATCCGCAGCGGCGATGTCTTCGGGCGCATGGGAGGCGACGAGTTCCTGGCCGTGCTCGACGGGGTCGCCGACCTCGACCACGCCGTCCAGATCGCCGAACGGCTGCGCCGCCGGATCCGAGAGCCACTGGAGCTGAGCACCGGAACCCTCCTGGTGGGGCTGAGCGTCGGGGTCGTGCTGGCCCGGCCCGGCGAGACGTTGGACGACCTGCTGGCGCGATCCGACCACGCCATGTACCGGGCCAAGCGCGCCGGACGCAACCGGGTCTTCCCCATCGACTGATCGACATCAGGTGATCGACGTCCGGCCCGCCGACGGGCGGTCGCCGGGCCCACGCGGTGCTGCTCACGACGCCGGCCACTGCGGCGGGCGGCCGTTGTAGGCCACCAGCCGATCGATGGCGGGGGCGTCGACGGCAACCGGCGCGGCGGCGAGAAAGGGATCGGGCCACCCGTCCGCCTCGGCCGGCATCGCGGCCCGAGCCGCCTCGAACATCTCATGGCGACCCTGGTTGGGCAGCTCGGCGCGGATGGCCGCCTCGCCGGCGGCGACGGCGAGCGGGTCCCAGTCCACCTCTTGATCGATGGCCCGGGCCAGGTCCCAGGTGTGCACAGTGACCTCACAGGTGTAGATGCCCAGCGCCTCGCGACCGGACATGGGCCGCCACGGCACCTGCACCGAACGATCGAGCACGTCGTCGGTCCACACCCCCTGCACCGCGTGCGCGGCCGCGACCCACGCCTCGGCCCACCCGTCGTCGGCCACGTCGGTGACCTGGTCGGGGACCTCAAAAGGACTCCCGCCGCCGCCGATCACGGCCACCCGGCGCAGCACGGCCGTGAGGTGCGCGAGCAGCTCACGGACGTCGAAGGCGTCGCACGGGGTGGGTCGGTCGAGGTGGTCGGGTTCGACGGCCCCGATCACCTGGCGGGCGGTCCCCACCGCCCGGGCGAAGGCCATGCGCGGGTCGTCGTCGCCGAAGGGCGCCGCCGTCGGCCCGGCGCCGGGCTCGGCCGCGGTGGCAGGGGTGTCGGTGTCGGTGTCGGTGTCGGTGTCGGTGTCGGTGTCCATGGCGACCATCTTCCCGGAGAGAACCGGCCAGTGTGTGGCCGGTTCACTCGCGACAATGGTCCCGTGCGCGCCGATCGTCTGCTCTCCGTCCTGCTGTTGCTCCAAGCCCGCGGCACGGTGACCGCCGCCGAGGTCGCCGAGGAGATGGAGGTCTCCGAGCGCACGGCCCGTCGGGACCTCGAGGCGCTGGCCATGGCCGGCGTGCCGGTCTACAGCCAGCGGGGCCGCAACGGTGGCTGGCGACTGGTGGGCGGCGCCCGCACCGATCTCACCGGCCTCACCGCCGACGAGGCCCGAGCGCTCTTCCTCGTGGCCGGTCCCGCCTCGGCCGCCACCCCGCAGGTGAAGGCGGCCCTGCGCAAGCTCGTCCAGGCCCTGCCGGAGCCCTTCCGCCCGGCGGCGGAGGCCGCATCGGCGGCGGTGGTGGTCGACCCGATGGGATGGGGCCACACGCGCCCGGCCGGGGAGCACCCGCCGCCCCACCTCGACTCCCTCCAGAAGGCCGTCGTCCACGGCGAGCAGGTGGACCTCGGCTACGTGGCCCGATCGGGGGACGCCACGACGAGGCGAGTCCACCCGCTGGGGCTCGCCGCCAAGCGCGGGGTCTGGTACCTCGTCGCCGACACCGAGGCGGGTTCGCGCACCTTCCGCGTCGATCGGGTCACGTCGGTGGACCCCACCGGCGAGCCGGTCGTGCGCCCCGACGACTTCGACCTCGACGCAGCCTGGGCGTCGGTCACCGCCGAGGTGGTCGCCCGCTGGTCCTCGGTGACGGCCCGGGGCCTGGCCGACCCCGAGCGGCTCGAGATCATGCGCATGGTGCTCGGTGCTCGTCTGCGCATCGGTCCGACGACATCCGATGGACGTGTCCAGGTGGAGGTGGAGGGCGGCCACCCCTATGGCATGGCGGCCGAGCTGGCCGGCTGGGGCGCCACCCTCGAGATCGTCGAGCCGGCCGAGATGCGCGACCACCTCGCCCGCATCGGTGCCGAGCTGGTGGCCGCCTACGGCTGAGGCGCACCGCCCAGGACGGCGCCGGCCGCCCCCCGTTGGGTCTCGACCACGGTCTCCCTACGGTGAGTCGTTCACCGATGCGAAGGAGACCGCACATGCTCACGTGCACGCCCGCCGCCGCCGCCAGCCTCGAAGAGGTCCGCAAGCAGAACCTCTACCCCGACGAGCTGGGCGTTCGGATCTTCCCCGCCCAGTCGCCGGAAGGCGAGGTGGGACTCGGCATCGACTTCGCCCAGCCGGCCGAGGGCGACCGCGTCACCGAGCAGCACGGCACCACCCTCATCGTCGACCCCGAGCTCGACGACCAGCTCTCGGAGCTCACCCTCGACGTCGTGCCCGACCCGTCGGGCAACGGGAACGCGTCGCCACAGCTGGTGCTGCGCCCCCGCGACGAGGCCTGATCTCCGCTGCGGTCAGAGGGCGTCGAGGGCGATGACCGGGAGGTCGAAGACCACCTGTTCGTTCTCGGGGCCCTCGACCGCGGTGCGCGAGTACGACGCGTAGCGACGGCGGGCGAACCACCAACGACCGTCGGCGTCGCGCTCGAAGACGTCGTGGTACACGCCGAAGGCGTTGGTGCGCCGGCCGCCCTCGACGTCTTGGCGCAGCTCCTGCATGTACATCCGCCCGGCGGCGTGGCCGTCGTCGACGCGCACGTCGATCACGGTGTTCAGGATCACGAACTCGAAGAACGAGAAGCGCTGCAGCTCGGTGCCGATGAAGTCGCCGATCGCCGCTGGTCCCTCGTGACGCATGGTGCGGTCGCCGAGGTCGAGGTCGAGCGTGCACGTCGGACGCATGATCTGGTGCAGCTCGGGCCACTCGCGACGGGTCACGATGTCGGCGTAGCGGTTCTGCAACCGTCGCAGCGCCACGTACTCCACCGTCTCGGCCAGGCGGCTCTCGTCCATCCCCATGCATCCCCCTCGTCGACCCGCGGTTGCGGCTGATGGCGACCGTACCGGGTCGGCGACGTCCGCCGCCGGGACGATCCGGGTAGGGACGTCCCACGCCCCGCCGCACCTGCGGCCCGATCCCTGGAGGACGACATGGCGAACGAACCCACCCCCGGCACCGACACCCCGACCGGCACCGACCCCGACGCCAAGTACCGCGAGCCCGGCTACCAGGACAAGTCCATCGGCCAGGCCGGCAAGCAGGACCAAGAGCTCGCCGAGGACCTCCTCGAGCAGACCGGCGGCGACGAGAGCGAGGCCGCCGAACGCTTCGCCGACGAGTCCGCCGGGGCGCCCGCCCGCCACGAGTGACCCCGCCGGGGCCTCCTCGGGCACCGGTGCACACCGATCACGACGGCCGCCTCCGGCGGCCGTCGTCGCGTCCGGGGACGGGTGCGGCGCGCCCAGCGAGCGACAGGCGGAGCACGAGCGGAACGACGACGGACCGACTTCCTCACCGCTCGTCCTGCGTGCAGAGACGGAGCCCATCCGCGAGGATGCACGCTCCGACGTCCATGGGGGGATGAGATGAGCGAGCTCCGGTCGCGCGCTGCGTTCGACGAGTTGTTGGCCTCACTGCGCGAGGCAGCCGACGACTGGGTGGTGCCCGGACCGGGCATGAGCGACGACGACGTGGCCGAGGGCTTCCGCAACCTCACCCACATCCTCCAGAGCGCTCTGTACTCCCACCAGGAGTTCGACCCGGACCGACCGGTCTTCCACCGCATCGTGTCGCCCACCCGCTCGTTCACCGGCGACAACAGCGACGCCGTGTACTACGAGACCCCGGTGGCGCCGGGTCGCACCTACATCGTCAGAGGCAACCTGGCCGGCGCCGTCTACACCTCGTTCACCATGGAGGCCGGGGCCGCCGACGGCGCCTACGCCACCCACAACTCCGGGGTGCTCAACGACACCCAGATCGACATCGACCCCGACGGCAACTACGAGATCCGGCTGGGCGGTGAGCCCGCCGAGCGCAACTGGATGGACATCGGAGCCAACGGCGGCCGCATCACGACCCGCCACTACTTCGAGTGGCCCCACTCGGCGTCGGCCTCCCAGACCCTCCACGTGCCGTTGAGCATCGAGGTCCTCGACCCGCCCCCTCCCCCTCCCCGGTGGGGCGACGAGCGCGTCGCTCGAGCCATCCAGCGGGTCACCAACCACGTGCGGGGCAAGACCGTCGACCAACCGCCCCGCGACCCCGACGCCGGGCCGCCGGCACCGTTCGTGTCCATCACCCCCAACGAGATCCCGAAGCCGGTCGTGCCCGGCGACATGGCCTTCGCCGCCGTCGACGCGGCCTACTCGATGTTCCCGTACCTGATCGGCCCCGACGAGGCCCTGGTCATCACCGGGCGCTGGCCCGAGTGCCGCTTCGCCAACGTGTGCCTGTGGAACCGGTGGTCGCAGATGTACGACTACGTCAACCGGCAGGTGAGCCGGAACCGGGCCAACACCACCCTCGAGGCCGACGGCAGCTTCCGCCTGGTCCTGGCCCACGAGGATCCGGGCCTGCCCAACTGGATCGACACCGAAGGGCGGCCCCTGGGCACGGTGTTCTTCCGGTTCTTCCTCCCCGAGGGCGACATCGAGACCCCCGTGGCCGAGGTCGTGAAGTTCGCCGACCTGAAGGCCTGACCCCGTCCACTCGGATCGGGCTCGTTCAGGCCGCCCCGTTCAGGCCGGATCCTCGGCGTCCGCCGCAGCCGCGACCTCTGCGGGGGCCTCACCGTCGGTGAGGCGTCGCACGGCCAGGATGGCGTTGACCTCGCCGCCGAGCAGCACGCCGACGGACAACAGGTAGAACCACATGAGGGCGATGAGGCCGCCCCCGAGGAGCCCGAACACCTGGTTGGCCTCGCCCGCCAGGCCCAGGTACACCCGGAAGCCCACGGACACGAGGATCCACGACGCAGCCGCGACCAGGGCGCCGGGCACGTCCCAGCGCCAGGGCGTCGAGTGGTTCGGGGCGATGTGGAAGACCGTGGCCGCCCACGCGACGACGAGCACCACCATCGTGGGCCAGCGCACCCAGTCCCAGAAGGTGGCGAAGCCGTCGCCGAGGCCCAACCAGTCCGCCACCGCCTGGCCGGTGCCGAGGAGCGGACCGATCACCAACATGGCCAACAGCGCGGCCCCGATCACGACCGAACCGAGCGCCAGGCCGACGGCGACGAGGCGCAGGCGGACCCACGAGCGATGCTCGGGCAGGTCGTAGGCGATGTCGAGGGCCCGCACCAGGGCGGCGAAGCCACGGGAGGCCGCCCACAGGGCGAGGACCACGCTGATGGTGAGCACACCGGGGCTCGACGTCTCGAACAGGGCGTCGACCGCGTCCACGGTGCCGCTGGCCTGGTCGCTAAGGACGTCGCTGAGCGCGGTCACCACCTGCTGTTGCGCCCGGTCGGCGACATCGCCGCCCGTCACCGCGTCGAGCACCCCCAGCACCGACGTGAGCGCCAGCAGCGCAGGGAAGAGGCTCAACATCCCGAAGAAGGCCACCTCGGCGGCCAGGCCCCCGACGCGGTCCTCCCGCCACTCGCGAGCCAGCTCCTGGCCGAAGGCCCAGGTCCTCGGCGCCGACCGACGGGCCCGGTCCTGCACTCCACGGGCCCGGTGCTGCGCCCGTCGGGCGCGGTCGGCCGCCCGATGCCAGGCCTGGCCGATCACGAGGCCGGCGCCACCCGCGGATCGAGGCGGCCCGGACCCGGGAGGGTGGTCGTCGAGGAGCGGTGCACCACCTCGATGATGGCGCCCGGCCCGCGCCCTCCCAACTCCGTCGACGAAACAGCGGTCGAGCCTGGGTCGAAGCCGGCGACGGCTCCCCTACAGGTCGGCCACCTTCACCACCCGGGTCTCGAGGGGGGTGAGCGCCTCCTCGGGCAGCAGGAAGCGCCAGAACATGGTGCCGTGGGGCAGGCCTCGGGTGTCGAGCCAGTTGGGCACGCCCGGGTCCTCGTGCGCCAGGACCATCCGAAAGCTGCCGTCGGGCCCGTGCTCGGTCTGCACCCGGTTGAGCGACACCTGTCGCCGGTCGTAGTTGGGAGTCTGCATGTGGTTGTTGAACAGCACGATGTTGGCGAAGCGGCACCGGGGGAACCGCCCCCGGATCTCGAGCGCCTCGTCGGGGGCCAGCTGCCATCGGGCGCTGCGGTAGACGTTGTCGGCGGCCGCGTAGCCGATGCCGAGGTTCCCGTCGTCGGGCGGCGGGTTGGTGAACACGTTGGGCTCGGCCGAGACCCACGGGATGGCGCCGGGTGGCATCGGGTCGTGGCCCCAGTCGACGGTGACCGAGCGCAGGAAGGTGACGACCCGCCGAATGTTGGCGGCCACCGCGGCGTCGTCGGGCACGGGGGGCGGGCCGGGGTCGTCGAGCGGGGTGATGGACAGCGGCACCACCAGGTTGGGGTCGAGGTTGGCGCTGTGGCGCCACTCGAAGTAGTGCCGGGTGGTCACCGAGCCGGCGCCCTCGTCGAGGCGCAGCCAGTTTCGGGGACCGCTCGCCGGTTCGTCGGGTGACGCGATCAGCTCGTAGCTGCCATCGGGGTCGACGTCGAACTCATCGTCGTTGAGGGTGGCACCGAGCTGGCGGGACATGCCGCCACCCGCGGTGCCGAGCTCGACGGTGAACGACGTGTAGCAGGCACCTGCGAGGTTGCCCCGGATCCGGTAGCGGCGGGTCGGGTCGATCGCCGTACCGAAGTAGATGGAGTCCGGGTTGTCGCCGAGCAGCTTCTTGGTGGGCGAGAACCAGCGGTACCAGCGCGGCCGCTGCGGGTCGGCCTCCAACCAGAACTGCAGCCCGTGGTGCAGGGCGTGCATGGCGAACTCGCGGTAGCCGGCCCGGTCGAGGTCGGTGGAGAAGTTCCACCGCTCGTGGTCGGCGTCGGCGTCGATCGCCGCGATCAACGCCGAGAGCTCCTGCATCGCGGTCGCCGCGGTGTCGCCCATGTGGTCCCCCTTCGATGCCGCAGACCCGTCCGGCACTGCGGTCCGAGGCCCCCGCCCCGGCGGCGCCCATCCTTCCAGAACCCGGCCCCGGTCAGTCCGGAACCCGGGAGGCCACGCCCGGTGACGGCCCACGGGACGCCTGGTCGGCACCTGCTGTTCATCTCGGTCGTTCATCCGCGCCGGATCCCGGGTCCGTAGGAACGGCATCGCGGCAATTAGCGATAAACGTCACACAACCGCTCACCAGGGAGCCCACCTCATGAAGAAGATCCTCGCCGTCCTCGTCATGGCCGCCATCGGCCTCGGCCTGCTCGCCGCCCCGGCCGCCGCTCGCGGCGGCAAGCCGGGCGTGGTGCCCGGCAAGCCCGGCGCCGCCACCATCTACGACATCGCCTCCGGCAGCGACAGCTTCACCACCCTCACCGCCCTGCTCGACCTGTCCGGCCTCGACGCCGCCGTGCAGCAGACCGACTCGAAGCTCACGGTGTTCGCCCCCACCGACGGTGCCTTCGCCAAGCTGCCGGCCGAGTGCGTGACCTTCCTCACCAGCCCCGAGGGGGCCGACACCCTGGAGGCCGTGCTGCTCTACCACGTGACCGACGGCCGCCGGTTCTCCAACAGCGTCTTCGGCCAGAACGCCAAGACCGTGCCGATGCTGGCCGCCGGTTCGATCACCGCCAACCCGGACCTGACGCTCACCGACGGTGCCGGCCAGACCGTGGGTGTGACCACCCCGTTCAACGTGAACGCCAGCAACGGCGTGATCCACGCCATCGACACGGTGCTGCTGCCCTTCGTGCCCGCCTGCGCCAGCTGACCCACCCCACACGGGAGCCGGCGAACCTGGACCGCCGGTGAACCACAGACCCCCCGCACAGTGCGGCCCCACGGGGCCGCACTGTCGCGTCCGGCGAGCGGGTGACCGCCGGTCGTCAGCCCCTCACCCCGTCCGGCGCCATTCCGCAGCCTGGACGGCGAGCAGCCACTCCTTCGCCGCTCCCGCGCCCTGCTCGGCGGTGGTCCTGCAGGGGTCGCTTTCGCCACGACCTGGAAGTCGCAACGATCCCTCCGTGCCGCCAGGGCTACTGGCCCCGGCTCCACCGGGTCACGCCCGAGGGATCACTCGCACCGAGAGGTGGAGGCGGTCGGCTCGGTGGGTCAGGCGGCTCGGACGAGTTGGTGGGCTCGGTGGCGGATGAGGGCGTCGACGGCGTCGTCGTCGAGGGGTTCGCCGTCGGTGTCGTGGGGGCCGAGGGCGCCGCTGGTGAGCAGGGCCACGACCTCGTCGAGGATCTCGACGATCTCGGTCAGCTCGGCGCTCTCGGTCTTCTCGGCCCTCTCGCGCACCCCGGCCGTGGCTGGGGTCGGGGCCGGGTCGAAGACGTCGATGAACTCGCCGGGCACGACCAGGTCACCGTGTCCATCGGTGGCTTCGTCGGGCCTGGCCTCGTCGATCCTGGTGCCCTCGAACCTGCCCTCGTCGGGCCGGGTGCCGGTGGGTGGGGTGAAGGGGTGGGGGGTGAGAGCGTCGACGGTGGGGTGGTCGAGTGGCAGTCGGGGTGGTCGGGTGCGTCTCGGGGGTGGTGACAGCACGGGTGGGCGGTCGGGGAACGTGAACACGACGGTGCCGTCGGGTTCGACGCTGAGCCCGTGGCCTTTGCGGTGCACCAGACCGTGATGGGCGCCGCAGAGGGCGACCAGGTTGGCGATGGCGGTGCCACCACCGTTGTTCCACGCGTCGATGTGGTGGATGTCGACCCACGCCGCCGGGGCGTGACAGCCGGGGAACCGGCAGGTGCCGTCACGGGCGAGGATCGCGTCACGCAACGTCGGCGTGGCCAGGCGGATCGATCGGCCGTGGTCGATCACCTGGCCGTCCACGGTCAACAACCGGGCCAGGGTGGTGCCTTCCCCGAACAGGTCGTTGACCACCTGCGGCGACAGGGCGCGACCCTCCAGGGTGCGGATGACCGTCGAACCCTGGGCCAGGGCGTGGGTGAGGAACGCCTCGGTGGCCGCCGTGTACCCGTGCAGGGCGCACCAGGCTTGGAGCTGCGCGGCGGTGGTGATCCCGGCGCCCCACAACACCGACCCAGCCAGAGCATCGAGGTCGGCGACGGCGAGGATGTGAGGATGCTGACGCCCCGGACGCCGATCGGGGTTGTCGTGGTGGTCGAGGAAGAACTGGGCGATCGCCACCGACGCCTCGGCCCGGCGTTGCGCCGCGGTACGCACCTCACCAGGTTCATCAGCCCTCTCCGCGACCCGTAGGGCGTTCTCGATCACGGTGGCATCTCCCGGCGCGAAGGTGCTGCGCTGCTCGCCACGATCGCCGATGGTGCGCGCCCACTGCGTCTCCGACGGCGCCACCACCGGCGGAGCCTCCAACGCCGCCGGATCCGCGTCGGTGACCGCATCAGCACGGCACACCCAGTCCTCCACCACCACCTTGGTGTCCGCCAACGACAACCCGACCAGCACCGGCGAACACACTGCGTCGTGTTCGGCGTACAGCTCGACCAACGACTTCGGGATCAACCGGCACACCATCTCCACCTGCGCCCCCGTCAACTCACCGCGCTGCCACAGCGACCGCATCTCGGACCAGACAGCCATGCGGGCCACCCGCACCAACAACCCCCGAGCCGCCGGTTCGGTCAACCCCAGACGGGCCCGCACCCACGACGCCTTGGTACCGAACCCCTCAGCCCGGTGCCCATCAGCGGCGAAGAACCCCACCAGACCCACCACCCGCCGCGCCTCCAACCCATCGATACGCCGCGACAACGCCACCAACTCACCATCAGAGACCGCCAAGCCCGCCGAAACGTCGGCACCCTCACCCGCGCCCGATCGATCACCGGGGCCGAGGTGCTCGCCGCCCGCACCGGGCCCGGCGAGGGTGGGGCCGTTCGCATCAGGCCCGCCGCCGAGGGCGGCCGCGCTGACGTCGGCGGTGTCGCCCATCCCCCCGGTCCCAGCCCCTTCGAACATGCGAGCCATGCTATCAGACACATGTTCGAGATCCAACATGATTGCTCTTTCTTTCATTGACGACTGGAGCGA
Source organism: Rhabdothermincola salaria (assembly GCF_021246445.1). Taxonomy (NCBI): domain Bacteria; kingdom Bacillati; phylum Actinomycetota; class Acidimicrobiia; order Acidimicrobiales; family Iamiaceae; genus Rhabdothermincola; species Rhabdothermincola salaria. The sequence continues at coordinate 398,013 of NZ_JAJQXW010000002.1, forward strand.
TTCGAACAGATCCTCAGGGGGTGTCGCCGTTCGGCTGAGGCACCGATAGGAACGAGACGTGGAAGAGATCGACCGGCCCAGAGCCGAACAGCGGATCGGCCGCGAGCACGCCGAGGCCACTCACCTGGTCGGCGCTCTGTCCGTCGAACTGGACGAGATCGTCGAGTCGATGTCGCTGTCGAACAACGACGACGAGCACGATCCCGAGGGCGCGACCAATGCCTACGAGCGAGCCAAGGCCACCGCGATGCTCCGCCAGGCGCAGAAGCGGCTGGTCGAGCTGGACCAGGCCCGGGCGCGTCTGCGTGAGGGCACCTACGGGCGGTGCCTGCGCTGCGGTGACGAGATCGCCTCCGAGCGCCTCGACGCACTGGTCACCGCGAGCCATTGCCTCCGTTGTGCCGCCGAGGCGCCGCCCCGCTGAGACCTGGGAACGCGCTGAGCATCGCCGCCGAGCCAGCAGCCGGATCGCGCAGGTGTGCCAGGCCGCTCGCCATCGCCGTCGACTGCGCCCCCTGAGCCGGCGATCTGGGACGCCGCGGCGCATCGTCGACGTCAGCTCCCGCTCCACTCCATCTCGACTCTGCGCCGGACCGTTAGGGTGCGGCGGTGGGGAGATTCTCGGGTCGTAGGATCATTGTTACCGGGGCAAGCCGTGGGATCGGGGCTGGTATGGCCGAGCGGTATGCGGCCGAGGGTGCCAGCGTCGTGGTCACTGCCCGCACGCTCGATCCGATCAAGGAACTGCACGGCAGTCTCAATGAGACCGTCGAGCGATGCTCCCGCTACGGCTCGATGGTGTTTCCGCTGGTCGCGGATCTGGCTGATCCCGAGGATCGTGCTCGTGTGATTGGCGAGAGCGAGGCTCTTCTCGACGGACCGATCGACGTGCTGATCAACAATGCCGCTGCCGGCATCCACCGACCCGCCGCCGAGCTGAGCTTGAAGCATCGTCGGATCATGCTCGAGGTGAACTTCCACGCACCGGTCGATCTGGCCCAGGCCGTCATCCCATCGATGCGGGAACGACGCGAAGGCTGGATCATCAACATCTCGTCGAGCAGCTCGGAGTTGACGCCAGGCCCGCCTCCGTTCCCGTGGTCGCCCATGGGTACCACCCAGGGTGCCTACGGCTCGAGCAAAGCCGCCCTCAACCGTTACTCGAACCTGCTCGGTATCGAGCTCTACGGCACCGGCATCCGCGTCAACGCACTCCAACCCATCAAGCCGGTGGCGAGCGAGGGTGCGGTGTCGCATCTACAGGGGCGGATTTCGGCCGATCAGTTCAACCCTGTCGAGGTGATGGCCGAAGCGGCCCTCGCGCTTGGGGAGTGTGAGCCCGAGTTGACTGCTCGACTGTGCGACGACGGGCCGCTCCTCGACGAACTCGGCATCACCGTCAGAACACTCGACGGCCTGCGCGAACTGGCTACCTGACGGCAGCTGTCATACGCGCCCCCGCCCGGCGGTCTGGGGCAGGGTGTGCCGAGACTCGCTGCTCCCTTTGGGCCTGAGGGCCGATCAATCAGACCCGAGGAGCGGGTTTCCAGGCGAGCACGGCGGCAGCTACGGCGGTGACCGCCGCCCATGCGGGAAGCGCAGCCCACGCGGCGGCGCTGAGCGGCGTGCCGGAGGTGCCGCTGTTGCCGCCGGACAGCACCAGGCCGGCGAGCCCGGCTGCGGCGACGGCCATCGCCGCTGCATACAGCGTGAACCCGACTGTTGAGCCGCGGGGAAGCTCGACTGCTGGCCGACCGCTGACCCGGCGTGCTACCGCAGCGATGAGGAAGGTGCTCATGCCGACCGCTCCGGCCACACAGGCCCCCCATGCTCCGAGGACCAACAAGATCAGCACTGCCCTCACCGATGTCACTGTGCCCGCGCGCAGGGGGTGACGCAACCCTTCCGCCGGCGCCGGTGGTTTCAGTGCTCTCAGCGACAGAGGTCGCTCTGCGACAGGCCCAACGTCGCGCGAGCGACCGTCACCGAAGTGCCGTGTGAGGACACGCTGGTCGGGTGCCAGCGGCGAGAGCGTCGATGGGTCCAGGCGTGCGGGCACACGCCGGGTTCAGCCGAAGGTGCGGATGGCGGCCCAGCCGTCGCGGGCCAGGTCGCCGACCTTGAGCCCGGCTCGCTGGTAGCCCTCGAGGAAGGCCTTCACCGCGCCCTTCTTGGGCACCGGGTTGGTGACCGTGAACAGCTGCTCGACCAGATCGCAGGCCAGGGTGGGGTAGGCGTTCTGCACCCGGTCGGAGAGCACCAGGTGGGGGGCCCGGCGCAGCTTGCGGTGGTCCTGGAGCACGAAACCGCCCTCGAGGCGCCGGCGGTAGCCGGCCAGCCCCGCGGCGGACGTGTCGCCCATGGCCAGCGCCTCGTCGACCGCCCGCCCGGCCGCCTCCCCCGAGCCGATGGCGAAGTTCACGCCCTCCAACCAGATCCCGGCGGCCAGGCACATGCATGCTGCGTCGCCGGCCACGAGGATGCCGTCGCCGGTGAGCTCGGGCATGGTGTCGTAGCCCCCCTCGGGAATGAGGTGGGCCGAGTACTCCTTGAGCTCGGCCCCCTCGACCAGCGGGGCGATCATGGGGTGGGCCTTGAGGCCGGCGATCAGCTCCTCGGGTCGGATGCCCGACGCCGACAGGCCCGTGAGGCTGACCACGACGCCCACCGCCACGGTGTCGAGGTTGGTGTAGACGAACCCGCCACCGGGGATGCCCTGGGTGCAGCCCACGATCTCGAAGTCGGCGCCCTCTCGGCCCGACAGGGCGAAGCGCTTCTCGATCTCCTCGCGGGGCAGGGCCAGCACCTCCTTGGCCCCGAGCGTGAAGTGCTCGGGCTCGGGGTGCAGGTACATGCCGGCTTCCTTGGCCAGGAAGCTGTTGACGCCGTCGCAGGCGATGACGGCCCGGGCAGTGAGGTCTCCGTCGGGACGGTCGGTGCGGATGCCGCACACCTGGCCGGTGAGCTCGTCGACCAGCAGACCCCGCGCCGTGGTGGAGGTGACCAGCACGGCGCCGGCCTCCACCGCCTTGTCGGCCAACCAGGCGTCGAAGTCCGGGCGGTACGCGGTGGCGCCGTTGTACGGGGGCTCACCCCAGGCCGACGTGCGGTAGTCGACGGTGAGGGCCTGGTGGTCGGTCATGAGCACCGTGGCCCGGCGGGTGACCCAGCGCTGCACGGGGGCCTCGTCCCACCAGCCGGGGATGAGCTCGTCGAGGATGCGGGCGTAGATCACGCCCCCGTAGACGTTCTTGGAACCCGCGAACGGTCCGCGCTCCACGAGGCAGACCGAGCGCCCGGCGCGGGCCAGGACCAGCGCCGCGGTCGCGCCCGCCGGGCCGGCCCCGACCACGATGGCGTCGAAGTCGTAGCGCTCGGGGGGCGCCACCATGGTGGGCGTGCGGGAGGGGGCGTGCTCAACCACGGGATCGGTCCTCCCCGGTGGGAACGGCACCGGCCGGCAACGACGGCTGGAGCTCGTTGTCGTCGCCCTGGGTGGGGGCGTCGACGGTGGTGATCTGGGACAGGCGCTCGGCCAGGGCCGCCAGCACGGCCGGGGCGTCGGCCACCACCGCCAGATCGGCCATGGCCATCATCGGGCAGCTGGCGTCGATGTTGACGGCGATGACGTGCTCGGGCTGGCCCAGGCCGGCGGTGTGCTGCACCGCGCCGGAGATGCCGAACGCCAGGTAGAGCTCGGGCTGCACGGTGACGCCGGTGGTGCCGATCTGGCGCTCGACGGGCATCCAGCCCCAGTCGGTGACCACCCGGGTGCCGCCCGTGGAGGCGCCGAGGGAGTCCGCCACCTCGGCCATCACCTCGATGGCCTCCGGCTTTCCCAGACCGGCGCCGGCACCCAGCAGGCGGGGGGCCTCGGCCAGGTCCATGGTGGAGGGATCGGCGGGCAACAGCTCGAGCAGCTCGGGATCGGGCGGCACCGATCCGGCGTCGGCGGGCACGAGATCGACCTTGCGGGTGCGGGGCTTGCGGGCCGGCCCGTGGTGGCGGTCGACGCCGCGCACACCGGGCTGGAGGGTGGCCACGAACGGGCCCGCCACCACGTGGGCCTCGGTGACCAGCCCGCCCCGCCGGGCCACGGTGGCGCCGTCGGGGCGCACGGCCACGGCACCGGCCAGCAGCGGACGGCCGAGCACGTCGGCCAGGCGGGGAGCCAGATCGCGCCCATCGGGCGAGGCGGGGACGATCACCACATCGGCGCCGGTCACTGTGGCGGCCAGGCCGGCGGCCCAGGCGCCGGGCGCGAAGTCGGGTTGCTCGCAGACCTGCACGGTGCCCCGGGCGCTGGCGAGAGCCGCGGCCGCCTGCGCGGTGCCGTCGCCGACGAGCAGAGCCCGACCGCCGGCTTCGGCCACCGCTTCGTCGCCCCCGAGGGGGAGGTGGCCGTCGCGCACCGGCACCACGGCCAGCATCGACGGCCCGCCGGCCTTGGCCGCGCCGGACCGCCGTCGTGAGGCCGTGGTGGCGTTGGTCTTCTTGGCGGCCGGCTTCTTGGCGGCCCGCTTCTTGGCGGCGGGCGGATCCGAGGCCGCGACCCGCTGGGCCGCAGGCTCTTCGGCGGGCCCTGGGGAAGGGGTCGGACGACCGTTGGGGCTCATCGAGGCGACCTCACAGCGCCGACCCGACGCGACGGCCGTCGATGACGGCGGTGTGGGCTCGGCGGGGGGCCACGGCGTCGCCCACCCGGTGCACGGCGATCTCGGTGTCGGCCAACTCGTCGCGAAGGGCGTGGTACAGCCCGTCGGCGGGGGCGTAGGGCACGGCCAGGACGACCCAGTCGGGCCTGCGTTCGCCCGGGGTGCCCGTGGGGTGGTGCATCGTCTGCACGACGGGTCCGTCGACGGCGTTGACGAGCGTGTCGGTGGTCTGGCGGATGCCCTTGGCGTGGGCCCGGATCCAGAAGTTCTCCTGGTCGAGGGTGATGCCCAGGTCCTGGCCCACGACCATGCCGGGGGTGATGATCTCGACGTCGCACCCGCGGTCGGCGAGGAGCTCGGCGACACTGGTGGCCTGGTGGAAGCCGAGTTCGTCGAACACGACGACGGAGCCCTCGGGGTGCACGTCGCCGCGCAGCACATCGAGCACGTCGACCACCGGCACCGCCTCGGCGTCGTCGGGCGACGGCGCCCACCACGGCCGCACGGGCACGGCCCCGGTGGCCACCACCACGACGTCGGGGCGCATGGCCCTCACCAGTGCCGGGGTCACCTCCTCGCCGTACTTCACGGTGACGCCCAGGCGTTCGCTCTCGTGCACCAGGTTGCGCACGATGTCGCCGAACTCGGCCCGGTTGGGCACGCTGGCGGCGAAGCGCACCTGCCCGCCCGGTTCGTCGTCACGCTCGACGACCGTGACCCGATGGCCGTGCTGGGCGGCGGTGATGGCGGTCTGCAGTCCGGCGGGGCCGGCGCCGACCACCAGCACGTCCTTGGGCCGTCCGACGGGGATGACCGGTCCGAGCTCGGCCTCGCGCCCGGTGCGGGGGTTCTCGATGCAACCCAACCAGCGGTTGAGGCCCATGCGGCCCACGCACTCCTGGTTGCACGACAGGCAGAGGCGGATGTCGTGGGCGTTGCCGGAGCGGGCCTTGGCCGCGAAGTCGGCATCCGCGATCTGGCCACGCACCACGCCGATGAGGTCGGCATGGCCCTCGGCGAGGGCCTTCTCGGCCTGCAGCGGGTCCTTGAACCGGCCCACCCCGACCACCGGGAGGTCGACGGCCTTGCGCAGGGCCGAGGGGATGAACATGGCGTACTCGGGCGGGATGTGCATCGACGCCTCGATCATGAACAGCGAGGCGGTGGCCACGCCGATCGAGGTGTTGAGGTAGTCGACCTGGCCTCGGCCCTCGACCATGCGGGCCACCTCGACGGTCTCGTCGAGGGTGATGCCGTCCTCGATGAGCTCGTCGCCGCAGAGGCGCACCCCGAGGGCGATGTTGCGCCCGATGGCCTCTCGCACCGCGGCCACGATCTCGTGGAGGATGCGGGCCCGGTTCTCGAGACTGCCCCCGTAGGCGTCGGTGCGCTGGTTCGTGGCCCGGCTCAGGAAGCCCCGCACGATCGACGAGTGCGAGCACTGCAGCTCGATGCCGTCGAAGCCGCCCTCGACGCACCGGGCGGCCACAGTGGCGTAGCCCTCGACGATCTCGGCGATCTCTCGCCGGTCGACGGCCTTGGGCACCTCGCGGAACAACGGGTCGGGAACCGCGGAGGGCGCCCACACAGGCAGACGGGTGTACATGCTCGACGCCTGGCCGCCGTTGTGGTTGATCTGAGCGAAGATCGGCACCCCGTGGCGGTGCACCGCCTCGGTGATGCGCTGGTAGCCCGGCACCACCTCGGGGTGGAAGGCGTGGATCATCTTCTCGTAGGGCCAGTCGGTCGGGTGGACCGAGTGCTCCTCGGTGATGATGAGCCCGGCGCCCCCGGCGGCGCGCGCCGCGTAGTACGCGGCGTGCTGCTCGGACGGCATGCCGTCCTCGGCGTAGTTGGTGAGGTGCGCCGAGAACACGATGCGGTTGGGGACGGTGACCGGCCCCAGGCGCAACGGCGAGAACAGGTAGCGGTACTGGCCGCCGCTCATGTCAGTGCCCCCCGGTGAGGGTGGTGGGGTCGGTGGTGGCGGCGCGGCCGGCGCGGTCGCCGACGGGTCCGCCGGCCAGGGCACCGGTGAGCACGCTGGTGCCGTGACCCGGGTCCGGGCCGATGCCCTCGACGGCGAGGGCGGCCCGCCGGGCCTCGAGGACGGCTTCGTGGACCGTGCGCGGGGCGATGGCGTCGCCGGCGCGGGCGTGGCGCTCGCCCGTGGCCGCCCACAACGTGAGGTCGGGGACGCGGTGCGACGCGTCGACGACGGCGACGCACGCCACCGTGGTGGCGACCGATGTGTAGCGGTCCTCCAGGCGGGCTCCGTCGGCGTCGACACCACGGAGAGCCACCCGCTTGTGGAGGGTGACGCCGAGCTGGGCCAGGCGCACATTGGCGGGGGCGAGATCGCCGGAGCGCGAGAGCAGCTGGCCCCCGATGACGTCGGGGGTGCCCATCTCCACCGGGCGCCCGCCGAGGGCGAGGGACTCGGCCACGGACACGCCGATGGGCCCGCCGAGTGGATCCCACACGAGGACGGGCCCGTCCGGCAGGCCGCCGGTGACATCGCCGGCACCGAGGGCGGCGAGCACCTCGCCGGCCGAGCGGACGACGGCGCCGGCGGCCGTGTCGAAGGCGGGCGCCACGTCGGTGCCCCCCGTCGCCAGCACGACGCGGCTGCCGGCGGCCGAGGCCGCCTCCACCTGGTCCGGGGTGAGGTCGGTGTCGAGCTCGAGGACGACCCCCAGCCGGCGGCACTCGTTGTCCAGCCAGTCGGCCAGGCGCGCCAGGTGGTGGCGTCCGGCGCCGGCCGCGGCCACCCGCAACGAGCCCCCGAGACGATCGGTGCGCTCAACGAGGCGGACGGTGTGCCCGCGCTCGGCCAGGACACGCGCCGCTTCCAGACCGGTGACTCCACCGCCGACGACGAGCACGTCGGTGGCGGCGCCGGTGCCGGTGCGGGCCCCGAGGGGGTCGTGGTCGACGGTCTCGTGACCGGAGCGGGGATCGCCCACGCAGGTGACCAACGGGTTGCGGGCGTCGCGCACCTGGCAGACCTGGTTGCACAGGATGCAGGGCCGGACCCGTTCGGGCCCGAGGCGGAGGTGGGCCACCAGCTCGGCATCGGCGATCTGGGCCCGGGTCATCTCCACCGCGTCGCACCGACCCTCGGCCAGTGCCGCCTCGGCCATGGCGGGGTCGACGATGGAGCCCTGGGCCACGACGACGACCTCCGGCGCCACCGCGTGCACCACCTCTCGAACCTGGCGGACCAGGTCGAGGTTGAAGCCGGGCTCGGTGTGGCCGTCGGGGCGAGTGGCGTTGACCGAGAAGATGGAACCCCGAACGACCACCAGGTAGTCGACGTGCTCGGCCAGGGCGGCGGCCACCTCAGCGGCCGACTCCGGGGTGAGCCCGGCCCACGGGGCCAATTCGTCGCACGACAGGCGCATGCCCAGCACCCGGTCGGGGCCGATGGCGGCACGCACGGCAGCGAGGACCTCGCGGGCGAAGCGGAGCCGGTCGGCGCCGTAGTCGTCGCCGCGCATGTTGGTGAGCCCGGAGAGGAACTGGCGGACCAACGAGTACTGCCCGGCGTTCACCTCCACGCCGTGCAACCCGGACGAGGCCGCCAACGACGCCGCGTCGCCGAAGCCGGCGACGACCGCGTCGATGTCGGCTGCCTCCATCACCTTGGGCACCTCGCGGCTGTTCACCTCGGGCACCGCTGAGGGGGCCCAGAGCTCGCGCTGGCTGTAGGCCGACGACCCCTGTCCGCCGGCGTGGCCGATGGCGGCCAGGGCCACCGCGCCGTGGCGGTGGGCCGCCTCGGCCAACACGGCCCACCCCGGACCGCACTCACCGGCCAGCGGCGCGCGTTCGTAGGGCCAGTCGCTCGGGTGCACCGACGCCTCTTCGGCCACGACGACGCCGCAGCCGCCGGCCAGGCGGCGCTCGTAGTAGGCGAGGTGGCGTTCGGAGAAGGCCCGCCCCCGACCAAGGTTGGTCTCGTGGGGTCCGAACAGGATGCGGTTGGGTGCGGTGACCGGCCCGAGAGCGACGGGCTCGAGCAGCTTCACGGGGTGCGGCCCTGCGCCATGCTCAGCCGCCCGACGGAGCGAGCGGGAGGAGGGTGCGCTCGGCCTGGCGGCCCCGTTCGGCGTCGAACGACGACCGACCCTTGCGGGTGAGGCTGACCGGCTTGGAGTGGTCGGCGCTGACGGTGGGGCGCACCACCTCGCCGTCGGCGGCGAGGGCGGCGAGGGCGTCCTCACCGTGGCCGAACACGCACTCCGGGTCGGGGGCGTCGAGGGGCAGGCCGGTGAAGAACTTGGCGGCCATGCACCCGCCTCCGCAGGCGTCGTAGCTGCCGCACGAGGCGCACGCGCCGGGCGACGACGGTTCGCGCAGCGAGGTGAACAGGTCGCTCGAGTTCCACACGGCGGCGAACCCGCCCTCGTCGCGGATGGAGCCGGCCTTGAACTCGTCGTGGAGCACGAACGGGCAGGCGTAGACGTCGCCGACGGGGTCGATGAGGCAGACCACCCGACCGGCGCCGCACAGGTTGAGGCCGGGAAGGGGCTCGCCCAGCGCGGAGAGGTGGAAGAACGAGTCGCCGGTGAGCACGTGGGGGCGCTCGAGCAGCCAGTGGTAGAGGTCGCGCTGCTGCTGAGCGGTGGGGTGCAGGTCGTGCCAGGTCTCGATGCCACGGCCGGAGGGACGGAAGCGGGTGAGGCGCAGCTCGGCGCCGTACTCGTCGGCGAGGGCCTCGTAGGCGTCGACCTGCTCGACGTTCTGGCGGGTCATGACCACGCTGAGCTTGAACGAGCCGAAGTCGGCGTCGCGCAGGTGGTCCATGGCCCGGCGCACCCGGGCGTGGGTGCCCTCGCCGCGCACGGCGTCGTTGGTGGCCTCGTCGACGCCGTCGAGGGAGATCTGGATGTCGACGTAGTCCATCGCCGCCAACCGGCGGGCGCTCTCGGCGGTGATGCGGCCGCCGTTGGTCGAGAACTTCACGCCGACGCCCTTGGCCACGCAGTACTCGACGATCTCGAAGAAGTCGGTGCGCAACATGGGCTCGCCGCCGCCGATGTTCACGTAGAACACCTGCATCTCGGCCAGCTGGTCGACGACGGCCTTCATCTCGTCGGTGGAGAGCTCGTTCGGGTCGCGGCGCCCCGAGCTCGAGAGGCAGTGCACGCACTGCAGGTCGCAGGCGTAGGTCCACTCCCAGGTGAGGCAGATGGGAGCGTTGAGGCCGAGGGTCAGCTCGTCGGTGAGAGCGGTCATGAAGGGTCCTTCGGGACGATGAACGATCCGGCGGCCAACGAGGTGAGGGCCTTCTCGAACGATGGCCAGCGGCGCTCGTCGAGGCCGGCAGCGGCGAACGCGTGACGGGCGTCGGGCGCCGCCTCCAGCCCTTCGACGACGGTGACGAGGTCGGGCGAGCGCAGGAACGTGAGGCGCCGGTTGCCGTAGTGGTAGGCGAGCGCGCCGAACGGCTCGGGCCGCAGGGCGACCCGTTCGTGCAATCGCCAGGGGCGGTCGGCGTCGAAGGTGGCGGTGACGGCGGTGCTCATGCGGCGCCGGCACGAAGGACGGGGTCCCGCGTGCCTCGGGGCGGCTCGATCAGTAGACGCCGCACATGCCGTCGATGGAGATCTCCTCGATGAGGAGCTCCTCTTCGACGACCTCGGGGTCGGCGGCGGTGTCGACCTCGGGCTCGGTGGCGTCGGTGCGCTCCATGGTCTGCTCCACGGGTGTCCCCCTCTGGACGAATCGGGCGAGTGGCCCATCCTACCGGTGGCCCCCGTCGCGCTGGCCAGACGGGCGCCGTTCTCAGACCAGCGGGTGGTGGCCCGGGACCTCCACGTGCGGTGTGTCGAGGTACACCTTGGCCTCGGGCGAGCCCTGGAAGCGGCCGTGGCTCCACCGCACCTCGACGTGGCCCTCGACCACCCGGTCGACGTCGGCCTGGCGGTCGCGCACCACCGCACGCCATCCGACCTCGGGCTGCCCAGCCGACCGCCCGAAGGTGTCGAGGCTGCGCAGCTCGAAGGCCTGCACCCAGTCCCAGGTCGACCCGATGCGCAGTCGCAGGTGCGTGCGACCGTCGGCTCCGAGCACGAAGTACGGGGCGTCGCCGATGCGCACCAGGCGCCAGAACATCCGCAGCCGGCGCCGCCGGTCGCCGAGGGAGGCGTCCCAGCGCCGGGCCGAGCCGGTCGCGACCGCGTCGCACAGGTGGGCCCAGGGGGCTCGCAGCTCGTCGGGCCAGGCGCGGCCCCGCAGCTGGCGCTTGAGCACCTCGCGATGGGCGCGGTCGAGGTCGTCGACGTGGTCGGGCAGGCTCGCGGCGCCCACGTGGTCGCGCACCGTGGCGTAGAGCATCTGGTACTCGGCCGGGGCCACCGTGGCGAACCAGTCGCCGCCGGAGCGCTCCTCGCCGACGAGCAGGCGGTCGAAGAGCCGGGCGGGGCCGGCGTTGACGGTGATCCTCGACAGGTACTTGCAGCTGACCTGGTACACGTGGTCGATGCGCAGGTCGGCGGGCACCACGTCGTCGCCGGGTGGCCGGTGCGGGCCCTTCCACTCCACCAGGCGGGGCGGGCGGCCCCGGAGGCCGTCGAGGGCGGCCAGGAAGGCCCGTCCGTTGGCGAAGGCGGTGGCGAAGGCGTCGTCGTGACCACCCTCCAGGCGGGCGGCGACCACGCGCTCCCAGGTCTGGTCGGGGACCTGGCGCAGCTCCCCGGGCCGTCGGGCCAGCGCGCCGTCGAGGTCCTCGGCCATGGTGCCGAGCGCGGTGGCCAGCTCGGTGATCTCGGTGAGCAGCGAGGACATGGCGCGCCCGACCCGACCTAGGTGGGGTCGGTGTCGTCGGCGCGGGCCAGGTCGGCGTCGGTCCAGAAGCCGGACAGGGGCCCGGAGCGGTCGCCGGCGGCGTAGGCGGCCAGGCGGTCGAGGTCGCCGGCGCGACCCAGGTCGACCACGTCGAAGAGCACCGTCGGGCCGGCGGCGCGCAGGGCCACGTCGCCCTCGGCGTTGCGCTTCGGTCGGGCGGTGGTGAGCACGACGTAGCGAGCGGCGCCGTCGGCGGTGCCCCGCAACGCGCCGCGCACCGCCGCGGCCCGGCCGAGGGTGCGCCACACCACCTCGTTGCGCAGGAGCCCGCCGCGGTGGCTGGCGGCCGGGCCGGCGACGTCGAACCACCAGCGTCGCCCCGCCGCGTCGCGGGCGGTGAGCGTGACCGCCACCCCGCTGCGGGGCACCTTCACGCTGTGACCGTCGACGCCGAACCCGGCCCGTTCGAGGGCGGCCTCGGCCCGCTTCGGGGCGGCCAGGCCGGGGTCGTGGGCGGGCTCGCCTCCACCCACCGGGTGCGCGGCCCCGTCTTCGCCGCCGCCGTACTCGCCGCCATTGGTGGCGTCGAGCTCCGCGGCGACCACCCTCTCGCGGGCGATGTCGACGTAGGTGGGGTCGAGGTCGTAGCCCACGTAGCGCCGACCCAGGCGAGCGGCGGCCGCGAGGGTGGAGCCGCTGCCCATGAACGGGTCGAGCACGAGGTCGTCGGCGAAGGTGTAGAGACGGATGAGCTTTTCAGGCAGTTCCACCGGGAACGGAGCGGGGTGGCCGACCCGGCGAGCACTCTCGGGGGGGATGGACCACACGTCGAGGGTGAGGGCCATGAAGTCGTCGGTGCCGATGGTGCTGCGGTGGGGCAGACCCTTGGTCTGGCGCTTCTTCGCCGACAGGGCCCGGTCGAAGCGGCCCTTGCTGGCGATGACGATGCGCTCGGTGATGTCGCGCAGCACCGGGTTGGTGGCGCTGCGGTACGAGCCCCAGGCACAGGACCCGCTGGCCCCTTCGGCCTTCTGCCACACCACCTCGCCCCGCAGCAGCAGGCCGAGGTCGTCCTGGAGGATGCGGATGACGTCGGCCGAGAGCGAGCGGTAGGGCTTGCGGCCGAGGTTGGCCACGTTGACGGCGATGCGGCCACCCGGTTCGAGCACCCGGGCGCACTCGGCGAACACGTCGCGGAGCATCTCAAGGTACTCGAGGTACGAGGCGGGCACGCCGTCGCGTGCGAGCTCCTCCTCGTACTGTTTCCCGGCGAAGTAGGGGGGTGAGGTGACGACGAGGGCCACCGACCCATCGGCCACGGCGTCCATCCGCCGGGCGTCGCCGCACACGAACGGGTCGGCGACCGGCTCGGGGGAGGCCACGACGTCGTCGGTGGTCAGCTCCGGGGGACGGAACCGCCCGTAGAAGCCCGAGGCGTCGTGGCTCTCGCGCTTGGACACACCGAAGTTGGAGGTGGTCGTGCCGCGGCGACCGCGCGCTTCTGGATCGCCACCCTTGCCGGCCACGAGGCCACCCTAGCGCCAGGGCGAACACACGCGCGACCTCACCGCGCCCCGTCCAGACCCTCCCCCGGTGTCGCCCCCGACGCGCGACCGAACCCCGCTTCTCGCATGTCCTCGTCGCTCTCTGCGACGTCGCGATCATGCAGGAACGGGAGTGGGCTGTGACCGTCGACCGCAGTGGGCCGTAGGATCAGCCCATGGCCCTCGCCTCCACCACCAGCAGCGCCGGTGCCCCCACGGGGGTTCCCGCCTGGGCGCCGATGAGCTTCGAGGACCGCATGGCCACCGTCGACTTCCGGGTGGCCCCCGACGCCCACATCGTCGTCGACAACGAGGTGTGCCAGGGCTGCCCGGCCAAGCAGTGCATCCACGCCTGCCCGGCCAACCTCTTCGTGCCCACCAGCGACGGGGGCATCCTGTTCAACTACGAGCAGTGCTTCGAGTGCGGCACCTGCTACATGGTCTGCAACAACGAAGGGGCCATCACCTGGGCCTATCCCGAGGGCGGGCACGGCGTCGTGTTCCGCCGCGGCTGACCCGGGACGGACGGCCGAACGTGCGCATCGCCGTGTGCCTGAAGTGGGCCGACCTGCGGCCCGAGGTCGACCCCCTCAGCGGCGAGGTCGTCCACGACGAGCGCTTCTTCGACGCCTCCGAGGCCGACAAGGGCGCCCTCGAGTGGGGCCTGCGCCTGGCCGAGCGCTGGGGCGCCCGCCTCACCGTCGTCACCGCCGGGCCCGCCGGAGCCGACCCCGTCCTGCGCGACGCGCTCGCCCTCGGCGCCCACGACGCCCGGCGCGTCGACATGGCGCTCGATCGTCCCAGCGAGCACGTGGCCGCCGCCCTGGGCTCGGCCGTCCAGGGAGCCGACCTGGTGCTGTGCGGGGTGCACAGCGTCGACCGCGGTTCCGGGTCGGTGCCGGCCCTGCTGGCGGCCCGGCTCGGCGCCGCCCAGGCGCTCGGGGTCATCGCCGTCGCGCCCGGCGCAGCGGGCGAGCTCACCGTCGACCGCCGTCTCGACTTCGGACGTCGCGAGCGCCTGCGGGTGGCCGGGCCGGCAGTCGTGTCGCTCGAGGGCGGCCTGGCCGAGTTGCGGCGTGCGCCCCTGGCCTCGGTGCTGGCCGCCCGCACCGCACCCATCACCGTGGTCGACGCCGGCCTGGCCCCCCAGCGCGCCACCGTGCGCGTCGAACACCGGCGCGCCTACCGGCCCCGCGCTCGGGTGATGCATGCGCCCGATCCGTCGGCGCCGGTCAACGAACGCATCATCGCCCTCACGGGCGCCCTCACCGAACGCACCCCACCGCGCACGGTCGCCGCCGAGCCCGACGAGGCCGCCGACGCCATCGTCGAGCAGCTCCGTGGTTGGGGCTACCTGCAGCCATGACCGCACCGGAGCCCGTGGCCGTGATCACCGGTGCCGCACGCGGCATGGGTCGGGCCACGGCCGAGCGCCTCACCGCCGCCGGGTGGCGCGTGGCCCTGCTCGACCTGGGTGCCCCGTCCCCCGAACCGGGCACCACCGACCTGCCCGAGCCCTACTGCCCGGCCACCCTCGACGAGCTCGCCGAGGCCGAGGCGGCCTGCGGCGAACGAGCCGAGTCCCATCTGGTCGACGTGCGCGACCAGGCAACCGTCACCACCGCCGTCGACTCCGTGGTCGCTCGCCACGGTCGCCTCGACGCCGTGGTGGCCGCGGCCGGCGCCGTGGCCGGTGGGCCACCGATCTGGGAGGCCACCGACGAGGTGTGGCACGCCATGATCGACGTCAACCTCACCGGCATGTTCCACCTGGTGCGGGCCACGGTGCCCCACCTGTTGGCCCGGCCCGAACCGCGCTCGGGTCGCTTCGTCGGCATCGCCTCCACCGCCGCCCACCACGGCCTGCCCGGCCTGGCCGCCTACAGCGCCTCCAAGCACGGCGTGGCCGGCCTCGTCCGGGCCCTGGCAGCCGAGCTCGGCCCCACCGGCGTCACCGCCAACGCCGTCGCCCCCGGCTCCACGATGACCCACATGCTCCATGCCAGCGCCGCCATCTACGGCCTGCCCGAGCCGGGTTCGTTCACCCGCCAGACCCGCATCCAGCGCGCCATCGACCCCGACGAGATCGCCGCGGCCGTGGCCTGGCTGTGCACCGAGGCCCCCGGTGCCCTCACCGGCGCCGTGCTCGACGTCGACGGCGGGTTCCGCCCGTGACCGCCGCGCCGTGACCCTCGAGCTCACCAAGGCGGTGGTCGACGCCCTCGACGAGGCCATCGTCGGACGCCGGGGCGAGATCGAGGTGGTGCTGGCCGCCCTCGCCGCCGACCGCCACGTCCTGCTCGAGGGTCCCCCCGGCACCGGCAAGTCCACGCTGCTGCGCACCCTCGCCGAGGCGGCCGGCTTGGAGATGGTCTTCGTCGAGGGCAACGCCGAGCTCACCCCCGGTCGCCTCACCGGCACGTTCGATCCCGCCCGCGTGCTCACCGACGGCTACACCCCCGAGGTGTTCCTCGACGGGCCGCTCGTCGAAGCCCTGCGCACCGGGGCCCTGCTCTACCTCGAGGAGATCAACCGCGTCCCCGAGGAGACGCTCAACGTCGTCATCACCGCCATGAGCGAGCGCGAGCTGCACGTGCCCCGCCTCGGGAAGGTCGTGGCCGAGCCCGGCTTCCGGGTGGTGGCGGCCATGAACCCGTTCGACGCCATCGGCACGGCGCGCATCTCCTCCGCGGTCTACGACCGGGTGTGCCGGGTGGCCATGGGCTACCAGGACGAGGCCGCCGAGCGCGAGATCGTGCACCGCGCCGACCCCGACGCCCCGCCGGCGCTGGTCCGACGAGCGGTGCGCGTCGTGCGCGCCACCCGCGACCACGCCGACGTGCGGTTCGGCTCCTCGGTTCGAGGTGCCATCGACCTGGTGACCGTCGCCGACCGCCTGGCCCGGTTGCGCGACGGCGAGCCGACCGATGACGCCGTGGGCCTCGACGCCGCCCTGGCCGCCCTGTCCGGGCGCGTGCGCATCCGCGAAGGATGCGGCCGCTCAGCCGAGGACGTGGTGCGCCAGCTATGGGCCGAGCTCGCCGATGACCCGGCCGAGGCCGACGACGCCGCGGGCGACCGCGACGACACCGACCCGGGCGACCGGTCCCCCACCGGGGCCCCGACCCCACCGGGAGGGGCGGGAAAAGCCTGACCCCCGGCGACGGGGGCGACGACGACGCCGTCGACGAAGGCGACGCCGCCACCGAGGCCCTCGACGACGCCCGCCGCCGCACCTCCTCACGGCGCGAGCTGGGACGCCACGACCACTTCGACGAGGTCTCCCCGGAGGTCGGCGCGCTCGACGAGGCCGCCTTCGACGACGCCCTCGAGGCCGACCCCGACGCCGCCCTGGGTCTGTTGGCCGATCTCACCGGCGCGACCGACGAACGCCTGCGGGCCCGGGCCCGACGCCTGGCCGGGCGACTAGCCGTCGATCTCGGTCGCACCGGACCGGTCCGCCGTCGAGGCGTCGGCCGGTTGCGGGAGGTCCCCGCCGACCGCGGGACGGCGGACCTCGACCTCGACCGGTCCCTCGACGCCCTGCTCAGCGCCCGGAGCCGGGGCGAGAGCCCCCACCTGGCCGACCTGCGCGCCCGCGACTGGGGCCGACCCGACCTGGCCGTGAGCCTGGTGGTGGACCGGTCGGGATCGATGGGCGGCGAACGGCTGGCCACGGCCGCCATCGCGGCGGCCGCCACGGTGCTGCGCGCCCCCACCGACTCGTCGGTGCTGGCGTTCTCCGACCGGGTGATCGTGGTGGCCCCCCAGGGTTCCCTGCGACCCGTCGACGCGGTGGTCGACGACCTGCTGTGCCTGCGCGGGCACGGGCCGACCGACCTGGCCCTGGCCCTGCGAGCCGCCCGCCACCAGCTCGAGCGCTCCGACGCTCGCCGGCGGGTGGCGGTGGTGCTCTCCGACGCCCGTCCCACCGCCGGTGGCGACCCGGCCCGCGACGCCGCCGCCCTCGACGAGCTGGTGATCGTCGCCCCTGCCGACGACCACGCCGACGCCCGGGACCTGGCCGAGGCCGTCGGGGCCCGCTGGCTCACCCTCACCGGGCCGAGCGCGGTGCCCCAGGTGATGACCGACGCCTTCGCCGGCTGACCGCCCCCAACCCTGCTTCTTGCATGCTTTCGTCGCTCTCCAGCGCGACGAAAGCATGCAACTACCGTCGGGGGCGCGACGGCGGCGCTCGATCACGACGGCGACGCACGGGTGGAGCGCGACACTGGGGGACGTGTCGTCCCCCCACCGGCCGCTCGGCCACCTCACCTGGCCCGAGGTCGGGGCCGCGACCGCCGAGCGACCGCCGGTGCTCTTGGTCCCCCTGGGCAGCACCGAGCAGCACGGACCGCACCTGCCCCTCGACACCGACACCCGCATCGCCGAGGCCCTCGCCCGGGCCGCGGCGGCGACCGTCTCCGGCGTGGTGGTGGCACCCGCCGTCGCCTACGGATCGAGCGGCGAGCACGCCGGCTTCCCGGGAACCCTCTCCATCGGACAGGAAGCGCTCGAAGCGCTCGTGGTGGAGCTGGTGCGCTCGGCCGACGTCTTCGGAGGCGTGGTCCTGGTCTGCGGTCACGCCGGCAACGCGGAACCGGTCGCACGGGCGGTGCGCACGCTCACCGGTGAGGGTCGGGCGGTTCGGGCGTGGTTCCCCCGGGTGGGCGACGGCGACGCCCACGCCGGACGCACCGAGACCTCGATGCTGCTGCACCTCGACCCGTCGGTCGTGCAGATCGACCGGGCGGAGGTCGGCGCCACCGCTCCCGTGGCCGAGTTGATCGACGACCTGCGGCACGCC
Organism: Rhabdothermincola salaria; assembly: GCF_021246445.1. Taxonomy (NCBI): domain Bacteria; kingdom Bacillati; phylum Actinomycetota; class Acidimicrobiia; order Acidimicrobiales; family Iamiaceae; genus Rhabdothermincola; species Rhabdothermincola salaria. The sequence goes on from NZ_JAJQXW010000002.1 coordinate 415,811, forward strand.
GGCGTGAAGGGGGTCGCCCCCAACGGCGTGCTCGGTGATCCCTCCGACGCCTCGGCCGACGAGGGCCGGCGGCTGGTGGCGGCCATGGTCGACGAGCTCACCGCCCTGCTCGCCGAGCTGACCCAGGGATGGTCGAGGCGGTGAGCGAGGACGCCGGCGGGCTCCCCACCGCGGGGGCGGAGCTGGCCGGGAGCGTGGTGGCACCCGATCCCTCGGTCCGCGCCAGCGACGACGGCACCGTCCTGGTGGGCGGCTCGCCTCTCCGGGTGGTGCGCCTCAGCCGCACCGGCGCCGACGTCGCCCGACGCCTCCTCGACGGCGCGCCCGTGCCGAGCGGCCCCGGCGCGACCTCCCTCACCCGCCGGCTCCTCGACGGGGGACTCGTCCACCCCGTCGTCGCCCCGGGCACCGGACCCCCGCCCTCGGCGGTCACGATCGTGGTGCCGTTGCGGGGCACGCCCACGCGCGGCCTGCTCGACGCCCTCCCGCAGAGCTCCTCGGAGGGGCGGGTGGCCGGGGTGGTCGTGGTCGACGACGCCAGCCCCGTCCCGGTCGCGGTGGCCGCCGAGGGCGGCACCGTGGTCCGCCGCGACACCAACGGTGGGCCCGGGGCCGCCCGCAACACCGGCCTGGCCGGGGTCGAGACCCCCTACGTGGCCTTCGTCGACGCCGACTGCGTCCCCACCCCGGGCTGGCTCGATGCTCTCCTCCCCCACTTCGCCGACCCCTTCGTCGCGGCCGCCGCTCCTCGCATCGTGGCGACCGACGATCCGGGCCCCGAGCCCCTCACCACCCTCGCCCGCTACGAGGCCCACCGGTCGCCGCTCGACCTCGGGCCCCGCCCCGCCCGGGTGCGAGCCCGCACCCGGGTGTCCTACGTGCCGTCGGCCGCACTCGTGGTGCGCACCGACGTGCTGCGCGCCCTGGGCGGCTTCGACGAGGACATGCGGGTGGGCGAGGACGTCGACCTGGTGTGGCGCCTCGACGAGGCCGGCTGGACCGTGCGCTACGAACCCGGTGGCGAGGTGGCCCACGACCACCGCACGTCGCTCGGCCCCTGGCTGCGCCGTCGGTTCGACTACGGCACGTCGGCCGGCCCCCTCGCCGTGCGCCACCCGGGCGCGCTGGTCCCCGTCGAGGCGTCGACATGGAGCCTGGGCGTCTGGGGCCTGGCCGCCACCGGCCACCCCGTTCCGGCAGCAGGCGTGGCCGCCACGTCCGTCGGTCTGCTCACCCGCACCCTCGACGACGTGCCGGACCGGCTGCCGCTCGCCCTGCGCCTGGCCGGACTCGGGCACCTGGGCGCCGGTCGGCTGCTGGCCGAGGCGGTCCTGCGGCCGTGGTGGCCGCTCGCCCTCGGCGCCGTCGTCGTCTCCCGCCGAGCCCGGCCCCTGGTCGCCGCCGCGGTGGTGGCGCCGTCGCTGTGGGAGTGGGCCCGCGACCGCCCCCCGCTCGATCCGGTGCGGTGGCTGGGATGGCGGGTGGCCGACCACGTCGCCTACAGCACGGGGGTCTGGGCCGGTGCGATCAAGGCGCGGGTGGCCGAGCCGCTCGTCCCCGACCTCACCAGCTGGCCCCGGCCGAGCCGCTACACGCGTTGGCGCACCCGACGCGCCACGACGACCGGATCCGGCCGGTTGGCGGTCCGTGGTCGAGATCAGCCCAGCTCGTAGCCAGCGTCGTCGAGGAGCTCGACGATGCGGTTCGGGGGCAGGTGCTGGTCGAGCACCCGGACGCCGAGGTGGGCGAGGGAGTCCTCGATGGCGCTGGTGAGCGCGGCCGGGGCACCGATGGCGCCACCCTCCCCGACCCCGCGGTAGTCGATGCCTCCGGTGGGCTCGTGGTGGACGTGGCGCACCTCGATGGACGGGATGTCGGTGGTGGTCGGCAGGAGGTAGTCCATGAAGGTGGACGCCAGGTACTGCCCGTCGTCGTCGTAGGCCGAGCGCTCGAGCAGCACCGCGCCGATGCCCTGGGCCACCCCGCCGCGCACCTGGCCGTCGACCACCGCCGGGTTGATCACCGCCCCGCAGTCGCCCACCACCAGGTAGCGCAGGATCTGCACCAGGCCGGTCACGGGATCGACCTCCACCGTGCAGGCGTGGGTGGCCACCGACCACGTGCCCTCGGCGGAGTCGAAGGTGGCCGACTCCTCGATGCCCGGTCGTCCGTCGGCGTTGGCCAGCCCGGGCCGGAGGTGGGCCAGGCGCCCGATCTCGGCCAGCTCGGTGCGCACGCTGGGCGCGCCTCGGGCGACCACCGCGCCGTCGACCAGCTCCAGGTCGCCCGGGGAGATCTCCATCAGCTCGGAGGCCACGTGCAGCACCCGTTCGCGCACGGCCCGGGCCGCGCCCACCACGGCCCCGCTGGCCAGGGTGGCGGCCCGTGAGCCCCCGGTGCCCACCAGGTTGAACGGCGTGAGCATGGTGTCGCCGTGCACCACCCGCACCCGGTCGAGGGCGATGCCGAGCTCGTCGGCGGCGAGCTGGGCCAGGGTGGTCTCGTGGCTCTGGCCGTGGGGCTGTTGGCTGGTGAACACCGTGACCGTGCCGTCGGGCTCGAGGCGGGACCGGGCCTCCTGCACGGTGCGGGGGGCGGCCATGATGCCCATGGCCCGGATGAGGCTGGGCGGCACGGGCGCCGGCTCGACCACGTTGGCCAGCCCGAACCCGAGCAAGCGGCCCTCGGCGCGCGCCTCGGCCTGGGCGTCCCGGAACGCGGGGAGGTCCATGGCCGCCACCGCGTCGTCGAAGGTGCGGCGGGGGTCGAAGCCCTGCAGCTCCACCCCGGTGCAGCTGGTGGTGGGAAACGACGCGGGGGTGAGCAGGTTGCGCTCGCGCACCGCCACCGGCTCGACGCCCATCTGCCGGGCGATGACGTCGAGCACCCGCTCGCGCACCCAGGTCTCCACCTCCCACGGCCCCCGGTAGGGGACGTAGGTGGCCTTGTTGGTGGTGACCACCACCGCCTCGAAGTCGAAGTGCTCGAGGCGGTAGGCGGCCGGGAGCAACGCCCGAACGATCGAGGTGTAGCCGGTGGTGGGGAACCCCACCTGGGGATAGGCGCCCTGGTCGAGGACCATGCGCACCCGCAGGCCGCGCAGCTCACCGTCGGGGCCGACCGCGGCCTCCACGTCCAGGCGCTCCTCGCGCGCCTGGCCCCCGACGGTGAGGTTCTCGACCCGATCCTCGATCCAGGCCACCGGCCGGCCGACCAGGAGGGCGGCGCCGGCCACCGCCACGTCTTCGCGGGCCAGGCCGCTCTTCTGCCCGAACGCCCCGCCGATGTCGCCGCAGCGCACTCGCAGGGCGTGGCCGGGCACGCCCAGCACGTCGGCGAGGTGCATGCGCAGGGCGTGGGGCGACTGGTGGCTGGTGTGCACGTCGAGACCGCCACCGGACGGGTCGGGCACGGCGAGGATGCCCCGCCCCTCCATGGGCACGTTGGCGTGACGGTGCTGCACGAACCGCTCGCGCACCACGTGGGCGGCGCCGTCGAAGGCGCGCTCGGTGTCGCCGTAGCGGTGGGTGGAGCGGTGTACGACGTTGGTGCCCAGCTCGGCGAAGACCAGCGGGGCGTCGGGCTCCATGGCCCGGTCCATGTCGCCCACTCCGGGCAGGGGGTCGTAGTCGACCTCCACCAGCTCGGCGGCGTCCTCGGCCAGGGCCCGGCTCTCGGCCAGCACCACCGCCACCGGGTCGCCGACCAGCCGGACCACGTCGCGGGCGAGGGCCCCGAAGACGGGCAGGCGCAGATCGGCGGGGCCGGCGGGCTTCAGATCGGCCGCCACCCGGGCCAGGTCGTCGGCGGTGAGCACCGCCACCACCCCGGGGCCGGCGAGGGCGTCGGAGACGTCGATGCCGAGCACCCGGGCGTGAGGGAAGGGGCTGCGCACGAAGGCGGCCTGCACCGTGTCGGGCACGGCGAGGTCGTCGATGTAGCGGCCCCGGCCGGTGAGGATCCGGGGGTCCTCCACCCGGTGCACGCTGGTGCCGGTGAGACGGGCGACCACCGGCTCAGCCCTCCCCGTCGAGACGCAGCAGCTCGGCGCCTCGGCGCACGCCCGCCACGATGCTCTCGTAGCCGGTGCACCGGCAGAGGTTGCCGCCCAACGCCTCGCGGATCTCGGCGTCGTCGGGGTCGTCGTTCTCGGCCAGCAGCGCCACCGCGCTGATGAGCATCCCGGGGGTGCAGAACCCGCACTGGAACGCGTGCGCCTCGAGGCACCCGTGCTGCACCGGGTGCAGGTCGTCGGGGGTCCCGAGGCCCTCCACGGTGACCACGTCGTGGCCCTCGGCCTGCACCGCCAGCACCAGGCACGACCGCACCGGGCCACCGTCGAGAAGCACGGTGCACGAGCCGCACACGCCGTGCTCGCAGCCGAGGTGGGTGCCGGTGAGGCCGAGGGCGTCGCGCAGGGCGTCGGCCAGCGAGCGCCGAGCCTCGACGTGCACCTGCCGGTCCTCACCGTTCACCCGCAGCGACACCGTCGCCTCGAGGCGCGGTTCGGCGCTCACGACGCCGCTCCGGCCCGGCGAGCCGCGGTGGCCAGCACGCGGGCGGCCAACGCCCCGGCCACGCGACGCCGGTACGACGCCGACGCGTGGAGGTCGTCGTGGGGATCGAGGCGGGCGGCGGCCGCCCGCCCCACCTCCCCGAGCACCGCGGCGTCCGGGGCCCGTCCGACCGCGGCGGCACCCGCCTCGACGTCGAGCACCGGGGTGCTGCCCGCCCCGAGGAAGGCCAATCGGAGCTCGGCCACCCGACCGTCCTCGTCGAGGCCCACCCGGGCTCCGGCGCCGACGAGCGCGAAGTCGCCGTGGCGTCGGCTCACCTCGGCGAAGGCGTCGCCCACCCTCGCCCCACGGGCCGGCAGCCGAACCGCCTCCACCACCTCGTCGGGGGCCAGCACCGTCGTCAGATAACCGACGAAGAAGTCGCGGGCCGGCACCGACCTCGTACCGTCGGGGCCGCGCACGTCGATGGTGGCGTCGGTGAGCATCGCCACCGCGGGCAGCTCGGCGGCCGGGTCGGCGTGCGCCAGGCTGCCTCCGAGGGTGCCCCTCGTCCGGATGGCGGCGTGCCCGATCAGGGGGGCCACTTCGGCCAGCAGGGGGGCGTGGGCCGCCACCAGCGGATGGCGCTCGAGGGTGGCGTGGGTGACGCGAGCGCCGAGCACCACCTCGTCGCCCACGACGTCGATCGTGTCGAGGCCGGGCACCCGAGCCACGTCGACGAGCACGCTCGGACGACCCAGGCGCAGAGCCAGCACCGGCAGCAGGCTCTGGCCGCCGGCGATCACCTTGGCGTCCTCACCGGCCTCGGCGAGCCCCCGGACCACGTCGTCGAGCGTCTCGGGCGCGAGGTAGGCGAACGGTGGCGACTTCACGGACGTGACCCTCTCCCCGGGTCCGGGCGATCAGCCGACGTTCACCAGGTCGACGACGAAGACGAGGGTCTCGCCGCCCTTGATGACGCCGCCGGCGCCCTGGGCCCCGTAGCCCTTGTGGGGCGGGATCGTGAGACGGCGGCGGCCGCCCACCTTCATGCCCTGCACCCCTTCGTCCCACCCGGAGATGACCTGTCCGGCCCCGAGGCGGAACTCGAAGGTGTCGCGACGGTCCCACGAGGCGTCGAACTGGTCGCCGGTGCTCCACGCCACGCCCACGTAGTGCACGGTGACGTTGGCCCCCTTGGTGGCCTCGGCACCGTCGCCGACGGACAGGTCCTCGACGACGAGGTCGGCGGGCGGGTCCTCGGCGGGGATGGAGACGTCGGGCTTGGTGGGTTCGGCCATCGGGCCACCGTAGCGGCCCCCTGCGATCGGGGAGACGGCTCAGGCCAAGGCCAGCTCGCCGCCCACCCGGATCGGGCCCGGACGGACCGTGTCGGCGTACACCCCGATGTGGTTGGCGTGCAGCGCCTCCATGACCGCGTACATGCCCGGCTGGGGCTCGAGGCCCGGCTGGCCCCGCAACGGCATGGCGCAGCGCACGGTGGCCATGCGCACCGCCACCGTCGCCCCGTCGACCTCGACCTGTCGTCCCACCCAGGTGTCCTCGGTGAACGCCGCACCGGGGTCGGCGCCCTCGTCCAGCTCGATCACCACGTTGGGGCGGAAACGGCGCACGTCCCAGTCGAGGTCGGGGTCCTCCGCCCGGGCCCGGGCCAGGGTGGCCGTGCTCACCAGGTGCAGGGCGGCCAGGTCGAGGAACGACCCGGCGGGGGCCGGGATGTCGATCATCTCGGCGGCGTCGTTCGGGGGGTCGAACGTCATCTCGTAGGCCACCTCCGTGGCCGGATCCACGTGGCGCAGCTCCACCTCCCGGTCGAGCCACTCCGAGGCGAACCGCGAGCCCTCGGGGTCGCCGGCCACGAACTCGGCCCCGGTGGGCAGCACCACCACGACCTGGTCGCCCTCGGTGGTGGCCCGCCCGTGGAACAACGCGGCATGGCGCTTGGCGCTCAGCAGCTTGCCGGTGGCGCCGTCGACGAGCGCCCAGGCCCGGTCGCCCTCGATCCCACCCGCTGCGAGGGAGAGCGAGTCCACCCGCTCACCCTGCAGGGACTTCACGGGGAACCGCCACAGCTCGTCGACTCGACCGATCGTCATCGATCCATCCTGACCCAGCTGCTCCATGATCGGTCGCCACCGCCACCGCCACCGCCGCCGGCCGGGGCCGACCACCGACGCGAGCCGGGGAGGCTCACGCGCACCGCACCACCAGAGCTCGCCACTCGCCGTCGGCGGCGGTGGTGGCCAGCTGGGCGCCTTCCGCCTCGAAGGCGGCGGTCACCAGGTCGACCTGGTCCTGCAGCAGTCCGCTCAGCACCACGGTGCCACCGGGGGCGGTGCGGGCCACCACCATCGGGGCCAGCGCCGTGAGCGTGGCGGCGCCGATGTTGGCCACCACCACGGTGAACTCCCCCGTCACCTCGGCCAGGGACGGCCGCACCACCCGGACGCGGTCGGCGACGTCGTTCTCGGCCGCGTTGGCGGTCGTGGCCCGGTGGGCCTCGGGGTCTATGTCCACGGCCACCACCTCGTCGGCCCCCAACAGCGCGGCGGCCACGGCCAGCACCCCGCTGCCACAACCGACGTCGAGGACCCTCGCCCCCGGCGCGACCTGGGCCTCGAGCTCTCCCATGCACAGGCGGGTGGTGGCGTGGGCGCCGCTGCCGAAGGCTCGACCAGGGTCGAGGTGCACGACGACGTCGTCGACGCCGACCCAGGCCGGGGCGTCCTGCCAGGCGGGCACGACGACCAGGCGGCTACCCGCCCGCCACGGTCGGGCGTAGGCCTTCCAGGCGTCGAGCCAAGCGTCGTCCTCCACCGGCACCACGTCGGCGGACCAACGGCCATCGAGCGCCCGCAAGGCCTCCGGTGCCAACTCGGCCGTGGTCCCGGCCCAGAGCTGCACGCACGAGCCCTCCGTCGTCGGGCACGGCACTGCGACGGACCGCTCCTCGATGCCGGCCACACCGGCCGACCACAGGACACCGGCGGCCAGGTCGGCCTCCTCGGCAGGGACGGTGACGCGGAGCGTGACCCACGGTTCGGTCGTCAGGTCCAGCACGAGCGGTGAGGGTAGGTCCCGGCCCGCGATCGGGTCGAGCTGCCGGGGGGTGACACTTCCCACACGTCTCGCGGGCCACCCCTGCGGCGCCAGATGGCCCCGGATCAGTTGCCGCCGCTGGCCCGCAGCATGGTCAGGGCCTGCTTGCACCCCTCGCACACCGGGTACTGCTCGGGGTCACGCGTCGGGATGAAGCGCTCGCCGCACAGGGCGATCACCTCTTCGCCCATCACGTAGCCGCGCATCTGGTCGTCCTTGCGGATGATGTGGGCGACCTTGCCCTCCTCGAGCCCCGGGTCGGAGGGACGGGTGTCGGGCCGTTCGGTGACATCGGTGCTCACCCGCCCAGCCTACCGAGTGGGCCGGGCCGGGCCCGATCGTGGTCGCCCGGGCCCCGGTCGGCGCTCAACCACCCGAGGTCGACCAGTGCCAGGGCTCGCTCGGGAGGTTGAACAGCCCGTAGCGGGCGGCGTTGGCCGCCAACCACACGAACCCCGGGTCGCTCCGGCTGGTGATGAAGCGGCCGTTGGCGGTGAAGTCGATGGCGAGGCCCCGTTCGTGGTTGGACATCCCGGGCCGTGCCGTGGGCGGCGAGCACAGGTCCGGAGGCATGTCCCAGATGGCGTACTGGCTGGTCCCGCAGTTCTGGCGCCGCAGCGCGATCTGCGACTCGCTGCTGCGGTAGCCGCTGCCCCCGAGGCTGATGCCGGCGGAGCGGGCGGCGTCGAGCAGGGCCGCGACGTTGTCGGCGATGGAGGCGGCCACGGTGATCCCGCCGACCGTGCGCAGCGCCGGCGCCGAGGGGCTGGGACGCGGTGCAGAGGTGGTCGGCGGGCTCGTGGGCGCGGGAGACGGCGCCGGCGCGGGAGCCGGGGCACCGCCACCCTGCGTGGGAGGGGCCGTCGGAGCGGGGGCAGGGTTCGTCGGCCCCGGGTCCGAAGGGGCCGGCGGGGGCGGCGGGGGCGGCGGCGGGGCCAACCGGGCCAACGCGGCCGCCACCGCGGCCTCCTCTTCTCGGATGGTCCGGGCCAGCTCGGCGTCGAGCTCCTCCAGCGCGGCGGCATCGGACAGCCGCTGGTCGAGCCGGGCGCGCAGCGCGGCGGCGAACGCGGCCTGCTCGTCGCGGGCCGCGGTCAGCGATGCCACCGCCCGCTCGGCGGCCACGGCGTCGGCCTCGGCGTCCACCCGGGCCGCCTCCGCCCGCCGGACCTCCTCGTCGAGGCGACGCTGGGCGACCCGCACCTGGTCGATGACGTCGACGTCACGACCCGTCCGCATGGTCAGCAGCGCTCGGCGGGTGGCGTCCTCCTGGGCGGATCCGGCCTCCAGGCGGCGCAGGAGCTCGTCGGCCGGCGGGTCGACGTAGGCGGACACCGCGAACTGCTTCAGGCGTTGCTGCAGACCCATCAGCTCGAGGGCCTGGACCTCGGCGGCGGCGCGGGCCTCGGCGGCGCGCGTCGCGCTGGCGTCGGCGACCTCGGCGGCGGTGGCCGCCGCCTGCTGTTGCGCCGCCACGTTCGCCTCGAGGGCGACGAGGGCATCGGTGACCTGGGCCTGGTCCGCGCTGAGGGCGTCGACCTCCCGGGCCACCTGGGCCTGCTCGCGACGCACCTCCTCGCGCTCGGCCCGTGCGCTCTGGGCCGGGGCAGGAGCGGGCACGAGCCCGAGGAAGGCCAGCGCACCGAGCGCGCCAGCGACGACACGCACGCGGCGATGGCGGGGCAACACGAGTGGCAGGGGCATGGCGGTCCTCGGTCGATCGACACGGTCGACGATCAAAGGAAGGCCCATGCTCCGCCCGGGAACAGCGAAAAGGTAGCGCAGGGCGGGGGCGCGCACCAGGGTCGGTGGGTTGGACCCGGGCGCAGCGCTACCGTCGGAGCATGCCCACCGCCCCGACGGACCGCGCCGAACCGGACCACCGACCGCCTCCCCCGGACGGCAGCGGGGAGCTCGACACCATCGAAGCGGTGGCGTGGCGGCGCCGCTCGAACCTGCGGGTCGACCCCGACCGCGCCATTCCCCACGACCTCGTCGAACGCCTCTGCCGGCTGGCCTCCTGGGCCCCCAACCACCACAAGACCCGACCCTGGAAGTTCTGTGCGGTCACCGGCAGCGGCCGCACCGCACTCGGTGCGGCGCTCGCCCAGGAGCTCGCCGGCGGTGGCGAGGAGAACCCGGCCAAGATCGCCAAGGCCCGCATGAAGTACACCCGGGCCCCGCTGGTGCTGGTGGTGGCATCGAGCGACGGCCCCGACGAGGTGTGCACGGCCGAGAACCGCGACGCCGTGTCGGCGGCGGTGCAGAACCTCCTGCTGGGCGCCACCGCCTCGGGCCTGGCGTCGCTGTGGTCCACCGGGGCCGCCGCCCGCAGCGCCCGCGTGGCCGAGGTGTGCGGCTTCGACCCGACCGACACGGTCGTGGGCCTGGTGTACCTGGGCTGGCCCATCGCCGAGGCCAACGCCCCGGTCGACCGCCCCGAGCCGTTCCTCTGCGTCCTCGACGAGGACCCCTCCCCCGATCCGGTCACCTGATGGCCGCCGACTTCGAGGTGGCCCGCAAGGCCCGCATCCGGCGACTGTGGTCGAGCGCCGCATGGTGGATCTTCGTGGCCGTGTTCGTCTACAACGCCGCCGGCCTGGGCCAGGCCTTCTTCTGGATCCCGGCCGCCTTGTTCGGTGTCGCCGCCGCCGCCACCACCCGCCTGGCCTTCTCGTCCACCGCGCCGGAACGCTTCGCGCCCTGGCCGGACGCGCTGGCCGAGGCAACCGAGGACCGGCCCTTCGAGACGCCCGCGCACTGGGCCGCCTTCGAGGGCAACCGTCCGTCGGTGTCCAAGCCGGGGCGATTGCGGGTGGCCGACGGACGGATCTCGTTCTTCACCCTCGACGACGAGGTCCGCTTCGACCTCCCCGTCGAGAAGATCGAGCTGCCGCTGAAGCCCAGCTTCTCACGGCCCATGCTGCAGATCGACGTGGGCGAGAGCCGTCACCTGATCCGCATGTTCCCGGTCTGGGACCTGGGGGCCACCTTCGTCGGGCCGGTGGTCGTCGGCGAGTGGTACGACCAGCTCCACGACCTCGGGGCCTCCTGAGCCCCACCCCGTGAACGGCACCGGCTCGGGCCCTGCGCCCCACGCCGACCCGAACCCGTTGCGGAGCCGGGCCCGGCGCCGTCGCCGCGTCGAGCTGCTCGCCGGGTGGGTGGTGCTGGTGGTGCTGGTGGTGGCCCTCGTGGCCGGTGGTCCCTGGCTGCTGGTCATCCCCGGGCTGGCCGTCGCCGCGCTGGTGCTGGCCAACACGGTGGCCGCCGCCACGGGCCGTGGTCCCGAGGAGCAGGCCCTCACCCCCGGCCGCCTGTCGCGGGCCGCGCCGGACCGAGATCCGGTGGCGGTGCCGGCCACCTGGGCGCCTCGCCGCCACGCCCCCGACCGCCACCGCCACGAGGGCCAGCTCCGCTGGGGCGACGGTCGCCTCCGCTTCACCGTCGAGCGAGCGGCGGCCGGGCGACGGACGACGGCGGCGTCGCCGCTGTCGGGGATGTGCCTCCTCGACGCCGAACCGTGGGAGCTGCGCCTCGGACCGGCCCCGACCCTGTGGCGACCCCAGCTGGTGCTCCACCACGGGGCCGACACCCATGTCCTGGATCTGTGCCCGGGCTGGGACCTGGCCGGCGTCGGCGTCGGGGTGCTCCTGGCTGCCGAGTGGCACCACCAGCTCGAGGGGGTCGGCGTCGACACCGCCACGCCGTGACGGGGGGCATCCGACGACACCGGTCGCGGCGCGCTGCGACGCTCAGGACCACCGCAGCCCGTGGTCGTCGACCGCGGCCTCGAGCGCCCGCACCAGCGCCTCGGGCTCGCCCCCGCAGGCGTCGAGGGCCCCGGCGTCGAGCACCATCACCGCCTCGGTGCGATCCGACACGCTCCCGGCCGAGGCCACCAGCGCCACCACGCACGGGGTGCGGCCGTCGGTCAGGGCCACCACCTCGGGGGCGCGTTCGTCGAGGTGGACCAGGTCGAACGGCACGGGCAGACCGGCTGCGCAGCGGGCGAACTCCGGCTTGGCCCGGAACGGGCCATGGGTGATGTCGCACAGGGCGCAGTGGGCTCGGCCGAGGCGGGCCCCCACCCAGTAGGCCACCTCCCCGGTGAGGCTGCCCTTGGCGTGGTAGACGCCCACCAGCCGCACCACGCGTGATCCCCGTGGGTCGGGGGCCGGGTCGGCACCGTCGGTGTCGGTCACGGGCGCAGGATCCGCCGGATCTCGTCGGCCGTGCGCTCACCGGATTCCACCGCGCCGTCCATGTACCCGCTCCACACCGTGCCGGTCTCGGCCCCCGCCCAGTGGAGGGGCCCGCAGGGGCGGGTGAGGGCGGGGCCGAGCTGCGTCCAGGCGCCGGGCGGGAGGTGGGCGCCGTAGCAGCCGCGCGTCCACTCCTCCGCCTGCCAGTCCTGGGCCACGAACTCCACCGGGTGGGCGGCGCGAGGCCCGAAGTGGTGCACCAGGGCGCCCAGCACCGCCCCGCGTCGGTCGTCGGGGCCGAGCCGACCGAGCTCGATGGCCGACCGGCCCTCGACGAAGGCCAGCAGCACTCCCGGGGTCCCCGACGGCGGCGAGTTGTCGAACGTGACCTTCACCGGCGGTCGGTCGGTGGCGGCTTGGCCGTTGAGGCCGTCGTCGCGCCAGAACGGGGTCTCGTAGACCGCCATCGTCTTGATGACGGCGCCGGCGGGCATGCGCTGGGTGAGCTGATCGCGGTCGGCGGGGAGCGCCGGGGCGTAGGCGATCCGTCCGGCGAGCGTGGGCGGCACGGCCACGATCGCCCGGCGGGCCCGCACGACGAGCCCGTCGGCCCGCACTTCGACCCCACCACCGGCGGCCGGACCGTGGGCGATGCTGCGCACCGGGTGACCCAGGCGGACCCGGTCGCCGAGGGAGGCGGCCATCCGCACGGCGATGAGCTGGGTGCCGCCGACGACGCGGTCCTGCTGGGCCCCGCCCCGGGTGCTCAACAAGGCGTCGACCCCGGTGCCGGAGTGGACGTAGAAGAGCGCGTGCAGCGCCGAGAACGAGGTGGGCTCGGCGGCGAAGACGGCGTCGGCGACCGTGCGGAGGTACTCGGCGCCGGCCCGGGTGAAGGTGGACCGGCGGATCCAGGTCTCCCACGTCATCCGGTCGAGCCGTTCGGCGTCGGGCGCCTCCCACGGCGCGTCCAGCGGCACCCGCCGAGCCTGGCGGTCCAGCCGGGTCTGGGCCTGGAGCACGTCGGCCAGCACGAACGGGCTGAGGCGCGGGTACGGCCCGCGGTAGCGCCGCAGGTCGCCGCCCAAGCCCACCAAGCTGTCGCCTCGCGTCCAGGTGGGGTGGGTGGCGAGGCCGAGCTCGTCGAGGAGGGCGTGGATGCGGTGCTGGCCGGGACCGACCCACTGGCCCCCCACCTCCACTACCGAGCCGTCGGCCAAGGTGTGGTCGAGCAGGCGGCCGCCCACACGGTCACGGGCCTCGACCACGACCACGTCGAGGCCGTCGGCCACCAGGCGCCGGGCCGCGGTCAGCCCCGCCAGCCCGGCCCCGACCACCACGACGTCGGTCTCCACGAACTCGCTCTCGGCCCCCCGATCGCCCATGGTCCGCGAGTCTGCCAGCCCCCTCGGCGTCGAGGACGTCCGTGCCAGCATGGGCCCCATGACCGACGTCGCGCCCCCCGTGGACCCTTCCCTCGTCGATGACGCGGTGGCCATCGCCACGGAGGCCGGGGCGCTCACCCTGCGGTGGTTCGCCGACGAGAGCCTCGAGGTGGAGAAGAAGGGCGACGGGACTCCCGTCACCGCGGCCGACAAGGCCGCCGAGCGCCGGGTGCGCGAGCTGCTGGCCGCCCGCCACCCCGACGACGCCGTGCTGGGCGAGGAGGAGGACGACGTCGAGGGCACCTCCGGTCGTCGCTGGATCGTCGATCCCATCGACGGCACCAAGGCCTTCACCCGCGGCGTCCCGCTCTACTCCACCCTCCTCGCCGTCATCGACGAGCACGGGCCGGCGGTCGGCGTGATCGATCTGCCTGCGCTCGGCCACACCGTGTGGGCCGGCCGGGGACGGGGCTGCTTCCTCGACGGCCACCCCACCGGCGTGAGCGGGCGCAGCGAGCCCGCCGATTGCGTGCTGTCCACCAGCGGCTACTCGTGGTGGCCCGACGCGGCCCTCCTGGCCGTGAAGCACGCCGGCTTCCAGCTGCGCACGTGGGGCGACGGCTACGGGTACGCCCTGGTGGCCACTGGCGCCATCGAGGCCATGGTCGATCCGGAGGTGTCGCTGTGGGACGTGGCCCCCATGCCGGTGATCGTGTCCGAGGCCGGGGGTCGCTTCACCGACGCGGAGGGCGCCGAGCTCGATCTGCGCCCGGGGGCCAGGGTCTCCGGTGTGGCCACCAACGGCCTCGTGCACGACCACGTCCTCGCCTGCCTGGGCGACTGAAGCCCCGGTGGCCCACCAGTCCGCGGTTCGCCGACGTGACCGCCGTTCGCGAGTGGGCGAACATGGCCCGGTGACCGCCGTCGACCCTTCCGTGGCCTGCCCCTCCCGGCGGGCGGCGCCGGTCCTGGTGGCCGTGGGTGTGCTCACCCTGGTCCTGGTGCTGGCCACGGCGGCCCCGGCCGGGGCCCATGCCAGCGTGATCACCACCAGCCCGGCCGACGGCCAATCGGTGCCCGAGCCGCCCACCACCTTCACCGTGACCTTCACCGAGGCGGTCGACACCCAACTGGGCGGGTTGAGCGTGCTCGACGGCGACGGCAACCGGGTCGACCTGGACGACACGACGAGCGAGGACGCCGGGCGGCTCCTGAGCGTCGGACTCGAGCCGGACCTGGCGGAGGGCACCTATGTGGGCACCTGGCGGGTCGTGTCCGCCGATGGCCACCCCATCAGCGGGTCGGTGCTGTTCGCGGTCGGCACCGTCGTCGACCCCTCCGGCCTCGACGTCCTCACCGCTCGCACCGACCCCGGGTGGGAGGTGGCCGGCACGGTGGCCCGCTTCGCCACCTTCGTCGCCGCGCTCCTGGCGGCCGGCATGGGCTTCTTCCTCGCCTTCGTCCACGACCAACGCCGCGACCGCTGGAGGCTGGCTCCGGTGGTGCGCCTGGCCACGCTGGCCGGCCTGTTCGGGATCCTCGCCACGGTCGGCGCCCAAGCGGCCCTGGCCACCGGCCGGGGCCTCGACGCCGCCACCGACCTCGACGTCGTCCGCACCGTGCTCACCGAGTCGCTGGGGTGGCAGGCCGTCGTGCTCCTGGCCGGCCTCGCCCTCGTCCACCTGTCCACCGACACCCAGAAGCTCCTCGTGGCCCAGGGCTGCGCCTTCTACGGCGGGTTGGCGGTCAGCGCGTCGTTCGTCCTGTGGGGCCACGCCACCGAGGCTCCGTACCGGTGGCTGTCGGTCCTCGCCGACGGCACCCACGTGGCGACCGCCGCCGTGTGGTTCGGGGGCCTGGTCGGCCTCGCCCTCACCCTGAGCCAACGCGCCTCGGCGCTCGCCGGCGCCCCCGACCCCGATCTCCCGGCGCGTCCCGACAGCACCGACAGCACCGACAGCACCGACAGCACCGACAGCACCCTCAGCACCGTGGCGGCGCCGTCCTCGACCACGCTCACCCTCGACGACTCGGCTCTGGTGGCCACGGCCAGCCCCACTGGTGTCCGCACCGATCGGCGGGCCCGTCGAGACCTGCTGCGCTCCACCGCAGTGGTGGTGGGGCGCTTCTCCACTGCCGCCACCGTCTCGGTGATCGGCGTGCTCGTCACCGGCCTGGCCATGACCTGGATCCAGTCCGGGGGTTCGCCCTCGGCCCTGTGGTCCACGACCTACGGTCGCCTCCTGCTCGCCAAGGTGGCGCTGGTCGGGGCGGTCGTCGTGCTCGGCGCCTACAACCGCCAACGCCTGGTCCCCTCCCTCACCGCCGTCCCCGTCGACCCTTCCGACGACGCAGTGGCCACCGCCTCCACCCCCGCCGACGAGCCCCTCGACGACCCCGGGGAGACCACCGACGCCGCGAGCACCGAGGGCTGGCATCGGCTGCGGGGCACGCTGTTGGTGGAAATCGTCGTCATCCTCGCCGTGCTCGCCCTCACCGCGGTCCTGGTCAACGTCACCCCGGCCCGCACCGCAGCCGACGACCGCGGCGGAACCGTCTCGCTGCAGGGGGCCGCCGGCGACGGCACCGTGGAACTCACCATCGACCCCGCTCGCGCCGGGCCCAACACCCTCCGGGTGCAGTACCTCGACCCGGACGGCCGACCTCTCGACGTGGCCACCGACCTGCGTGTCGAGTTCCGCCTCCCCGAGGCCGACCTCGGCCCGATCAGCCGGGATGTCGTCAAGGTCGGTCCCGGGACGTTCGTGGTGGAGGGCTCCGAGCTCTCGATCCCCGGTCGCTGGGAGATCGCCCTCGCCGTGCGCCCCTCGGACTTCCGTGAGGTCCGCACCCCCTTCGTCATCGACATCCCCTGACCCCCATCCGGAGCACCATGCCCCCCTTCAACTCCTCCCCCGACCGATCCAGCCCGCGTCGCCACCGCCCCACCCGTGCGGTCATCGCCGCGCTGGCCCTGTCGGGAACCGTCGCCCTCGTCGCGCCCACCGCTCCGGCCGCGGCCCACGTCACCTCGGCCGAGGAGCCGGTGGTCGCCGGGGAGCGCACCCCCGTGACCTTCAGCTTCGACCACGGATGCGCCGGCCAGCCCACCACCTCGTTGCGGGTGCAGATCCCCGACGGGGTCAGCGACGTGGCCGCCGAGGCCCCAGAGGGCTGGACCTCGACGGTGACCGACGACGAGCTGCGGTGGGACGGAGGCTCGATCCCCGACGGCGAGACCGTCCCGTTCGTGGCCACCATGGTCGTGACCGCCCCGGAGGACACCACCCTGCACTTCCCGACCATCCAGGGCTGCCCCACCGCCGAAGAGGCCTGGATCCAGATCCCCGACGCGTCGAACCCCGAGCCCGACTACCCGGCGCCCAGCATCGTGGTGGGCACCACGACCGACGCCACCTTGGCCGACGAGCCCCAGGGCACCGAAGCCGCCGCGGCCACCACCCCGACCACACGCCCCCCGCTCGAGGACAGCCCCATCGCCAGCCGCGAGGTCGACCGCTCCACCTCGGGCCTGATCGTGTTCATCGGGGTGATGGTGGTCATCATCGGCGGCGCGGTGGTCCTCTACCTCGTGTACCGACCCAAGCGGGGCTCCTCCGAGAGCTGACCGGACGGCGTCGGGCCGGTCGCTCGGGCACCGGCCCCGCGGTGCCGGTCAGTCGGCGCGCGGGAGGACCCGGGGCGGGTGGTCCAGCCGGGACTGCCATCGCGAGGCGGCAGCGATGGCGGCCGCGTAGTCGGCCCGCTGGGCGCCCCAGCGCACACCCACCCGACGGTCGGGGCGCCCCGGCGACACCGCCGGCGCGTCGTACTGCGCTTCGATGCCGTCGCGGAGCATCTCCAGCGCCTCGGACCGCAGCTGGCTGACCCGAGACTCGGTGACCCCCAGGAAGCGGGCCAGGTCGGCCGAGGTGTGGCCGTCGAGGAAGTACCCGACGATCACCAGACGATGGCGTTCCGGGAGCAGGCTGATGGCGTCGTGGACGTAGGCCAGCAGCTCGCGGTCCTCGAGGAGGTGCTCGGCGCTGGGCTGGTCGGTGTCACGCAGCACCTCGATGAGGCTCACGTTGTCGTCGCCGTCCTGCACCGGCTGCTCGAGGGCGAGGACCACCGAGCGGTAGACACGGTCGCTGAGTCGCGCCAGCTCCGACGGTGCGACCCCGAGGCGCTCCGCCACCTCGTTCGGTGAGGGGACCCGCCCCAGCTCGCTGGTCAACTCCTGTTCGGTGCGGGCCAGGCGACGACCCACCGACCGCACCGAACGGGGCGCCCAGTCGGCGGCGCGGACCGCGTCGAGGATCGCTCCCCTGATCCGGCGAGCCACGAAGCGATCGAAGGGCACCCCCCGGTCCGGGTCCCAACGACGAGCGGCCTCCACCAGTCCGAGCGCCCCGGCGCGGGCGAGGTCGTCGCGGTCGACGTGGCGAGGGAAGTGCACCGCCACCTGGAAGACGACGTGGCGCACCAGCGGGAGCTGGTCCTCGATCAGCGCCATCGTGGCGGGATCGGGTCGGCGCTTCGCCTGGGCCATCTCGCCTCCTCCACCGAAGCCGGCGCGGCCGTCGTCGTCGGGGAACGACCACGGCAGACACCGCGCCCGTTCACGCTAGGCCACAACGACGAACGAGGACGGGATGACGGCCTCGCCCAACACGCCGGCCCGTCAGGCGGCCCGGTGGGCGTGTCCCTCGAACACCGCGGCCTTGACGCCTCGCCGGGCCAGTTCGGCGAGGAACGGCAGCGGGTCGACGAGCTCGGCGAGGCCGGCCGCCCCCCGGCGCCGGACCCGCTGATCGAGGATCCACTGCACCGCCACCGCCCCCACCGCCCCGGCGGCGACCGCAGGCCGGTCCATGGCCCCGAGCACCACCACGTCGGTGGCCCCACCCCGCAGGCCGCGCAGCTCCACCCGCACGGCCCCGGGACCCCCCTCGGGATGGGTGGGCCACAACATCGGGAGCCGAGCGGTGAGGCGGTCGCGGCGCGTGGCCGCCATGCGGGCGGTGACGCGCTGCACACCGGGGAAGGCCGGCACGATCACGAGGGCGTCGGGCAGCGCGCCGCGGTAGCAGTCCTCGGCTCCGACGGGATCGGGGAACCAGCTGAGCTCTCGTCCGGACCCGCCGGGGCGCTGCACCCAACCGCCGTCGCGCCAGTCGAGGGCCATGCGACCGAGGGCTCGGTGGTGCTGGCGGGCGCAGGCCGGACCTCCCGTGCCGACCTTGGCCACGTGCACCTCGGTGAGGGTGTCGAAGCGCCCGGCACCGTGCGCGGCCAGCACGCAGGTGAGCCCCGGCGCGAAGCCGGCGCCGACGACCACGGTCCGGCCCCGCTCCCTGGCCTCGGCATCGAGGGCGAGCAACGCCCGCACGTCGTCGATGTCGTCGCTGGTGGAGACGACCGAGTGGCCCTGGCGCAGGAACCGGGCGGCGTGGTCGGCGTGCACCCCTCCGGGACCGGCCAGCACGACCACGTCGGCATCGAAGGGAGCATCGACCTCGGCGTCGTCGTGCTCGGCGCCATCGCCGAGGCTGTCGACGACGGCGCGGGCCCGGGCGGCATCGGGATCGCGCACCGCGACCGAGTCGACGCCGGTCGTGAGCAGTTGGCGGGCGAGTCGGGCCCCCACGGCACCGGCGCCCACGATGCCGACGCGAGCCATGTCAGCTCAGCTCGGGACCGGACAGCTCACGCCATCCGCCCGACTGCGGCGGCGTGCCGCCGGTGCCGCGCAAGCGCAGCACCGAGGCCACGAGGGTGGCGAAACCGAGGGCCATGATGGCCCGGCGGAGCATCTTCACGTGGGGCTAGCTGGAATCGAACCAGCGACCTCACCCTTATCAGGGGTGCGCTCTAACCAACTGAGCTATAGCCCCGTGGGGCAGCGGGTCACGATAACGGATCGCCCGGGACGGGGCCAACGCCGCCCGGAGGCCACCGGTCCCGGCTGGTGGGCCAGACCCCTGACGCGTCGACTCAGCGACGCCCGGAACGGCGCCCCCCGGCGCGACGCGCCGTCTCGAGCTCGATGACGCTGACCCGCAACCCGCCGGTGAGCCCGGCGATGAGGTTGAACAGCACGCTGAACACCACGGCGAAGACCATGCCCGTCACCACCAGGACGAGCGCACCGATGGCCGAGGCCCGGAAGATCTGCATGCCGTCGACCACCCATCCAGGCTCGGCGAGGATCTCGGCCATGAAGTTCTCGAACTTGGAGATGGTGCCGGTGGACACGGCCACCCGCCACAGCACGACGCCGGCCACGACCAGGATCAGCCAGGTGGAGAACGCGAACAGCAGCGACACCTTGAGCACCGACCAGGGCTCGACCCGGGTGACGATGCGGTGGACCTGGCGGGCCTCGTAGCGCACCGGGCCGCCGTCAGTCGCCCTGGCGACCGGGGCAGTGGTCGGAGGCCGAGAAGGAGGAGCCTGAGGATATGGGGGTGGAGGAGCGCTGGCCCGCACCACCGGGGCGCTGATGGTGGGCTCGCCCTGGTCGCCGTCCCCGTCGTCGGCGTCGGTCTGATCGTCCCCTCGCAGGGGCGCGGCGCCAGTGCGGGGGTCGATCGCCATCGCAGGAAGTGTAGGCACGCTCCGGCCCCTACCCAGGTCATGGCGGGCGTGTGCACGGGCATTTGGCCGTCGTGTCAGGGCCTCTCCGGGGCGAACGGTTCGAGGCGGGCGCGCGCCACCGCCTCGGCGTCACCGACCCTGACCGTGACCTCGACCTCGTCGCCGTAGCTCTCGAACGCCATGACCCGGCCCCCGTTGGCCGCCGCCAGGCGATCGGCCGCGGCGCGCCCCTCGACAGCGCCGGCCAGGGCGGCGGCGTCGGCGGCCGAATGGGCCCGGGCCCGATCCGTCACCACGCCCGCCAGGCGCACCGCGCCGAACCCCAGCACCATCACCAAGGCCAGCGCGCCGGCGACCACCGGCACCGCCTGGCCTCGGTCGCCCCGGAAGCGTCGGGCCCGGCTCGGCACCTGCCCGGCTCGGGCGCACTCGCGTCCACCTCGTCGGTCCATGTGGGATCCTCCTCATCGGCGACCGACCATCGGTGGTCGGTGCTCGTCGATGGCCAGCCGCAGCTCGCGAGGAGGCCGTCGGGGACGGCGAGGGTGGGTGCGGTCAGTCCTCGACCGTGAGGACGGGGGCGACCGCAGCGACGGTCTGGTCGCCGTCGAGGTTCATGACCCGGACGCCGGTGGCGTCGCGGCCCTGCGAGGAGATCTCGCGGACGGGCATGCGGATCACGACACCACCGCTGGCGATCACGAAGATGTCGTCGTCGATGCCCACCATGAAGGCGGCCACCACGAAGCCCTTGCGGGCGGTGAGCTTGATGCCCCGCACGCCCTGACCGCCGCGCCCCTGCTGGTTGAAGCGATCGAGCTGGGTGCGCTTGCCGTAGCCGGCGTCGGTGACGATGAGGATGGCGGCGTCGTCTCGAGCCACGTCGCAGGAGACGACCTCGTCGCCCTCTCGCAGCTTCATGCCCCGCACCCCGGCCGCGGCCCGACCCATGAACCGCACGTCGCTTTCGGCGAACCGGATCGTCATGCCGCTGCGCGACACCATGAAGATGTCCTCGCCGCCGTTGGTGGGGATCACCCGCACCAGCTCGTCGCCGTCGCGCAGGTTGATGGCGATCAGGCCGGCCCGCAACGACGAGTCGTACTCGGTGAACTTGGTCTTCTTGACCTGGCCCTTCCTGGTCGCGAAGAAGAGGTAGCGGTTGGTCTCGTAGTCGCGCGTGTCGATGATCGCCTGGATGGTCTCGCCCGGCTGCAGCGGCAGCAGGTTCACGATGGCCGTGCCCCGCGCCGTGCGGTCCTTCATCGGGATCTCGTGCGCCTTCAGGCGGTAGACGCGACCACGGTTCGAGAAGAAGAGCAGGTAGGCGTGGGCCGTCGTGTGGATGATGTGGTTGACGTAGTCCTCGTCCTTGAGCTTGGCCCCGGCCACCCCCCGGCCGCCGCGACCCTGGGTGCGGAAGGTGTCGGCCGCCACGGTCTTGACGTAGCCCTTGGCGCTCATGGTGACGACGAGGTCCTCGTCGTCGATGAGGTCCTCGATGTCGATGTCGCCCACGTCGTAGGTGATCTGGCTGCGGCGCGGCTGGGCGTAGGCGGCCTTGATCTCGCCCATCTCCTCGCTGATGACGGCGCGGAGCTTCACCTCGTCGCCCAGGATGGCCTCGAGCTCGGCGATGGTCTCGCGCAGCTGGGCCATCTCCTCTTCGAGCTGAGAGCGACCCAGGCGGGTGAGCCGGGCCAGGGTCATGTCGAGGATGTGCTCGGCCTGCTCGTAGGAGAACCCGAAGGGGTCGGCCATGAGCGCCTCTCGGGCGGCGGCCTTGTCGTCGCTGGCCCGGATGGCGGCGATGATCTCGTCGATCAGGTCGAGGGCCTTGAGCAGGCCTTCGACGATGTGGGCCCGCTCCCGCGCCTTGTCGAGGCGATACTGCGAACGCCGCCGGATGACCTCTTTCTGGTGGTCGATGTAGGCGTGGAGGGCGTCGGCCAGGTTGAGCGTGCGGGGGATGCCGTCGACCAGGGCGACGGTGTTGACCGAGAAGTTGGTCTGCAGCGGCGTGCGCTTGTAGAGGTTGTTGAGGATGACCAGCGCCGGCGCGTCGCGCTTGAGGCGCAGCACCAGGCGCAGCTGGCCCTTGGCCGACTCGTCGTTGAGCTCGGCGATGCCCTCGAGCTCGCGGTTGTCGACCAGCTCCTTGACCTTGACGATGAACTGGTTGGGGCTCACCTGGTAGGGCAGCTCGCTGATCACGATGTAGTCGGAGCGGGCGCCCTCTTCGATCTCGGCCTTGCCCCGCAGCTTGATGGAGCCCCGGCCGGTCCGGTAGGCGTCCATGATCCCCTGGCGACCCATGATGAGGGCGCCGGTGGGGAAGTCGGGACCCTTCACGAACGCCATGAGGTCGTCGGAGGTGGCCTCGGGGTGGGCGAGGAGGTGGTCGACGGCGTCGATGACCTCGGCCAGGTTGTGCGGCGGGATGTTGGTGGCCATGCCCACGGCGATGCCCTGGGAGCCGTTGACCAAGAGGTTTGGGAAGCGCGAGGGAAGGACCAGCGGCTCGGTGAACTCACCCGAGTAGTTCTCGCCGAAGTCGACCGTGTTCTCGTCGATGTCGCGCAGCATCTCGAGCGCCAGCGGGGCCAGACGGCACTCGGTGTAGCGGGCCGCTGCCGGAGGGTCGTCGAGCGAGCCGAAGTTGCCCTTCGGGTGGATGAGCGGGTGGCGCAGGCTGAAGGTCTGGCCCATGCGGACCAGCGCGTCGTAGATCGACGAGTCGCCGTGGGGGTGGTACTTGCCCATGACCTCGCCGGTGACGCGGGCGCACTTCATGGTGGGCCGGTCCGGGAGGGCCCGCAGGTCGTACATGCCCCAGAGGATGCGGCGGTGCACCGGCTTCAGGCCGTCACGTGCGTCGGGCAGCGCCCGCGACACGATCACCGACATGGCGTAGTCCAGGAAGGAGCGTTCCATCTCCTCTTGGATCTCGATCGGCTCGATGCCGCCGAGGCCGAGGGCAGTGCCCTCGCCGTTGCCGTCGTCGGGTGGCGTCACGTCGGTCATGGGTGGTGGGGTTCCTCGTGGGTGGTGCCGGGTCGCTCGCCTCAGATGTCGAGGAAGCGCACGTCCTTGGCGTTGGTCTGGATGAAGTGCTTGCGCGACTCGACGTCGTCGCCCATCAGCACCGAGAAGATGTCGTCGGCGATGGCGGCCTGCTCGACCGAGACCTTGAGCAGCGTGCGGCGATCGGCGTCCATGGTGGTCTCGCCGAGCTCGTCGTAGTCCATCTCGCCCAGGCCCTTGAGGCGCTGGAACTCCTTCTTGTGGTTCGGGTGCTCGGCCATGAAGGCGTCCTTGGACGTGTCGTCCTTCAGGTACACCTTCTCCTTGCCCACCACCGTGGAGTACAGCGGGGGTTGGGCGATGTACACGTGCTCGCGCTCGACGAGCTCGCGCATCTGGCGGAAGAAGAACGTGAGCAGCAGGGTGCGGATGTGCGAGCCGTCGACGTCGGCGTCGGCCATCAAGATGATCTTGTGGTACCGGATCTTGGTGATGTCGAACTCCTCGCCGACACCGGCACCGATGGCCGAGATGAGGGCTTGGATCTCGTTGTTCTTGAGCATCTTGTCGAGCCGCGCCCGCTCGACGTTGAGGATCTTGCCCCGGATGGGCAGGATCGCCTGGGTGCGCGGCTCGCGGGCGGCCACCGCGGAACCACCGGCGGAGTCGCCCTCGACGATGAACAGCTCGCTCTCGGCCGGGTCTCGGCTGGCGCAGTCCTTGAGCTTCTCGGGCATCCCCGCCCCCTCGAGGGCGGACTTGCGCCGGGTGGCCTCGCGAGCGTTGCGGGCGGCCAGCCGGGCGCGGGCGGCGTTGATGGCCTTGGTGACCACCTTGCGACCCTCGGTGGGGTTCTCCTCGAACCAGTCGGCCAGCCGTTCGTTGGTGGCCCGCTCGACCAGCGAGCGGATGGAGACGTTGCCCAGCTTGCCCTTGGTCTGGCCCTCGAACTGCGGTTCGCGCAGGCGCACCGAGATGATGGCGGTGAGGCCCTCGCGGATGTCCTCGCCCTGGAGGTTCTCCTCCTTTTCCTTCAGGAGGCCCTTGGCCCGGGCGTACTTGTTGACCACGTTGGTGAGGGACTTGCGGAACCCCTCGACGTGCATGCCGCCTTCGATGGTGGCGATGCCGTTGGCGAAGGAGTGCAGGCCGTCGGCGTTGAAGCCGGTGTTCCACTGGAACGCGATCTCGACCTCTTGGTCCTCCTCCACCTGCTCGAGGTAGCCGACGCCCTTGAAGAGCGCTTCCTTGGAGGAGTTGAGGTGGCTGACGAAGTCCTTGATGCCGCCGGCGTACTTGTAGGTGACCTGCTCCGAGGAGATGGCATCGGGTCGCTTGTCGACGAAGCGGATCTCGAGGCCCTTGTTGAGGAAGGCCATCATCTGAAAGCGCTCGAGGAGGGTCTGGGCCCGGAAGTTGGTGTCCTCGAAGATGGTCGCGTCCGGCCAGAAGCGCACCGTGGTGCCGGTGCGCCCGCGGGGGGCCGGGCCGATGACGCCGAGCTTGTCGACGGTCTTGCCGCCGTTGGCGAAGGTCATGCGGTGGCGGTCGCCGTTGCGGTCGATCTCGACCTCGACCCGTTCGGAGAGGGCGTTCACCACCGAGATGCCG
Source organism: Rhabdothermincola salaria (assembly GCF_021246445.1). Classification (NCBI taxonomy): domain Bacteria; kingdom Bacillati; phylum Actinomycetota; class Acidimicrobiia; order Acidimicrobiales; family Iamiaceae; genus Rhabdothermincola; species Rhabdothermincola salaria. Next base: position 440,252 of record NZ_JAJQXW010000002.1, read on the forward strand.
ACGCCGTGGAGGCCGCCGGAGACCTTGTAGCCGCTGCCGCCGAACTTGCCGCCGGCGTGCAGCACGGTGAGCACGACCTCGGCGGCGCTCTTGCCCTTCATGCGGGGGTCGTTGGTGGAGTCGACCGGGATGCCACGACCGTCGTCGACGACCTCGCACCCGCCGTCGGGCAGCAACGTGACCTCGATGCGGCTGGCGTGACCGGCCATGGCCTCGTCGACGGAGTTGTCGACCACCTCGTAGACCAGGTGGTGCAGCCCCCCCACGCCGGTGGAGCCGATGTACATGCCCGGGCGCTTGCGCACGGCTTCGAGGCCTTCAAGGACGGTGATGTCCTTGGCCCCGTACGTTTCGGTGGTCTGGGCCACGCGCGGCCAACCTCTTTCGGTGACGGGTGAACGACGGCGATGCGGTCCGTGACGACGGTCGAGAGCCGGGTGGACGGCGCTGACGCCGACACCCCGATGGCTCGGACCCCAGTGGCTCAGCGGCCACATCGACAGCTCACATCGCGAGGTAGTCAGTCTACCAGTGGGGTGGGACGATCCTGAGCCTTTCAGGGCGCCGGAGAGCATCGGGCGCCGATTCGGTCCCAGGATTCCGCGTCGTCTCGTCCGAGGGGTGGCGCTGGGTCCCCCCACGGGACCGGGGCCCGCGTCACCCAGAGCGGGTCAGATGGGCCGCACCCGGACCTCGATCGAGGTCACCGGCGCCCCGTCGAGGCCGGCCAGCCGCTCGAGGAGGGTGGCCTCGAGGAAGCGGAGCTGGGTGGCCCAGGCCGGGTCGGTGACCCCGATCACCAGGGTGCCCCCACGCAGGCTCAACGGCCGGGTGTGCCCGCTGAGCCGAGGGCCCACCAGCTCGTCCCACCGCTGGTAGAGCGCGCCGAGGGCATCCACGGACGGCCCGCCGAGGTGGCGCACGACCCGATCGAGGGCACCGCCCATGGGCGCGGGCTCCTCGGCGGCGGAACCGGGAAGGGGCGACCAGGGCACGAGGCTGACTGTACCCATGCGGTGCGACCGCTCAGATCTCCCTGGTCACCTGGCCACCGGCGACGCGGAAGACCACGTCGGGCCGAGCGCCGGGGGGAAGACCGGCGGCGCTGGTCAGCAGCGTCTGGCCTTCGGGCAGGTGGGTCAGCAGCGCACCCGAACGGTCGGGATCGAGCTCGGAGAACACGTCGTCGAGCAACAGCACCGGTGGTGTCCCGGTCGCGGTGGTCACCGCCTCGTGGGCGGCCAGGCGCAGGGCCAGGGCCAGGGAACGCTGCTCTCCCTGGGACGCATGGGTGCGCGACGGCAGACCTCCGATGCGCAGGTCCACGTCGTCGCGGTGGGGTCCCACCAGGCTCACGCCCCGACGGACCTCGTCGCGGCGAACCCGCGCCAGCGCCGCCTCGAGGCCCTCGGCCCGCCACGGCGCCACGTAGTCGACGGTGACCTCGGCCGGTCGGCCGGCCACGCGGTCGTAGGCCCGGGCCAGGAACGGGCGCAGCTCTTCCACGAGGTCCTCGCGTGCCGACGCCAGCGCCTCGCCCGATTCGATGAGCTTGGTGTCCCACACCGCCAGGGTCAGCTCGACCTCCTCGGTGATGCGACCCCCGGCCTGGCGCAACAGCGCGTTGCGTTGACGCAGCACCTTGTCGAGATCGGTGCGCAGGACGTCGAGCCCGGGCCGGCGGGCAACCAGGGCGTCGTCGAGGTAGCGCCGTCGCCCGGCGGGACCGCCCTTGACCAGGTCGAGGTCGTCGGGAGCGAAGACGCTCACCCTCAGCGCCCCCAGCAGGTCACGTCCCCGGGTGAGGCGCTGGCGGTTGACCATCACCCGTCCCCGTCCCGAGGGCGTGATCTCGGCCTCGATGAGCAGGGAACGACCCTCGCGCTCGCCCTCGGCTCGCACGATCGCCGTGGCGGCGCCGCTGGCGACCATCGCCTCGTTGGGAGCACCCCGGAACGACGAGAGCGTGGCCAGGTAGCCCACGGCCTCCAACAGGTTGGTCTTGCCCTCGCCGTTGGCGCCGAGCAGCACCGTGAGGCCGGTCCCGAGCTCCAGTTCGGCGCTGGGGTAGGACCGGAAGTCGGTCAGCCAGAGGGACCGCAGCAGCACCGGGCGAGCCGGCGGTCTAGGAGACCCGAACGGGCATCAACAGGTACAGGAAGTCCGGGCTGTCGACGGCCTTCACGAGCGCCGGCTTGAGCGCGTCGATGGTCTCCAGGGTGATCTCGTCACCGGGCGTGACCTCTATTCCGGCGATGAGGTATTCCGGGTTGAAGGCGACGGTGAGCTCGTTGCCGCTGTACTTGGCGTCGAGCTCCTCCCGGGCCTGGCCCACGTCCTGGGTGATGGCCAACAGCTCGAGGGTGTCGGCGGACATGACGAGACGGACCGGGGTGGCCTCGCGAGCGAGCAGCCGCACGCGACGCAGGGCCTCCAACAGGGCGTCGCGCCCGACGCGGAGCTGGTTGGGCTGGCTGCTCGGAATCAGGCCCCGGTAGTTGGGGAAGTCGCCCTCGATCAACCGGCTGGTCACCCGCACGTCGCCGACCTCGAACGCCACGTCGCGCTCGCCCAGGCGCAGGGTGACGGTCTCGGCGCTGCCCAGGAGGCGGGAGAGCTCCTTGAGGGCGGTCGAGGGCACCAGGACCTGCTGGCCCTCGTCGAGCACCGACGTGCCGGGCAGGTCGCGCACGGCCAGCCGGTAGCTGTCGGTGGCCACGAGACGCAGCCCGTCGCCCTCGGCGGCGAGCAGGACGCCCGTGAGGATGGGCCGCGACTCGTCGTTGCTGGCGGCCGAGACCACCTGTCGGAGGGCATCGGCGAAACCGGCGGCGTCGAGGTCGACGGAGCGCTCGGCGGGCTCGGGGAGCTGGGGGAACTCCTGGGCGGGGATGGTGCGCACCGCGAACTGCGAGCGCCCCGAGCTGATGCGGGCCTCCTCGTCGGTGACCTCGACGGTGACCGCCCCGGGCGGAAGGGCCCGGCTGATGTCGCCCAACAGCTTGGACGGCACCACGGCGACACCGTCGGTCTCGCCGCTCACGGCGGCACGGACCGAGATGGTCAGGTCGAGGTCGCTGCCGGTGACCGACAGCTGGTCGCCCTTGACCTCGAGGCGCAACCCGGAGAGCACGGGCAGCGAGCTGCCCCGGCTGGTGACGGCCCGCCCGGCGGCGTTCAGGGCGTCGACCAGGGGATCACGTTCGCATCGGAACTTCACACCAGCTCGCTTTCTCGTACCTCTACTGAAGAAGTGTGATCTCTAGGTAGTAGTCGTAGTAGGGCCTGTGGATCGTGGACAACCTGGTGTTCTCCCTGGTCAGGGACCATGTGGTCGTCCTCGCGATGTCCACAGCTGCGCACAGGCTCGCGCACCGTGCGCCGACCCCGGGGGATGAACCCCTCGTCGTCCACCGATCGTCCACCGGCCGGCGCGGCCTCGTCCACCGAGATGTCCACGGATCCGTGCACAGGCGGGGTCATCCGTTCTTGATCCGTTGGATGAGCTCGGTGACCTGGTCGTAGATCTGGCGCTTCTCCTTCATGAGACCGCCGATCTTCTCCACGGCATGGATGACGGTGGTGTGGTCCCGGCCACCGAACTCCCGGGCGATGGCCGGGTACGACAGGTCGGTGAGCTCACGGAACACGTACATGCTGATCTGGCGAGCCGTGACGAGCGGGCGGCGCCGGCTCTTGCCCTGGATCTCCTCGATCGGGAACCCGAACATCTCCGAGGTGCGCTCGAGGATGAGTTCCGGGGTGATGGCCCGGGGTTGGGTGTCCGAGAGGATGTCGTCGAGGACCTCTTGGACCATCGGGACGCTGAGCTGTTGGCGGGTGAGGCTGGCATAGGCGCACACCCGGATGAGGGCGCCCTCGAGCTCGCGGATGTTGTTGGTGATGTGGGTGGCGATGAACTCGAGCACCTCGGGCGGGGGTTCCACCGGCTCGCGCTCGGCCTTCTTGCGCAGGATGGCGAGGCGGGTCTCGAGCTCGGGGGGGTTGATCTCGGTGATGAGGCCCATCTTGAAGCGGCTGCGGAGACGGTCCTCGAGGGTCGAGATGGCATCCGGGGGCCGATCGGAGGACAGCACGATCTGGCGGTCGGCCTGGTGGAGCGACTCGAAGGTGTGGAAGAGCTCCTCTTGGAGGTTCTCCTTGCCCTCGATGAGCTGGATGTCGTCGAGGAGCAGCACGTCGACGGCTCGGTAGTGCTCCTTGAAGGTGGCCATGCGGCCCCGGCCGAGGCGCATGGCGTCGACGAACTGGTTGAGGAACTGCTCGGTGGAGACGTAGCGGACCCGGTAGCTCGGGTAGTTCACCGAGACGTAGTTGGCGATGGCCTGCAGGAGGTGGGTCTTGCCCAGTCCCGGGTCGCCGTAGATGAACAGCGGGTTGTACGACCGCGCCGGGGTCTCGGCCACGCTGAGCGCGGCTGCGTGGGCGAAGCGGTTGGAGGTGCCGGTGACGAAGGCCTCGAAGGTGTAGCGGTCGTTGACGGGCTGGCCCGGGAGCCCGGTCTTGGCCGGTTCGACGGCCGATTCGTGCTGCTGCGGTGGCGCCGGGTGGCGCAGCGGGGCATCGTCGGCTTCGAAGAGCTCGAGGTCCTCGCCGGCATCGCCCGGGCCCTCGTCGTGGCCCACCGGGGCGGCGTCGGTGACCACCTGGACGGCGAGGCGCACCTCGGGGCGGCCGATGTCGGCCAGCGCTCCCTCGACCAGGGTCAGGTAGCGGTGCTCGACGCGGTCCTTGACGACCGAGCTGGGCACGGCCAACAACAGGCGGTCCTCGGCCAGGCCGATCGGGACGGCGGCGGAGAAGGTGGTGTGCCAGACCGCCTCGGAGACCTGCGTCCGCAGGACCTCGGCACATGCTGTCCACAGCGATTCGGCCTGGTCCACCTGCACAAACGCCCTCGATCGACGATCTCTGGTCCACAGCCACGTCCACATGTGTGGAAAAAGGCAGCGCTGCCCGTGGAAACGGGCCGGTCAGGCGGTGGACTCCCGTGTTCTTCCCCCGCAGGCGGTCGTTACCGCCGAACGGGTGCCGGACCGTAGCACGCTCGCCGATGTTGCCGCACCGGTGGACTTCGCTCTACCGTGACGGCGAGCCAGAGCCGGGCCGCGTCATCGTCGCGGCATTCGGCGGATGGTCATCATCGTGACAGACCTGGGGCCGGGAGGCTCGCATGGTCGAGGAGGCAGGACGTGAAGCGCACCTTTCAGCCCAACAACCGGCGCCGTGCCAAGCGGCACGGTTTTCGCCATCGCATGGCGACGCGCGGTGGTCGTGCCGTGGTCCGGGCTCGCCGGCTCAAGGGCCGTTCGCGCCTGTCGGCCTGATCTGGCGCATCCGTGACCGGCGAACGTTCCTCGAGCTCCGCCGGTCGGGGACGCGCGCCCGTCGTGGACCCGTCGCGGTGATCCATCTCCCGGACGATCCCGAGGCGCCTGCCCAGCACCCCCGAGTGGCGTTCGCCGTGCCCCGCAAGGTTGGCAACGCCGTCGTGCGCAACCGCATCCGCCGCTGCGTCAAGGGCCGGCTGCTCCAGCGGGTCCGTGATCCCCGCCGCGGCGTCGCTCCCGGTGCCTACCTCGTGACGGTGCGCCCCGAGGCCGCCGGGCTGGGCGGCCCCGAGATCGCCGATCTGGTCGAAGGCTGCCTCGATCGGTTGGACCGACGCCGATGACCGCGATCGCCGACACCGCCGGGCCTCGGGCCTCTTTGGCGGCCCGGGCTGCGCAGGCCCCGGTCCGCGCCTACCAGTGGGCCTTCGCGTGGCGGATCTCGCCCTGCCGCTATGTGCCCAGCTGCTCCACCTACGCTCTCGAAGCCCTCGAGGTGCACGGCGTCGTCCGGGGCACCTGGCTGTCGGTGCGCCGTCTGGGTCGCTGCCACCCGTGGGGTGGCCACGGACACGACCCCGTTCCTCCTCGGAAGGTCTCGTAAGTCATGCAGGTGTTCTTCGACGCCCTCGCCGCTGTGCTGGCGTTCTTCTACGACCTGGTGCCGAACTACGCGTTCGCCATCATCATGCTCACCCTCGTCGTGATGGTCGTGGTGACGCCGCTGACCCTCAAGGGCACGCGCTCCATGATGATGATGCAGCAGCTCCAGCCCGAGATGCGCAAGATCCAGACGCGCTACAAGGACGATCGCCAGAAGCTCAACGAAGAGCTGCTCAAGTTCTACAAGGAGAACAACATCAACCCCCTCGGGGGCTGTCTGCCGCTGTTGGTGCAGATGCCGGTGTTTCTCGTCCTCTACCAGGTGCTGCGCGGTCTCACCCGTCGGGTGACCGACATGGGCTTCGACGTCGGCTGGGCCTCCAACCTGTTCGCTGCGGGCGATCCGATCACCGAGGCACCTGCGATCGAACGAGCGTTCGATCCATCGTATGTCAACGAGAGCTCGTCGCTCTACCAGAGCCTCGCCGGCTCCACCGAGATGGACGCCTTCGGGATGGATCTCAGCCAGAGTGCCAGCCAGGCGCTCGGTGAAGGGATCCTGACCGCCCTGCCCTTCCTCATCCTGATCGCCATCGTCGGCGCCACCGGCTTCATCCAGCAGCGCCAGATCCAGGGCCGCAACCCTGGAGCGTCGATCAACCCCCAGCAGCAGATGATCATGAAGATCATGCCGATCTTCCTGCCGGTGATCTCCTTCGGCCTCCCTGCCGGCCTGGTGGTCTACTTCGCGGTGTCCAACCTCTACCGGATCGGTCAGCAGGCCTTCATCTCCCGCAGCATCTACGGGATGAAGAAGGGCCAACCCTCGGTGCTCGCCGGCAAGGGTGGCGACGACGACGCGGCGCCCCAGCAGTCCTTCCGCGAGATGTTCGGCCTGGCCAAGAAGAACGCCGAGACCACCGCCAAGGCCAAGGCGGCCAAGCCCACTCCTGCCAAGAGCGGCGCCCGGAGCAAGTCCGCGGCGAAGACCGGCGGATCCGCCAAGGGCGGCACCGCCACCAAGACCAGCGCCAAGAGCGGCGCCAAGAGCGGCGCAAAACGTCCATCCAAGTCGAGCAGCGGCAAGAGCGCGGCGGGGAACACACCACCCCCGACCCTGCAGCCCCGTGCTCGCAAGAACCAGAAGAAGAGGTAACGCACGTGGAGTGGGTCGAAACCACCGGGAAGTCACTGGAAGAAGCCAAGGACGCCGCCCTCGACGAGCTCGGCATCGCCGACGAGGACGCCGAGTTCGAGGTCCTCGAAGAGCCCAAGCAGGGCCTCTTCGGCCGTACCCGTGGGGAGGCCCGGGTCCGGGCCCGCATCCGCCCCACCCAACCCAGGCCCAAGGTCGAGCGACGTGACCGTCGCAAGGGCAAGGGGCGGGGCGGTGAGGGGCGCAGCAGCCGTTCGGCCTCGACCGGGGCCACCGAGACCACGACCGAGGCCGAGGAGACCCCCGACCCCGCTCCCGTCGCCGCGGACGAGCCCACCCCGGCTCGCCCGCCGCGCGGTCGGAGCTCCCGTGGTCAGTCCACCAAAGCCGCCGAAACCCCCCAGGGAGCTCCCGTGAGCGACACCGACCGAGACGTCGACATCGACACCCACACCACCATCGTGACCGACTTCGTCACCGGCCTCGTCGACGCGTTCGGGGCCGAGGGCACCGTCGCCGCCGAGAAGGTCGACGACGACAACGTCGAGGTCCGGGTCACCGGCAGCGACCTCGGCCTCCTGGTCGGGCCCAAGGGCGCCACCCTCGCGGCCGTCCAGGAGCTCTCCCGCACCGTGGTGCACCGCCAGGTGCCCGGTACCGCCGCGGGCCGGGTTCGCGTCGACGTCGCCGGCTATCGCCAGATGCGTCGTGAGGCCCTCGAGCGGTTCGTGCAGTCCATCGCCGAGCAGGTGCGGGAGTCAGGCGTGCAGAAGGCGTTGGAGCCCATGTCGCCCCCCGACCGCAAGGTCGTCCACGACACGGTGAACGAGATCGACGGCGTGCGAACGATCTCCGAGGGCGAGGAGCCCCGTCGTCGAGTCGTGATCGCCCCCGACGACTGAACGAGCCCTTGGCCCGACCGGGCCCGCAGCGGTGAGACGAAGACCCAGCCTGAGGGCTGGGTCTTCGTCGTTCCCGGCCCGTTTCACGTGAAACACCATCGTCGCCGGGCTGCGGTGGCCCACCACTGCATCACTGCCCCACTCCCCACAGCCGCACAGCATCGCCGCAGCGCTGGAACGCAGCGCCGATGCCCGCCGGACGGCAGCAACGACGCCCTTCGAAGAGGCGTCGGGGTGGTCCGGTCGGTCTGGACCGAGCCCGAGCCCGAGGCCGGGCGCGGGAGCCGAGCCGTGTCCGATGGTCGTTGTCCGTGCCTCTCCCCTGCCAGGGGGTGCACCACGGGTTCGCCGCCGAGCGGCGGGAGGGGTGCACTGGGGACCGTGACCCTCACGCGGGCGATGGCGGCACGACCGAGAGGCTTCTGTGCCCCGGCGCGGGGACCCGGCGGCTTCGCTCCCCGTCCCCAGAGTGGCGTCGACCCCCGAGGGCGCCCCTGGGTGTCGCCACCCTCGGCGGGCCACCACCAACCAGGAGGGTCGTGGGTGGTCGGTCTCCTCCGGGGGTCGGGGCGACTGGGCCGAGACCGGCTGTCCATCCATCAGGGGTGGTCCGGTCGTTCGTCCCTCGCGAGTCGAGGTCCTGTGCGGTCAACGAGTCGGCTTCGACCACCGGGGGCGGCAGGCCTCCCCGTCGCGTCTGCCGGCTCGGCTGCTCTCGGCAGGCGACGGCACCAGGGTGGTGGGACCCCGCCGCGGCGCGCCGGTGGTGCTCCCGGCCGGGCGAGGGGGTGGCTGGGAGTCGGCCATCGAGGCCATCGTCGTCGGACGGTCGAGGGATCGACCCCGCCCCCCCCAGCCACCCGTCGTGCGCCGAGCCGAACGCGGGCCCGCTCGGGGGACGGCGTCCGCAGGGTCTCCCGATGCTGCCGCAGCGCGCCCGGAGGTCCCCCGGGGCGGCCGCCCCCGACCGTTCCCGACCACGACGACCCGGAGGACGGGCACGGCAGGGGTTCGAGAGCACGGCCACGACCGGAGTCCGGCTCGGGAACCCGTTGGCGGCCAGGTGAGCCCGGCCCCCGACGCGGTGACCCGGACTCCCGATCCATCGGCGAGCGTCGCAGCGGCACCGCCCTGGGGCTGCGGGGCCGAGCTCAGGGCTAGAAGGTGATCGCCCAGGCGGGTCCAGCTGCAGCACCTCAGGCATCGGCTCCCGCTGCGCATCCATGTCTGGGGAGGGCGCCGGCGTCCGGCCGGTGGCGATGGGCCAGGGGAGCTCGGCTCGTGCGCGGAGGGCCTGGCTCGTGGGGTCGTGACCTCGTGCTCGAACGCATGGTTGAACGCCTGGTGCCCGGGGAGTGACGACGGGGCCCGGGTGGTCGCGGCGATGGTCGCCCTCCCTCAGACCGGAGCGGTCGGGCGGGTGCGGCGGGCGGGTGGCGCCATCATCATCATCGGCCGTGAGCTCTTGGCGGGCCGCCTCGGTTCCGGTGCTGGGTCGCAGGGTGATGGGCAGCTCAGAAGAGGGGGCGCTTGGCGGGGATCCCCACCCGGCGGGGGAGTTCGGTGGGGCAGGGCTGGACGGAGCGCAGCACGGTGAGCTGTGACGACGAGCGGGGGTCGCGAACCAGGCCCACACGGTCGAGGCCCTCCGGGGGCCATCGGTCGCCGGATCCGGGTGGCTCGCTGACGAGCAGCCGTCCCTGGGGGGCGAGGAAGGGTGCTCCGCACTCAGCCACCACCGCCGGAGGACCGAACAGTCGGGCCGTCACGGTGTCGAACGTTCCTCGGAGATCGACCTCGTGAGCCAACGCCTCGGCCCGGCCGTGGAGCACCTGCACCCGCTCGCCGCAGCCCATAGCGGTGACCGCCTGACGGAGGAGGGCCACCCGTTTGTCCTGGGCATCGAGCAAGGTGATGGTCAGCTCCGGACGCATGTCGGCGATGACCAGGCCCGGGAGCCCGGCCCCGCTCCCGAGATCCAGGAGGGTTCCGGCCCCGGAGCCCAGGGCATCGAGGAAGTGGTGAGCGTGGCGGAGGTGCTCGTCGATGGGGGTGGGGCCGAGGACACCCAGGCGCCGAGCCCGCTCGAGGGCCTGGCGAAGGGCAACGCTGACGTCGGGCATGTCCCCACAATGCGTTCGAGCCCGGCCCCTGTCCAGTTGGCCGGTGCTGCTGGGGAGGCCCGTCCGCCCGGCGCGCCACGCGGCCATGGTCGAGGGTGTGTTTCACGTGGAACACACCCTCGGGTCCTTGACCTGTGGTGGCCTCCCGGCCAGGATGGGCCCGCACACCGGAGAACGCTTCGGTGGTGCCTGTCCGCCACGTCGATCCGCGACGTGCTCGGCCTCTGAGTGGGTGTATGGATCCCGACGACACGTCTGCCACATCACGTCCTGCCTCGGGCCCACCCGACGGCGCTGCGCCCGCTGCCGACACCGGGCCCTCGGACGTCCCGGCACAGGCGCCCGTGGCCCCGGTTGCCGAGCCGCGCAGCGTCGAGATCCCCCCGGAGCTCGCGGCCATGGGCGATGTGATCGAGGCGGGTTCCCCCATCTCACAGGATCGCCCCTTCCCTCGGATCATCGCCGTGGCCAATCAGAAGGGTGGCGTGGGCAAGACCACGACCACGGTGAATCTCGGGGCCTGCCTGGCCGAGCTGGGCTACCGGACGTTGTTGGTCGACCTGGACCCTCAGGGCAACGCCTCCACCGGGCTCGGCATCAATCCCCGGGCTCTCGAGGTCTCGATGTACGACGTCCTCCTCGCCGACACCCCGCTCGAGGACTGCATCGAGGGCAGCTCGGTGCGCAACCTCTTCGTGGCCCCGGCGAGCCTCGACCTGGCCGGAGCGGAGATCGAGCTGGTGCCGGCGTTCAGCCGGGAGCTCAAGCTGCGCAACGCCCTGGCCACCGTGCACGACGACTACGACTTCGTCTTCATCGACTGCCCGCCCTCGCTCGGTCTGCTGACCGTGAACGCTCTCGCGGCCGCCAGTGAGGTCTTGGTCCCGATCCAGTGCGAGTACTACGCCCTCGAGGGCCTGGGGCAGCTGCTGCGCAACGTGGACCTGGTCCAGAAGAACCTGAACACCGCGCTGGAGGTCAGCGCCATCGTGCTGGTGATGTACGACGCCCGCACCAAGTTGTCCGACCAGGTGGCGGCGGAGGTCCGGGCCCACTTCGGCGACAAGGTCTGTCGTCAGATCATCCCCCGGACGGTGCGGCTGTCCGAGGCCCCGTCGTTCGGTCAGCCGATCATCACGTTCGATCCGAGTAGCCGGGGCGCCATCGCCTATCGGCAGTTGGCCAAGGAGGTCAGTGGTGGGACGCCGAAGCGGATTGGGTAAGGGGCTCGGGGCGCTGATCCCCACCACGGCCACGGTCGAAGAGGAAGCACAACTCCACGAGCTGCCGATCAGCCAGATCGAACCCAACCGGTACCAGCCACGCGAGTACTTCGACGAGGAGCAGCTGGTCAGCCTGGCGGCTTCCATCCGCGCTGTGGGGGTCCTGCAGCCGGTGCTGGTGCGACCCGCCGGCCCGGAGCGCTACGAGCTCATCGCCGGTGAGCGTCGATGGAGGGCCGCCCGCCGAGCAGGCCTGCAGACCATCCCCGCCCTCGTGCGCCAGACCGAGGACGTCCGCTCGCTCGAGCACGCCTTGGTCGAGAACCTCCACCGAGCCGACCTGAACCCCCTGGAGGAGGCGGCGGCCTACCAGCAGTTGATCGAGGAGTTCGATCACACCCAGGAGGAGGTGGCGACTCGGGTGGGCAAGAGCCGCTCCGCGGTGGCCAACACGCTGCGCCTCCTGCACCTACCGGCCACCATCCAGCGCCTGGTGCAGGACGGCCAGCTGTCGGCCGGCCATGCCCGGGCCCTGCTCGGCACGCCGGATCGGCAGTTCCAAGAGGCGTTGGCCCAGCGGGCGGTGGCGGAGCGCCTGACGGTTCGCGATGTGGAGGAGGAGGTGCGGCGTCACCAGACCGAGACCGACGATCCGGCGACGCCGCCCCCGACCAAGGCGCCGGCGCCGGTGCGCCCGGCCGCGGTGCTCGAGCTCGAGGAGATGCTGGCCAACCTGCTCGACACGCGTGTGCAGGTGTCGGTCGGCGCCAAGCGGGGGCGACTGGTCGTGGAGTTCGCCACCCTCGAGGATCTCGAGCGCATCTACCGGGTCATGGCCGAAGGCCCGGAGGGCGACGGCGCTTGACCCTCACCCGCTCGTGGCGGTGAAGGGTTCTCCACAGGCTGTGGCAAAACCTGTGGTCAATGTCGAGTCGACGGCTGGGCCGTGTGACCGCCTATGAACCCTCGACCGGCTCGGTGACCCAGCTGCGGACGGCCTCGACGATCGTCGAGGCCACCATCGAGGACCGTTCCACCACCACCGGAGCGGGGCCCAGGAAGCACACGACCGCGGGCATGCGCGTCTCGCGCAGGATGGGCAGGCGCAGCCCCGAGGCCCGGCTCTCGTCGATCCCAGCGACGCCGGGGAGACGTTCGGTGAGGAGCTCGGCCAGCTGGGCCCCGCCGACCGAACGGAAGCCCTCGGTGGCGTAGAAGGCGGTGCGGCACTCGGCGTGGGCGAGGAGCTCGAGGCCGATGTACAAGTCGGCGTCGAAGGCGTTGGCCTCGCGCGCCTGGGTGGACGGATCGGGGTGGTGCAGCACGGCCACCACGGCCCCTTCGTCGTGCAGGAGCCGACCGATGGCGGAGGCGAGCACGTCGAGGCCGCCGTGCTGACCGATGACGATCCGGCGTCGCTCGAGCTGTGGTGGTGCCGCCCGGAGCCGCTCGCGCTCGCGCACGCCCGCCACGCTGTCGGAAGTGGTGCGGCCCCCGAGCCGGGCGAGCGCGGCGCCCACCTCGGGACCGCACACCCCGTCGGTGGTGAGGCCCTGGTTGCGCTGGAACTGACGCAGGGCGCTCTCGGTCTGGGGGCCGAAGATGCCGTCGACGCGCCCGGCGTCGAAGCCGAGGGCGCCGAGGCCGAGCTGGAGGGCCTGGACGTCGTCGCCGCGCAGCATGGGGCTGCGCAGGTAGATGAGACGGTCGCCCAGCCGGTAGCCCGCTTCGACCAAGGCGTGCCAGGTGGCGTCGTCGCACAGGCCGGTGACGAGCAGACCTCGCTGCTCCTGGAAAGCCTCGATGGCGTGTTGCGTGCTCGGTCCGAAGATCCCCAGCTCGCCCCGATCGACAGTGATGCCTGTCAGGTGCAAGCGTTGCTGAACATCACGGACAGCGGGGCCCTCCGCACCGGGGCCGAGAGGATCATCGACGACGATGACAGGTGGTCCGGGTGTGGGGCCCGAGCGGCTCAGAGGAAGGGTCGCAGATCCTCGAGGAGCTGGCCCTTGCCCTTGGCCCCGACGATGCGGGCCGCTTCCTGACCGTCCTTGAACACGATCATGGTGGGGATGCTCATGACGCCGTAGCGGCGGGCCACATCGGGGTTGTCGTCGACGTTGAGCTTCGACACGGAGAGCTTGCCGGCCTGCTCGGAGGCGATCTCTTCGAGGATCGGGGCGATCATCTTGCACGGACCGCACCACTCGGCCCAGAAATCGACGATCACGGGCTCGGTGGCGGAGCCGATCTGCTCATCGAAGGTGGTGTCGGTGAGGTTGGAGATGGTGTCGGACATGTTGGGTGCACCTCGTGGGGGCGTGGGTTCGAGAGGTCGGGCCCGGATGGGGTCACGCTAGCGGCCGACCCCGGCGAAGCGGGCGTGATCAGTGGGCGTCGTTGGCCTCGAGCCAGCGCTCGGCGTCGATGGCGGCCATGCAGCCGGATCCGGCTGCGGTGATGGCCTGACGGTAGATCTGGTCCTGCACGTCGCCGCAGGCGAAGACGCCGTCGACGTCGGTGTGGCTGCCGTCGTGGGTGACGAGGTAGCCGTTGTCCTCCATGTGGAGCTGGCCCTTGAACAGGTCGGTGTTCGGCTTGTGGCCGATGGCGACGAACACCCCGCTGACGTCGAGACGGGATTCGTCGCCGGTGACGGTGTCGCGGACCAACAGGCCCTCGACCGTGCTCTCACCTTCGATCTTGGTCACGACGCTGTTCCACTGGAAGCGGATCTTGTCGTTGGCGAAGGCGCGGTCCTGCATGATCTTGGAGGCGCGCAGCTCGTCGCGGCGGTGCACGAGCGTGACGGAGCGGGCGAACTTGGTGAGGAACAGGGCTTCCTCGAGAGCGGAGTCGCCGCCGCCCACCACGGCGATGTCGTGGTCACGGAAGAAGAAGCCGTCGCAGGTGGCGCAGGTCGAGAGGCCGTGGCCGAGCAGTCGGCTCTCCTCGGGCAGCCCGAGCATGAGGGACTGGGCGCCGGTGGAGACGATGACGACCTTGGCCCGGTAGGTGGGCTCGGCGGTGTCGGGATCGCCGACCCAGACCCCGAACGGGCGGCTGGAGAGGTCGACCCGGCTGACCTTGCGGGTGAGGATCTCGGTGCCGAAGCGGGTGGCCTGCTCGCGGAACCGCATCATCAGCTCGGGTCCCATGATGCCGTCGGGCCACCCGGGGAAGTTCTCCACCTCGGTGGTCAGCATCAGCTGGCCACCCGGCTGGTCGCTGGTCGAGGACGGCTCGCCCTCGATGAGCAGCGGCTCGAGGTTGGCCCTCGCGGTGTAGATCGCGGCGGTGAGCCCGGCGGGGCCGGAGCCGATGATGATGACGTTGCGCACGTCGGGGCTGTCGGGCATTGCGCTCTCCGCTGGATCGAGTGGGGGTGTACCTACCGGGGTATGCAGAGAACCCGGGCGGTGCCGGAATTGTTCCCGTCTACGCCGGGGCTCGTCGACGTCGGTAGACCAGCGCCCCGGCCAGGACGAAGACCGCGCCCAGGATGAGGTAGGGCAGCCACACGCTCGAGGGAAGGGCTTCGTCGAGCAGGCGTACCAGGGCGATGATGGCGATGACGGCCACCATCACGGCCATCACGGCCGCGAACAGGCCGAGGACCACGCCGCGGGCCACCGTGGTGATGGGCCCGGTGGTCTTGTCGCGGACGGTGCCGACGAGGTCGACGATGGTGTCGGTGACCTGGGCCGGCCAGTCCCCTCCGGTGAGGCCGCCCGACGAGCCGGGCTCGGTGGTGGGGGCGACGGGTGGCACGACGGGCGGGCCGGGCGGAGGCAGCGGGGGGGCCACCGGCGGCACGGCGGGAGCCACCGGTGGTGTCTGTGCGGACGGGTTGTCGGGGGGGCCCTCGACGGGACCATCGGCGCGACCGGAGGTCTCCATGGCCTCGAATCCTACCCACGGCCTCCCGATGCCTTGCCCGATCGGTGCGCGCGGGGACCGGGGGGCGAGCTCAGACGGGGCCGACGAACACCAGCGCGCAGTCGTCCGTGGTGACGACGCGGATGGTGTCGGCGACACCCGCGTCGTCGCCGGCGGTCACGACCGCGACGACGTCGCGCCCGTCGAGGACCGCACGAGCCGCCAACACGACGACGCCTGTCGGGGGGATCACCTCGGCCTCGCACGGCACCGCCGCGGCAGCATCGAAGGACTCCGGGGTGGGCGGTTCGGCACCAGCCGCGGCGGATCCCCGGTCTGCGGTGGGGTCGAGGGTGGCGCGGGCGGCGGCCACCAGCTCGTCGAGGGTGCGGACGGCACCGAGGTCGCCGACCGCCGGGTCGGCGTCGCGTGCGAGTGGGCCGGCCGCCGACGGGGCGATCGTGGTGGTGGCGCTCTCCTCGACCGGGCTGCTCGACTGCGCTTCGGCCCCGGAGCCGGCATCGTCGGCGACCGATGCGGTGTCGTCGGAGCGCTGGTCCGACAGCGTGGTCCCGACCACGGCACCCAGGGCCACCACGACCACCGCGACGGCGGCGACCAGCCAGCGCGTGGCCGGTGGCCGTGCGCCCCGGCGAGGGTCCCGGCGCTGGGCGCGTCGCCCGGGGGCGGCCGCACCAGCGGCTCGGGAGAGGCCATCGGCAGGGTCGTCGTCCGCCATGGCCTCGAGAGCCCGGGCGACGTGCTCGTCGACCACGGATGCGTCGGGGCCCGCCGGCGGGACCTCGAGCTGGGAACGAACGACGCGGAGGGCCTCGACGTGCGCGGCCAGGTCGGCGCGCGACGCGACCAGGTGGTGCTGGGCGTCGGTGGCGTCGCCGTCGACGACGGCGTGCACGGCGAGCTCGTCGGTCGAGAGCTCACGGGTGAGCTCGTCGTCGAAGGGGTTCGGCTCCGGGCCGTTCGGGGGAGGGCTGGTCATCGGTGATCGTCCTGTTCGACGTCGACCCCGGTCTCCTGGTTCCCGTGATCGGTGTCACCCGTCGGTCGAAGGGTCCGGGCGAGCGCAGCGCGGCCCCGGGCGATGCGTGAGCGGACGGTGCCGGCGGGGAGGTCGAGCACCTGGGCGATCTGGGCGTAGTCGAGGCCGAGGACGTCGCGCAGCACGACGGGGACACGGAAGGCCTCGGGGAGCTGGGCGAGGGCGGCGTCGAGGTCGAGGCGGTCGCTCACCCGGTGGTCGAGGTCAGGCGAGTCGTCACGAGGCCGATCCCAGGCATCGTCGTCGGGGTCGCCGCCGTGGGCGGTCTGCGCCGGTCGCAGCAGCGGGCGTCGTCGCTTCCGGCGCAGCTCGTCGACCGCGGCGTTGGTGGCGACCCGGTAGACCCACGTGGAGAGCGCCGAGCGCCCGTCGAAGCGGGGTAGGCCCCGCACGATGGCGATGAGGGCCTCCTGGGCGGCGTCGGCGGCATCGTCGTCGTCGCCGGTGAGTCGTCGGCAGAGGGCCCAGACCTGTGGTTGGTGGGCGCGCAGCAGCGTCTCCATCGCCCGGGGGTCGCCCTCGCGGGCTGCGGCCACGGTGGTCTCGGGGACGGTGGGGATGTCGATGTCAACCCGCCAGCAGGATGTCGGAGACCGTCACCCGCAACGGGTCGTTCGTGCCGAGGTCGGTGATCCACACCAGCACAGCGGCTCCGGTGGCCCCTCCGAGGTCGAGCTCGACGTCGCCATCCACACCGTCGGCCCTCGCGATGGGCTCACCCCAGCCGGCGAGGGTGGGGGCGACGGCGTCGCTCACGTACACCTCGACGGCCCAGTCCTGGCTGGGGCTGTTGACCCGGATCCGTTCGAGGGAGCGGGCCTCGGGGAGCGTGAGGGCGATGCCCACACCGGTCTTGAGGTTGCCGAAGGCCCGGTTGGGGTACGTCTCGGTGTTCCAGGTGGTCGAGGGTTCGGCGTCGATCACGTTGCCGACGGTGGCCTCGTGCTCGCCGGGCGTGCCGATGCCCTGCGGGTCGAAGGACGTGACCCCGCTCACCGCGACGAGAGAGGGGGCGGTGGGCCCGGCACCGGGTGCCCGCGACAACAGGTCCTCCCCGAAGTCGGTGCGGGCCACCAGCAGGGCCACCAGGACGAGGGCGAGGGTGACCAGCACGCCGCTGACGACCATGGCGGTGGGGCGCCGGGAGCCGGCCGCGGGGGGTGCAGGTCCCGTGGCGGGGACGGTGTCCCAGGGGCCCGGCGGGGTGGCGGGGGACGCGCCCGTGGCCCAGCCTTCATCGACGTGGGTGGCGACGGTGGCATCGCCCTCGGGGCGCACGGCCAACAGGGCGGTGCGGAGGTCGTCGGCGCGGGCGAAGCGATCGTCGGGTCGACGGGCGAGCGCCCGACGGATCGCCTGGTCGAGCTCGGGGGGTACACCTCGCACCCGATCCGCGAGGGGAGGGGGGTCGTGCTGCAGGCGGCGCAGGGCGAGGGCGGCGGGGTTGTCGCCGACGAACGGCGGCGATCCGCACAGCGCCTCGTAGAGCACCGCGCCGAGGGCGTACACGTCGGTTCGGGCGTCGACCGGTGCCCCCTCGACCTGCTCGGGTGCCAGGTACTTCACCGTCCCCAGCAGGGTCGAGGTCTGGGTCATGTCGGGCTGGTCGAGCACCTTGGCGATGCCGAAGTCGGTGACGAGCACCCGACCGTCGTCGGACAGCAGGATGTTGGCCGGCTTCATGTCTCGGTGCACGATGCCGGCGCGGTGGGCGCAGGTCAGCGCGGCGGCGACGTCGGCGCCGATGTGGACCACTTCGACCGGGTCGAGGCGCCCGCCCCGTTCGTCGAGGAACTCGCGCAGCGTGCGACCCCGCACCAGCTCCATCACGATGGCTTCGGTGCCGTCGTCGTTGCAGGTGTCGTAGATGGCCACGATGGACGGGTGGACCAAGCGGGCCACCGACACTGCCTCGGAGCGGAACCGGGCGCGGAAGCCCTCGTCGTCGGCGAGGTGGGGATGGAGGATCTTGACGGCCACGGCGCGGCCGAGGACCTGGTCGGTGGCCTGCCAGACCTCCGCCATGCCGCCACGGGCGAGGACGGCGTCGAGGCGGTACCGCCCACCGAGCGACCGCCCGGGAGCCAGCGCTGGCGCGTCGCTCACGACACCACGTCGCTTCCCGGGCGGCTCGTCATCGGCGATCAGGACCGCAGATAGCAGATCCCGATGACCGCGGGACCGCCATGGGTGCCGATGACGGCACCGATCTTGCCCAGGCGGATGGTGTCGCGCGGATAGCGGTCGGAGATCATGTCGAGGAAGTCGTCGATGTCCGTGGCCTCGCCGTGCAGGATCGACAGCGACTCGACCTCGCCGGCCTCGTAGAGCTTGTCGCGCAGCGTCTCGAGGGCCCGGCGCCGGGTGCGAGGCTTCCCGGCCTCCTCGACGGCCCCGTCGACGATGCGGATGAGCGGCTTCACCGACAGCATCGAGCCGAGGAGGTGCTGGGCCCCACCGATGCGACCGCCCTTCTTGAGGTTGTCGAGGGTGTTGAGGGCGCCGTAGATGTCGGTGCGCGGGATCATGCTCTCGACCCGGGCGACGATGGCGTCGGCGTCGGCACCGTCGCGGGCCATGGTGGCGGCCTCGAGGACCATGGTGCCGAGGCCGCCGGTGATCGACCGGCTGTCGACCACCCGGACGTCGACCTCGCCCTCGAGGGCGCGCGCCGCCGCCTGGGCCGACTGCATGGTGGCGGAGAGGGCGCTCGAGAGGTTGATGCAGACCACAGCGTCGGCGCCGGCGGCCTGGGCGTCGCGGAACGCCTGCTCGAAGCGGCCCGGCGAGGGGGCCGCGGTCTCGGGGAGCAGGCCCGTGCTGTCCATGAGCGAGTAGAAGCGTTCGACATCGAGCTCCTCGCGATCGACGTACTCGTCGTCGCCGAAGCGGATGCTCAGTGGCACCACGCCGATGTCGAGCGCCGTGGTGTCGGCCTCGTCCAGGTCGCACGAGCTGTCGGTCACGATGCGCACTCCGGCCATGGGCCCCCCTTTCGTCGTGTGGTTGGAGCGTATCCCCGCTGCTCGGGCCCTCCCGGTCGTGGCCGACTCACCGAGTGGGGTCGGGCTCACCGAAGACCGGGTGGTCCGACGCCACCAGCTGGCGGGCCCGGCGCACCTTGCGGAAGTGGCGGCCCCACCAGACGAGGAGGAAGACGCCGGCGCCGATGGACAGCACGAGTCCGGCTCCCGAGATGGCGGTGGAGCGCACGGTGAAGCTGGTGGAGGTGATGTCGAGCACCTCGTCGGGGGAGCGGACGCCCACCTCGAGGGGGAACGCTCCCGAGGCCCGGGTGGTGACCTCGACGTCGAGACGGGTGGTGGCGGCGGCCGGGAGCTCCACGTCGATGACGTTGCCGGCCGGGAACTCGAGCTTCACGCTGTCGAGGACCAGGTGGATGCGCACCGGGTAGGGGAGCCGGTTCTCGAGGTTGAGCGGGATCTTCCCCGAACGAGAGGTCAGCGTCACGTACTGCTGCAGCGGCGCGACGATCTCGCTCGTGGCCGCATCGATGCGCGTCGTGACCGTGTCGAGGATGTCGGCGCGCTCGGCGGCGTCGAGCGAGATCGCGCCGGAGAGCAGCAGCGCTCGGGCGAGGCCTTCGGCGAGGGTCGGCGACGCGGGCTCGGTGAGCGACCGGTACCCGGTCACCTGTCGCTCGGCGGCGCGCAGCTCGCTCGGATAGTCACCGAGCGAGGTGGGTGGGTCGCTGCGGTAGTCGAGGACGAGGTCGGTGGCTCCGCTCTGGTCCTCGGCGGCCTCGGTGACCCGGAACAGGTCGTCGAGGGTGACGGGGCTGACCATCGGGCGGCCGTCGGAGTCGGGCGGCGCCGGTTGGGCGAGCCCGGCGAGGAGCGTGGTGAGCGTCTGGGGGTCGGTGTCGGTGCCGAGGTCGAGGGCCACGCCGCGGCTCTCGCCGGGCCGGTCGTTGTAGAGCACGGCGAGATCGGCCAGTACGAGGTGGGCGTTGAGCACGGGGTCGTCGGTGGCGCGTAGGCGGCCGGCCAGGTCGGGGTCGGCGGTGACGGCGGACAGCGACGAGCCGTCGCCGACCGCGAGCTCGAAGACGTCGGTGAAGGTGACGTCGGTGGTGGGCGGGTCGACGAGCTGGTCGGTGGGCACGACGACCTGGTCGAGGCCGAGTCCGTCGAGGCGCCGGAGGGCCTCGGGGGTGAGCGTCGGGTCGGCCACGGTGGTGCGGCCGTCGGGTGTCACGCCGAGCAGTTCGGCGGTCGTCGTCGCCCCCTGGGCCAGCTGGACGTCGAGCTCGGGGTCGAGCCGGGCCGCCACCCACGCACCGAGGTCGAGCCGGACGTAGGGCTCGACGAGGACCTGGCGGCCGGCCAGGTGCCCGGCGAGGGCATCGACCGGGGAGGGGTCGGCGCTGCTCGTGGAGGTGCCCTCCAGAGCCGCCAGCACGGCGGGGACGGGATCGACGGTGAGCGCCACCGAAGGGTGCTCGGTGAGGGCGTCGATCGTGGCGAGCGCCTGGGTGGTGTCGGCGGCGTCGAGGGAAAGCTCGTCGGCCTCGGTCGGGGTCACCGTCCCGCCGATGCCCAGCACCGTCCCGACGGCGAGGGAGGGACCTTCGGTGTCGTCGGTGGGGACGCGGATCAGATGGGTGACGAGGCGGGCCAGCTCGTCGCCGTCGGGGCCCATGGCCTTCACCACCACCGGGTGCACGCCGGGCCCCGAGAGCAGCACCCCACCCTCGGGCACGGGGCCGGTGCGGACCACGGGCACGGCGATCTCGACCGCTCCGTTCGTGGCCCGCGGCGCGGTGTCGACCGGGACGGGGCTCGGACCCGGGCCGAGCGGGCTGGACAGGTCCTCCCCGCGGATCGAGCGCTCGAAGCGGATCCGCCCGATGGAGGCGGCGTGGACGTCGACCTCGATCGTGGAACCGGCGGGAAGCCCTTGGGGGAGCACCTGGATGCGGAACTCGCCGGTGGGGGCCGTCCACGGGGTCTGGCCGGCGAGGGTCAGGCGGGGCACGGTGCCGGTGGGGGTGGTGTCCTGGGCCCGGGCCGGGCGGGAGGTGGTCGTCGACAGCGCCGAGGCGACCAGCAGGATCGCGGCGAGGACGAGCCACCGCCGCCCCCGTGTCGTGGGCGGATGGTCCGCGGCGGCGCTCACGGCGTCGTCGCCGGGGTGGGTCGGCCGAGGGGGTGCTCGAGCACGGCCAGCCCGTAGGGCTCGGGGGTGAAGCCGAGGTGCTGGTAGAGCCCGAGGGCGCGCTGGTTCGTCTCCTGGGTGTTCACGAGCACGGACCGACAGCCGTGGCGGCGGCACCAGGCGAGCGCATCGCCGACCAGGGCGGTGCCCAGGCCTCCGCCCTGGTGGGCGGGATCGACGGCGAGACGTTGGAGGTACCCGAGGCGTCCCGCTCGCCCGGTCACGTGGTAGCCCACCACCCGGCGGTGGGCGCCGGCCACCCGGAAGCGGTGCGACGGGGTGGCGGAGCGGGCGTCGGCCAGGCCGGCGCGGTCGAAGCGCCAGAAGCTGTCGAAGGCGGCGCCGTCGACGGCCAGCACGGCGTCGAGGTCACCTCGTCGCCCCCGGCGGAGCCGGGCGTTCGGGGTGCGCGGCGGAGGGATCCGGTCGAGGGGGTGGCGCAGCAGGTGGAGGCGCTCGTGCACGGTGAACCCGGCGCGGAGGAACGGCTGCTGCTCTCCGTGGGTGAGCGCCGGGGTGATGACCGTGCGGTAGCCCTGCTCGACGACGCGCTGCAGGGCTTCGGCGAGCCCGCCCGGGGTGGGAGCCACGCCGGCGGTGGGGCTGAGCAGCGCCACGGCGTCGTCGCCCCGCCACGAGCCCAGGCGCAACCGGTCGGAGCCGGTGGAGAGGGTGTCGAGTCGTCGCATGGTTGCCTTCGGCCCCTCACGATACGACGCTCGGCCCGTCCGCCTCCCTCGGCCTGCTCGGTAGGGTTCCCTCGTGACCGTCCTCGTCGCGACCCATCCCCAGTTCTTGTTGCACGACACCGGTCACGGCCACCCCGAGCGCCCGGCGCGGCTCACGGCCGTGATGGAGGGCATCGATGCGGCCGGGCTGCGCGATGCCGTGGTGCGGTTCGAACCGGAGCCGGCGTCGTGGGCGGCCATCGAGCGGGTCCACCCCGACCGGTACCTCCTCGGTCTGGAGGAGCTCTCCGCGATCGGTGGGGGGCACATCGACGCCGACACGGTCGTGAGCGAGGAGTCCTTCGCCGCCGTGCTGCGGGCGGCGGGCGCCGGACTCGACGCGGTCGATCGCCTCGACGCCGGCGAGGCCGACGTGGCCTTCTGTGCCGTGCGCCCGCCGGGCCACCACGCCACGCCCCGCCAGGCCATGGGCTTCTGCCTGGTCAACAACGTGGCCGTCACGGCGGCGGCGTTGGCCGATCGGGGTGAGCGGGTGCTGATCGTCGACTACGACGCCCACCACGGCAACGGCACCCAGGACATCTTCTTCCGGGACCCGCGCGTCACCTACGTGTCCTTCCACGAGTACCCCCTCTATCCCGGCACCGGCGCCATGGACGAGACGGGTTGGGGCGACGGTGTGGGGACGACCGTGAACTTCCCCATCCCGGCCGGGGCCACCGGCGACGTGCTGCGGCTGGGCCTCGACACCGTGGTCGCGCCGCTGGTCGAACGCTGGGCGCCCACCTGGCTGTTGATCTCCGCCGGCTTCGACGCCCACCGTCGCGACCCGCTCACCGGCCTCGAGCTCACCGCCGGCGACTTCGCCGACATCACCGCGGCGCTGGTGGCGATGGTGCCCCGGGGCCGGTGCCTCGTGTTCCTCGAGGGCGGCTACGACCTCGAGGCGTTGTCCATGTCGGCGGGTGCCGCGTTGAGCGCGTTGGTGGGCGGCGACCATCGACCCGAGCCGGCCAGCAGCGGAGGACCCGGTCGCACCGTCGTCGAGGCCGTCGCCCGCATGAGGTCGGCCGCCGGTTGGTCCTGACCGCCGCCGACCCCGGCGATTGCGTCGCCGGGGAAGGACCGGCCCGGACGCCGATAGCCTCGCCCGCCGTGATTCCCGACCGCCTCCAGCCCGTCCTCGAACGGGTGACACCTCTCGCCGAGCGCTTCCGCGCCGAGGGCTTCACCCTGTACCTCGTGGGTGGGGTGGTGCGCGACCTGTTGTTGGGTCGAGACCTCACGGGTGGGCGCGACATCGACCTGACCACCGACGCCCGCCCGGCCGACACCAAGCGTTTGTTGAAGGGCTGGGCCGAGTCGGTGTGGACCCAGGGCGAGCGCTTCGGCACCATCGGCTGTCGCCGCGACGGCTGGGACTTCGAGATCACCACCCACCGTGCCGAGGCCTACGCGCCCGAGTCCCGCAAGCCGGAGGTGGTGTTCTCCGACGCCGTCGAGGCCGACCTCTCACGCCGTGACTTCACCGTCAACGCCATGGCCCTGGCCCTCCCCGAGCCCCGTCTGATCGATCCTTTCGGAGGAGCCGACGACCTGGCCGCCGGCCGCCTGCGCACCCCGTTGGCGCCCGAGGAGTCGTTCTCCGACGACCCGCTGCGCATGCTGCGTGCCGCCCGCTTCGTCGCCGGCTACGACCTCGCCCCCGACCCGGAGCTGCGGGCCGCGGTCGAGACCATGGCCGACCGTCTCACGATCGTGTCGGCCGAGCGCATCCGCGACGAGTTCGACAAGCTGATCGTGGTGCCCGACCCGGCACCGGGCCTGTGGTTCCTGGTCGACACCGGCCTCATCGATCGCTTCGTCCCGGAGTTCGGCAAGCTCCGCCTCGAACAGGACCCCATCCACCGCCACAAGGACGTGCTCACCCACACCATCGCCGTCGTGGGCAACACCCGGCCGGAGCGGATCGTGCGGTTGGCCGCGTTCTACCACGACGTGGGCAAGCCCCGGACCCGCTCGTTCGACTCCGGCAAGGTGTCGTTCCACCACCACGAGGTGGTGGGCGCCCGGATGACCCGCGAGCGGATGAAGGCCCTCAAGTACTCCGGCGACGACGTCGAGGCCGTGACCCGCCTGGTCTTCCTGCACCTGCGCTTCCACACGTACCAGATGGGTTGGACCGACGCCGCGGTGCGGCGGTTCGTGCGCGACGCCGGCGACCTGCTGCCCGAGCTCATCGAGCTCACCCGGTGCGACTGCACCACCCGGAACGAGAAGAAGGCCCGGATGCTCTCCCGGCGCATGGACGAGCTCGAGGCGCGCATCGCGGAGCTGCGCGAGCGCGAGGAGCTGGCGTCGATCCGTCCCGATCTCGACGGGAACCAGGTGATGGCCCACTTGGCGCTGGCGCCGGGGCGCGACGTGGGCGACGCGCTCGACTTCCTGCTCGAGCTGCGCCTCGAGGAGGGACCTCTCGGCGAACAGGAGGCCTACCGGCGCCTCGACGCGTGGTGGGCCGAACGCCGGGCTGCTCCCGAGGGCTGAGACAGGGCCGGTGCCCGGAGGGCGTCGACCGGTGCCTGAGGGGCCAGCGTCAGATGCCTTCCTTGCGGGCCCGGACCACCAGCGTGGCCGGCACCCTGGTCATGGCCTCGCTCCAGAAGGGACCACGGGCGACGCTGTCGGTGGGGGCCGGTTCGAGCACGTTGTCGACCCTGAAGTTGGCCCGGTGCAGGCTGGCGAACACCTCGGCCACGGAGCGGGGGTGGACGACGACGTCGCCGTCGGCGCGCGCCGAACGGTCGAGGTAGCCGTGGGTGATGCGGAAGGGGTCGTCGTCGGAGGCGTCGAGCATGCAGAACGCCGGATGGGGCAACGAGCACACGAACGTGCCCCCGGTGCGCAGCACCCGGTGGGCCTGGCGCAGGACCCGGTCGAGGTCGCCGACGCGTCCGAGCTCGTAGACGGACAACGCGGCGTCGACGGTGTCGGCTCGGATGAAGGCCAGCTCGGCGAGATCGCCGTGGTGGAGCTCGAGGCGTCGTTCGTGGCGCTCGGCCAGGTCGCGGGCCCCTTCGAGGGCATCGTGGTCGGGATCGACCACGATGACGTGGGCACCCTGGCCGGCGAGGGCCACGGCGCCGTGACCGCCACCCGCCCCGAGGACGATGACGCGCTTGGTGTCGAGCGAGCCGAGGAGGCGGAGGGACCGTTCGTCGGGGATGTCGGGGCCGTAGCTCACGACATCGCTGGGAAGGCCGTGGTCCCCGGCAGGGAAGGCGGCGGCGGCGCTGGGCTCGGGCATGCGACGCAGTCTCCCAGACGGGACCACCGGGACCGTGGAACACCTGGCCCGAGGCCGTTGCGGGCAGCGGCGTGGATAGCCTCTGGCGTCGTGAGCTTCGGACCGGGTTCGATCCAGGGGGCGACGTCCCCGGGCGAGATCGACTACCGGCTCGCGCGCCAGCACCTGGTGGCCGAGTTCAGGCGCGGGCGCCTGGCCCAGCACGAGGTCTGCGATGCCCACCCCGAGCTGGTGCGAGCAGCCCGAGAGGTGGGCGAGACGTCGCGCATCGACTGCCCCATCTGCGAGGACGACAAGCTGGTGCTGGTCTCCTACGTGTTCGGGCCCCGCCTGCCCAGCTACGGCCGGTGCATCACGTCGGCCAAGGAGCTGAAGGCGCTGGCGCGCCGGTCCGGCGAGTTCTCCTGCTACGTGGTCGAGGTCTGCCCCTCCTGCCACTGGAACCACCTGGCGCGCACGTTCGTGCTGAACCCGGCCCGCTCCGCCTGATCCATGGCCTCCCGCAGTCGTGCCGCCGATCGCGCCCCCAAGGGCCGCCCCTCCCGGTCGGGTGGGTCCCGAGCGGCGACGAGCAAGCCCCCCAAGGAGGGCACGTTCGTCTGGCGCTGGCGACGGGCGTGGTTCCTCATGGCGCTGCTGTTCGTCCTGGGGGTCTCCGGCGTCGCCTACCTGTTCACCCAGGTCCCGCTGCCCGACGACGACCCCGAGCTGTCGCAGACGTCGTTCTTCTGCGCCTCCGACGTCACCACCGACTGCAACGCCGACAACTCGATCGCCCAGCTCAGCGGGGGCATCGACCGGGTCAACGTCGAGTACGAGGACCTTCCCCAGGTGCTCGTCGATGCCGTGCTGGCCGCCGAGGACAAGGACTTCTACCTCCACAGCGGGGTGGACCCGGCCGGCATCCTGCGGGCGCTGTGGGCCAACGTGCGCAACCAGGACGTGCAACAGGGCGGGTCCACCATCACCCAGCAGTACGTCAAGAACGTGTACCTCACCCAGGAGCGCACCTACACCCGCAAGATCAAGGAGGCGGCCCTGGCCGTCAAGCTCGAGCGGGAGCTGCCCAAGCAGGAGATCCTGTTGCGCTACCTCAACACCATCTACTTCGGTCGGGGCGCCTACGGGGTGGAGGCGGCGTCACGCAGCTACTTCGGCAAGCCGGTGCAGCAGCTCACCCTCCCCGAGGCCGCCTACCTGGCCGGGCTCATCCGCTCGCCGGAGACGGCCGACGCCAACCGGGGCCCCGACGACCCCGCCGCGCCCGTCCAGGCCGCCACCGCCCTGCGCCGTCGCGACTCGGTGCTCGACGCCATGCTCGAGGCCGGTTTCGCCAGCCGGGCCGAGTACGACGCGGCGATGGCCACCGCCCTGGAGACGGTGACCCCCCGCCAGGTGCCGACCAACTTCGGGCGGGTGGCCAACCCGGAGTGGGGCACCGAGTACTTCATCGACCACGTCCGCCAGTGGCTGGTCACCGAGGGCGGCTTCAGCGACGCCGACGTCTTCGAAGGAGGGCTGAGGGTCTACACCACCCTCGACCTCGACATGCAGCGAGCGGCCCACGAGGCGGTCGTCTCCACCCTCGGCCAGCCCGACGATCCGTCGGCGGCGCTGGTCGCCATCGACGACGTCGGGGCGGTCTCGGCCATGTTCTCGGGCACCGACTTCGCCAACGAGAAGGTGAACCTGGCCACGGGCACGTTGGGCGGCGGCGGTGGGCGCCAGCCCGGTTCGTCGTTCAAGACCTTCGCCCTGGCCGAGGCGGTCGCCCAGGGAATCCCACTCAACAAGACCTACGACGCCCCGGCCAAGCTGGTGATCCCCGAGGCCAACGACGGCGAGGACTGGGAGGTCGGCAACTACGCCGACGCTGGCCTCGGCACCCTCGACCTGGTGTCGGCGACGGCCAAGTCCTCCAACACCGCCTACGCCCAGCTCATGTTGGAGGTCGGGCCGCAGAACGTGGTCGCCCTGGCCAAGCGCATGGGCATCACGGCGGCGATCGACGCCTATCCGGCCACCGTGCTCGGCACCGAAGAGGTGTCGGTGCTCGACATGGCGTCCGCCTACTCGACCTTCGCCGACGGCGGCGTCCACATCGACCCCTACGTGGTGACCCGGGTGACCGACGCCTCGGGTCGGGTGCTCTACGAGAACGAGGTCCAACGCGATCAGATCCTCGACCAGGCCCAGGTCGAGCAGGTCAACTGGGCGCTGCACCAGGTGGTGGAGGGGGGCACGGGCACGGCGGCGAAGTACGACCAGCCGGCCGCCGGCAAGACCGGTACCACCGACAACTACCGCGACGCCTGGTTCGTCGGCTACACGTGTCGTCTCACCGCCGCGGTCTGGATGGGCTATCCCGGTGTCGACGAGAACGGCAACGACCGCCTGATGGAGAACGTCCGGGGTCGCGACGTCACCGGCGGGTCGTTCCCGGCCGAGATCTGGCGCAAGTTCATGGTCGAGGCCACCCGCGACAAGGACGCGTGCGAGTTCACCCAGCCCGACCTGGCCCCGTTCGTCGACGACGAGGCGGAGGAGGAGCCAGTCGACACGACCGAGCCTCCGCCGACCACCGCTCCGGAGACGACGCTGCCGCCCACGACGGCCCCGCCCACGACGGCGCCACCCACCACCGCCCCGCCGACGACCCCACCCCCCACCACGGTCCCGCCGACCACCGCGCCGCCCACGACCGCCCCACCGGGCACCGGTGGGGCCGGAGGCGCCGGTGGGGGCAACGGGAGCAACGGCGCCGACGAGCGGGGCTGACCCGGGCCTGACCCGGGCCTGACAGGGGGTCGAGGCCCGCCGGTCATCCGTCACCTCGGGACCCGCGGCTCTGGCGGTCGGGCCCATGGCGTGGGTAGCGTTCGTCTCACCGCCGGCAGCCGAGGGGCGCCGGACGGCTCGAGGAGGCTCCGATGAGCGCACGCACCACCGTGCCCTCCGTGCAGGCCCGCAAGGCCCGACGGGGTGCCCAACCGCTGGTGATGGTGACGGCCTACGACGCCCCGGGGGCGCGGATGGCCGACGAAGCGGGGGTCGACATGATCCTCGTCGGCGACTCGCTCGCCATGGTGGTGCTCGGCTACGACGACACGCTGTCGGTGACCACCGAGGACATGGCCCACCACACCGCGGCGGTGGCCAGGGCCCGACCGGCCCCGCTCATCGTGGCCGACCTGCCCTGGATGAGCTACCACGTGTCCACCGAGGACACGGTGCGCAACGCCGCCACCCTGGTGCGGGCCGGGGCCCAGGCCGTGAAGCTGGAGGGCGGGCGCAAGCGGGTGCCGATGATCGAGGCCCTGGTCGACGCCGAGATCCCGGTGATGGGCCACGTCGGCCTCACCCCGCAGTCGGTCAACGCCATGGGCGGGTTCAAGGTCCAGGGGCGCGAGCACGCCGCCGCCCTGGCGCTGGTCGACGACGCCAAGGCGTTGGCCCACGCCGGGTGCTTCGCCGTCGTGCTCGAGGGCATGCCCGACGAGGTGGCCCGCATGGTCACGGACGCCGTCGACGTCCCCACGATCGGCATCGGGGCCGGTTCGGCCTGCGATGGCCAGGTGCTGGTGCTGCACGACGTCTTGGGCATCGAGGACCGCATCACCCCCAAGTTCGTGCGCCGGTACGCCTCGCTGAAGTCCGATGCGGTCGAGGCCCTGCAGGCCTACGCCGCCGATGTGCGCGCCGGGCGGTTCCCCGGACCGGACGAGAGCTACCACCTGTCGGCGGAGGCCTCCGAGGCGCTCGGGCTCTACGGGAGCACGGCGCACACGGCGTGACGGCGCGACGGCCCGGTGTGGCTCGGGTGGCGAGCGGCGCGCTCGTGGCGCTGGCCGTCGTGGCCTCGGGGTGCTCTGACGGCAGCCCCGACGCGACTCCCCTCGTTCCCGCCGATGGCACGAACACCTCCACGACCCTCGTGGCCGAACCGGGCCTGGTGGCGCCGGTGGGCTACACGGCGGTCACCGTCGTCGTCACCCAGCCCGACGGTTCCGTACAGGAGTGGTGCCTCTGGCTGGCCGACGAGTCCGCCGAGCGCTCCCGGGGGCTGATGAACGTCACCGATCCCGACCTCGGTGGCAAGGCCGGCATGGTGTTCACCTACGAGACGGACACCTCCAACGGCTACTGGATGCGCGACACGCCGCTGCCGCTCACCATCGCCTACGTCGCCGCCGACGGATCGGTGGTGTCCACCGCGGACATGGAGCCCTGCCCCGAGGACGCCGAGACGTGTCCGTCCTACCCTCCCGACGGGCCCTACCGCTACGCGGTGGAGGTGCCCCAGGGTCGCCTCGACGACCTCGGGATCGTCGACGGCAGCCGGGTGACGCTGGGCGACGCCTGCTGAGCACGTGTGGCGAGCCGCTGTCACAGGGGCCGGCCAGACTGGTCGACGATGGCGTGCTCTTGGGGATTGCGGTCCGCGTCCGATAGGGTCGCCCGGTCCAATGAAGCCCTGCCCCGTGCTGACGGGGCCCCGGTGGCCGCGAGGTCGGCCACGGGTCCGTAGGGAGGTGATGCTCGCCGTGCGAGCCTACGAACTCATGATCATCTTTGACGGCGATCTCGACGACGCCGGGGTGTCCGAGCAGCTCAAGCTCGTCACCGCCGCAGTCGAGGCCGGAGGAGGCACCGTCGCCAAGCGCGACATGTGGGGCCGCCGCCGCTTCGCCTACGAGATCAACCACAAGTGGGAAGGCGTCTACGTCGTCC
The DNA here is from genome assembly GCF_021246445.1 of Rhabdothermincola salaria. Classification (NCBI taxonomy): domain Bacteria; kingdom Bacillati; phylum Actinomycetota; class Acidimicrobiia; order Acidimicrobiales; family Iamiaceae; genus Rhabdothermincola; species Rhabdothermincola salaria. The sequence continues at coordinate 470,454 of NZ_JAJQXW010000002.1, forward strand.
TCGAGATCGTGACCGAAGGTCGCGATCTGCACGAGGTCGAGCGTCAGCTCCATCTCGCGGACCCTGTGGTCCGCCACAAGGCACTCCGCCTGCCCGAACGCGAAGCGACCCGCCGAGGTCTGCTGGGCGAGGCGGCGCCGGCCGAGGCCGGCTGACCCAGGAGGCACTTTCCATGGCAGATGCAAACGTCACGATGGTGGGCAACTGCACCCGAGACCCGGAGCTGCGGTTCACCGCCTCGGGGATGCAGGTCACCACCATGGGCCTGGCGGTCAACCACCGTCGCCAGAACCGCCAGAGCGGTGAGTGGACCGAGGAGACGTCGTTCGTCGACGTCACCTGCTTCGGTCAGATGGCCGAGAACGTGGCCGAGACCTGTACCAAGGGCAGCCGGGTGCTCGTCACCGGGCGCCTCTCGGTGCGCACCTACGAAAAGCGCGACGGTGGCACCGGTGTCGCCGTCGAGGTCGTCGCCGACGAGATCGGCCCCAGCCTGCGCTGGGCGACCGCACAGATCACGAGGAACGAGCGCCGCGAGGGCGGCTACGACAGCGGCGGGGCCGGCGGTGGCGCCCCCCGGGCGCAGTCGGCAGCCCCTGCCGGCGGGTACGACACGGACGAGGAGCCGTTCTGATGGCCAAGGCATCAGCACCGAAGCGCGGCAAGAACAAGGACAACGCGCGTCGCAGCAAGAAGAAGATCAGCGTCCTGACTCAGGAGAAGGTCGAGTACGTCGACTACAAGGACGTGAACCTGCTGCGCCGGTTCATGTCCGACCGGGCCAAGATCCGGGCTCGTCGCGTCACCGGCAACGACTCCCAGCAGCAGCGCGAGATCGCTCGGGCCATCAAGAACGCCCGAGAGATGGCGTTGCTGCCCTACGCCAGCCGGGTGACCACCCAGCGCGGCGGGGGACGTGACCGTGGGGACCGCGGCGATCGTGGCGACCGCGGTGATCGTGGCGACCGCGGCGACCGCGGGCCCCGTCCCGAGGCGACCACCGCCCCGACCGACACCGAGAACACCGCGCCCGAGGCCACCGAGGCCGAGGTCGTCGAGGTGGAGGCCACCGAGGAGGTGTCCGAGTGAAGCTGCTCATGCGCTCCGACGTCCAGGGCGTGGGCAAGAAGGGCGACCTCGTCGAGGTGGCCGACGGCTTCGCCCGCAACTACCTGGTGCCCAAGGGCTTCGCGGTGGCGGCCACCCCCGGGGTGGAGGCCCAGGCCTCGGCCATGCGGCGGTCCCGTGATCTCAAGGACGCCGCCGAGCGGGCCTCCGCCGAGGAGATCGCCAAGACCCTCGTGCCCGCCATCATCACCCTCACCGAGCGAGCTTCGGGCGAGGGCAAGCTGTTCGGCTCCGTCTCCGTCCACGATCTGGTGATCGCGGTGGGCGAGCAGACGGCGGTCGAGCTCGAGCGTCGCCACATCCTGCTCGAGGAGCCGCTGAAGACGGTCGGCACCCATGCCGTGCCGGTCAAGCTCCACAGCGATGTGCAGTTCCAGATCACCGTGGAGGTCGTCGCCTCCTAGGCGTCGATCCCTCTTCGGAACGTGGCGAAGGACCGGCCCGAGGCCGGTCCTTCGTCGTTGCGCCGGGGCGTGACGCCCGTCACGTTTAGTGCTGATCAGCGCCGGTCGGTCAGCATCGGTGCAGATCCGAACAGCAGCACTTCTCCACAGTGGGCGTCACTGTTTGAGCCGGTTCAGTGTCGCAGCCCCTGCGTAGCGTTCCCCCATATGGGACTAGGGCTCGGCTCGAGTGGCCTTGCCGCTCGCAACTCACAACCGGGCCGGGTTGTCCACACACCGTCCACAGGGGGATCGGTGGAAATTCCCAGGGTTGTCCGTCTATCGCTGCACAGGGCGAATGCGAGAGTGTGTCGAGGCCATGACCTTCCCCGATGACGAGAGCCGTGCCCCCCGATCCGGTGGGGCGACGCGGGTCCCACCGCACAACCTCCAGGCCGAGGAGTCCCTCCTCGGGGCGATGCTGCTCTCCAAGGAGGCCATCGCCGTGGCCTCGGAGATCCTCGAGCCCGAGAACTTCTACAAGCCCGCCCACGGCCACATCTTCGAGGCCGTCACCTCGCTCAGCGCCGCTGGCGAACCGGCCGACCCCGTCACCGTGGCCGAGGAGCTGCGTCGCGCCGGCCTTCTCGACGCCATCGGCGGCCCCGCCACGCTGGTCACGCTGCAGGGCGCCACCCCGGCCATCTCAAATGCCAGCCGCTACGCCAAGATCGTCGAGGAGCATGCGCTGCTGCGCCGCCTCATCGGCGTCGCCGGCGAGATCGCCGAGATGGGCTACAGCCTGCCCGACGACGTGACCAAGACGGTCGACTCCGCCGAGTCGCTGGTCTTCGAGGTCGCCCAGCGCCGAGTCACCGACTCCATGGCGCCCATCCACGACCTGCTCAACGCCAACCTCGACCGTCTCGAGAGCCTGTACGACAAGGGCGACTCCATCACCGGTGTCCCCACGGGCTTCCTCGACCTCGACGAGCTGCTGTCGGGCCTGCAGCCCAACGCGCTCGTCGTGCTCGGGGCCCGTCCGTCCATGGGCAAGACCGCCTTCGGCCTGGGCCTGGCCACCCACGCCGCCATCGAGGCCAACCGGCCGGTGCTGCTGTTCAGCCTCGAGATGGGCCAGCTCGAGCTCACCCAGCGCATGTTGTGCTCCGAGGCCCGGGTCGACTCCAAACGGGTGCGCAACGGCAACCTCACCGAGGCCGACTGGGGCAAGATCGCCCATGCCACCGGCCGTCTGGCCGAAGCGCCGATCTGGATCGACGACAACCCCAACCTCACCATCATGGAGATCCGGTCCAAGGCCCGCCGCCTCAAGAGCCGGCTGGGTGATCTGGGCCTGGTGGTGGTCGACTACCTGCAGCTGATGACGGGTCGGTCGAGCGCCGAGAACCGCCAGGTGGAGGTGTCGGAGATCTCCCGTGGCCTCAAGATCCTCGCCCGCGAGCTCGAGTGCCCGGTGCTGGCCATGTCCCAGCTCTCGCGTGGCCTCGAGATGCGAGCCGACAAGCGCCCCATGCTGGCCGACCTCCGCGAGAGCGGTTGCCTCACCGCCGACACCCTCATCACCCGCGCCGACACCGGTGCGCAGGTCCCCATCGGCGAACTCCTTCAGACCGGCGCCACCGACGTTCCGGTGTGGACCCTCGACGAGCACTACAAGCTCGTCCCCGGTGTGATGAGCCATGTCTTCGCGAGCGGCGTCAAGGAGACCTACGAGCTCAGGCTGCGGTCTGGGCGGTCCGTCAAGGCCAGCGGGAACCACCCGTTCATGCGGTTGGGTGGTTGGACACCGCTCGATGCTCTCGTCGTCGGTGACCGCGTCGCCGTCCCGCGGTCGCTCCCCACACCACTCGCCACCACTCGGTGGGACGACGAGCACCTCATCATGTTGGGCCACATGCTCGGCGACGGGTCGCACGTCGAGCGGCACAGCCTGCAGTACACGACCGTCGACCCCGAGAACGTCGAGGCGGTGCTCGCCGCCGCCTCGGTGTTCGACGTGACTCCCCGGGTCGTTCACGAGCGGACCTGGATCCAGGTATACCTGTCCGCCACGAAGCGCCTGACCCACGGCGTCAGTAATCCGATCGCCGTCTGGCTCGACGAACTCGGACTGTGGAACAAGCGTTCGTGGGAGAAGTTCGTGCCGGACGAGATCTTCGCCCTGCCGGACGACCAGATCGCGCTCTTCCTCCATCATCTCTGGGCAACCGACGGTTGCGTCTGGTCCGATGTACAACGGCGACGGGCGCCGGTGGTCTACTACGCCACCACGAGCCGGCGTTTGGCCACCGATGTGCAGACCCTCTTGCTGCGTTTGGGAATCAGAGGTCGGGTGCGGTCCGTGGCCCAGGGGCCGCACCGCCTCGGCTACCACGTGATCGTGCAGGGAGCCGCCGACCAATGCCGCTTCGCAGAGGTGGTCGGGGTGCATGGCGAGAGAGCCCGGCATCTGACCCCGTTGCGTGAATGGCACGCGAGCCGACGTCCGAACACAAACCTCGATGCCGTTCCTGCTGATGTCTGGGACCACGTTCGGCACAAGTCGATGCCGGAGCACGGCGTGTCGTCCAGGGAGCTGGCGCGCCGGCTCGACATGGCCTACTGCGGTTCGACGCTCTACCTCCATGGTGTCTCTCGTGATCGCATGCAGCGGCTCTCGGCGGCTCTGCCCGAGGACCAGTGGATCGCTGATCTCGCCGCCTCCGATGTCTTCTGGGACGAGGTGGTCGACATCGTGCCGCTCGGCCCGCAGCCGGTCTTCGACGCGACGGTCGACGGTACCCACAACTTCCTGGCCGACGGAATCATCGTCCACAACAGCATCGAGCAGGATGCGGACGTGGTGATGTTCATCTATCGCGACGACGTCTACAACCCCGACTCACCCGATCGGGGCACGGCCGAGATCCTCGTGTCGAAACACCGCAACGGTCCCACCGGCATGGTCCGTCTGGCGTTCCTCGATCACTACACCAAGTTCGCCAACATGGCTCGCGGCGCGTAGCACCCCCCGGTTATCGGGGGACAGGCGACCCGCGAAACTCCTTCGTCGAGCGGGCACATGCTGGTCAGACTGGCCGGGTGACGACCTCTCCTCCGACGACGGGCGGCCCCGAGCCCGTTCAGGGCGCGGCGGGAGCGTGCACGGCGAGCCACGACGTGCCGGGCTCGGTCTCGTGCAGCACGTGAGGGGTGGCGGCCGGGATGGTGACCCAGTCGCCCGCCGCCAGGTCGAGCACCTCGCCGGCGATCTCGAGGCGGGCGGAACCGGTGAGCACCACCACCCACTCGTCGGCGTCGGACACGAAGCGCTCGGCGCGTTCGAGGTGGCCGCTGAGGATGTGCTCCACGCGGACGGCCCCCAGGTGGGCGAGCACATGGTGTGTCTCGCCCACGCCGGGGGCCTGTCGCCCGTCTTCGAGTCGCCCCCGGCGCACGTCAGCCATGGTGCCGGGTACCGGTCGGGACTACTCCTGGACGCAGCTGGTGAGAGCCTCGAGGAACGCGGGGGGCGGCTCGTCGCTGTCGAGGGCGGTGATGAACTCGCCCATGTCGACGTCCTCGAAGGCGTCTCGCAGGCAGTCGGCATCGACGGTGCCCCCGCTCGCCTCGATGTCCTCGATGATCGAGTCGACGAAGTCGTCGGGGTCGATGCAGTTGAACATGTCGCCGACCGCGCCCATGAGCTCGCTCGGGGGCTCTTCGTCACCCTCGACGGTGGCTGCCAGGGCGGCGGCATCCTCGTCGGGGAGGTCGGCGGCGACGTCCTCGACGCAGCTCTCGTCGATGCCGAAGCCCTCCTCCTCGGCGCTGGCCATCAGCGCGTCGACGACCTCTTGCTGGTCGTCGCTGAGGCTGGCGCCACCATCGTCACTCCCGCACGCGCCGAGGAACAGCGCGGCGGCCGCCGCCAGGACTAGGAACTTGCGCATCGAGACCCTCCGGTCCACTCGTGTGAAGCTCGCAGGCTAGGCCCTCCCGCCGGCCGCCCGTCGAGAGAGCCCGGCCGGCATCCCTCCCGAGTGCTCGGTGCCACCTGAACCCTGGGGACCGTCGGCTGATCGGTCGGGCCGAACTGGTCCGTCGCGCACGGCGATCTCGGCCGAGATCGCAGGGGCTGCTACTCCTCCTCGACGCACCCCAGGATGGCGTCGAGGAACCCGTCGGGCGGCTCGTCGCTCTCGAGCGCCTCCGCCAGGTCGCTCATCTCGAAGTCCGAGAGGGCATCGCGCACGCAGTCCTCGTCGACCGTGGCGCCGCTGTCGGAGATCTCGGAGATCATCGAGTCGATGAAGGCGTCGCGGTCGAGGCAGCCGAAGATCTCCGTGCCCAACGCCTCGCCTTCGGCGGACAGCTCGGGGTCGCCGTCGACCCCGGCGGCGACGAGCGCGGCGGCGTCCTCGTCGGACAGGTTGGAGGCGACGTCCTCCGCGCATGCCTGATCCATGGCCAGGCCTTCCTCTTCCATGGCCGTGTTCAGCATGTCGACGACTTCCTGCTGGTCGTCGCTGAGGCTGGCGCCACCGTCGTCGCTCGAACAGGCGCCGAGGAACAGCGCGGCGGCCGCCGCCATGAACAAGAGCTTCCGCATCATCGTGGCCCCTTCGGTCCGGTTGCCTGGCTGAACGCTAGCGCCCCGTCCGGGCGCCCCGGGGGTGTTCGTCACCCCGTCGGTCCCACCGAGGGAGGCGGGACACAGCCCCGGCCGCCGCTTGCGCCGCCGGTGGCGGTGGGGGTGGACTGGGCCCGAGCGACCGGGCCCGGTCGCGGGGGAGAGCGCCGGCGATCGTCGGCGAGGGGAGAGGGCTCGATGGCTGCGCACGACCTGGTGATCCGCAACGGCACGGTGGTGGACGGCACCGGGGCGCCGCGCCGCGAGGCGGACGTCGCCGTCGACGGTGGCCGCATCGTGGCGGTGGGCGACGTCGAGGGGCGCGGCCGGCGAGAGCTGGAGGCCGACGGACTGCTCGTCACGCCGGGCTGGGTCGACGTGCACACCCACTACGACGGCCAGGCCACCTGGGATCCGCAGCTCACGCCGTCGTCGTGGCACGGCGTCACCACCGTGGTCATGGGCAACTGCGGGGTGGGCTTCGCCCCGGTGGCCCCCGACCGCCACGAGTGGCTGGTCGCACTGATGGAGGGCGTGGAGGACATCCCGGGTACCGCCCTGCACGAGGGCATCACCTGGGAGTGGGAGAGCTTTCCCGAATACCTCGATGCCCTCGGCCGCACCCCCAAGGCCATCGACCTCGCCGCCCAGGTGCCCCACGCCGCGCTGCGTGGCTACGTCATGGGCGACCGCGGCGCCGAGCATGCCGAGCTCCCCACGCCCGACGAGATCGACCGCATGGGTCGTCTCGCGGCGGAGGCGATCGAGGCGGGGGCCCTGGGCTTCACCACGTCGCGCACCATCGCCCACCGCTCCGTCGACGGCCGCCCCACGCCGAGCCTCACCGCCACCGCCGACGAGCTGCTCGGCATCGCCCGAGCCGTCGGCGCCACCGGCAAGGGTGTCTTCCAGGCCGTCGCCGACCTCGTCGACGTCGACGTCGAGTTCGCCCTCCTGCGGGCCATGGCCGAGGTCAGCGGTCGGCCCCTCTCGATCACCACGCTCCAGCGCGCCGAGCAGTCCCCCGACGCGTACCGTCGCCTCCTCGAGCTCATCGCCGCAGCCGCCGCCGACGGGCTGGAGGTCCGGGGGCAGGTGGCGTCGCGACCGGTGGGCCTGGTCCTGAGCCTGGAGGGCCGGCTGCACCCGCTGGTCGCCTCGCCCACCTACCAGGCCATGGCTGAGCGCCCCCTGTCCGAGCGAGTGGCCGAGCTGCGCCGCCCCGAGGTGCGCGAGCGGGTGCTCGGTGAGCTCGCCGACCCCGCCACCGACATCGTGGGTCGCCTGGGGCCCACCTTCGCCTTCGGCGACGAGCCCCGCTACGACCCTCGCCCTGCTGATCGCCTCGATCTGGCCGCGGCCTACGACGCGCTGCTCGCCGACGAGGGTCGGGGCGTGCTCTACGTGCCCATCATGAACTTCACCGACGGCGATCTGGCGGCCGTGCGCGAGATGCTCGTGCACCCTCGCACGGTGCCCGGCCTGGGTGACGCCGGGGCCCACTGCACCATGATCTGCGACGCCAGCTTCCCCACCCACCTGCTGCAGTACTGGGGGCGCGACGTCGCCGAGGACCAGCGCCTCGGCGTGGAGTGGGTCGTGGCGCGCCAGGCTGCCGCCACGGCCGCCCTCGTCGGGCTCGGCGACCGCGGCACCCTGCAGGTGGGGAAGCGGGCCGACGTGAACCTGATCGATCTCGACGCCCTGACCCTGCACAACCCCGAGATGCGCTACGACCTCCCGGCGGGGGGCAAGCGCCTGGTGCAGCGGGTCGACGGCTACCGGGCCACGATCGTGGCCGGCGAGGTCGTCCGGGCCGACGGCGAGGACACCGGTGCCTTGCCCGGGCAACTGGTGAGAGGCGCCCGCCCCGCCTGAGGGGAGCCCCTGTCCGAGCGGTCTGCTGTCCGGGGGCCGCCGATGGTGGCGGTGGGGCGGTCCCGGGTCGTTCGGCCCCCGTCGGGCCCGCGTCCGGCTCTGTCGCTGTTCCGGGTCCCTCGGTACCGTCACCGACGGAGGGTGTGGCGAACCCGTCGGGTCGCTCACGGCCCACGGAGGCGCTGCGCCGTCGGAGGTGGTCGTCATGAACGGTGCCGTCTGCCCGGCCTGCGGGGCTCCTCGACACCCCGGGGCGCTGGCCTGCGATCGCTGCGGACTGGTCGTCGACGAGCCGGAGGGTCGGGGTCTGCTGTGGGCGGCGATCGCCGTGGTGGTGATCGGCGTCGTGATCGCCGGTGGCATCGTGGTGTGGGCCGCCCGCTCCGGCGGCGGCGGCGCGGGCGAGGTGTTCGTGGCCAGCGGCCAGGCGTCCTCCACGTCGACGACGTCGACGACGTCGACCACCACCACCACCACGGAGCCGACCACGACCCCGACGCCGGCCCCCGCGCCCCCTCCTTCGGCGCCGGTCACCACGGCCCCGTTCGACTGGACCACCGCGGTGGGCAGCCCCTACGAGGCGATCGCCGACTGGGCCACCGCACTGGGGCTGAACTACGTGGGGCTGTGCGACCAGCTCGACTCCATGGCCGACCATGGCGTCGACCCCTGGTGCGCCAGCGTGTTCGCTGACCGCGGAGCCGAGGTCGTGTTCCGCCTCGCCGACTTCCCCGGCGGCGACTTCGGGGTCTGGGTCCTCACCGCGGCGACCCCTTCCGGCTGGCAGGTCGTGGACGACGCCGAGGACACCGGCGGCGGCCCGCCCTTCTGAACGTGTCCCCCGGGGGCGCGCGGCAGGCATCCCCGCGTTCTGGTCCCTGTGTGTTGCTGCGCCGTGTCCGGGAGATGACCGAGGGGGTGCGGCCCCGCCGAGAGGTGGCGGAACGGACCATCGCCTCTGTGGGATCGGGCCCGGAGCGAGTAGAAATGGGTGATCGGCGGCGTGTCGAAGAGGGGCCGCCTGCGACCCCTCACCCGGGCGCCGTCGAGCGCAGGTCTGTACCCACACCACGACCCACGGGGCCATTGTGAACCAAGAGCAGCTGAACAAGATCGCCGCCGGCAACGGCTTCATCGCCGCCCTCGACCAGAGCGGCGGCAGCACCCCCAAGGCCCTCCGGCTGTACGGCATCGAGGAGTCGACCTACTCCTCCGAGGACGAGATGTTCGACCTCGTCCACCAGATGCGCAGCCGCATCGTCACCAGCCCCGCCTTCAGCGGCGAGCGCATCATCGGCGCCATCCTCTTCGAGATGACCATGGACCGTGAGATCGGCGGCAAGGGCTCGGCCGCCTACCTGTGGCAGGACAAGGGCGTCGTGCCGTTCCTCAAGGTCGACAAGGGCCTCGCCGACGACGCCGACGGCGTCCAGCTCATGAAGCCCATGCCCGGCCTCGACGAGCTCCTCGAGCGGGCCAAGGGCAAGGGCGTGTTCGGCACCAAGATGCGCTCGGTCATCAAGCTCGGCAACGCCGCCGGCGTGGGTGCCGTCGTCGGCCAGCAGTTCGAGGTCGGCCGTCAGATCCTGGGTCACGGTCTGGTCCCGATCATCGAACCCGAGATCGACATCAAGAGCCCGGAGAAGGCCCAGGCCGAGGGGCTGCTCAAGGACGGCATCCTGGCCGCACTGGCCGACATCGCCGAGGGCCAGCAGGTGATGCTGAAGCTCACCCTCCCGGAGGCCGACGGCTTCTACACCGAGCTCGTCGAGCATCCCAAGGTGCTCAAGGTGGTGGCCCTCTCCGGGGGCTACACCCGCGACGAGGCCAACGCCCGCCTGGCCCGCAACCCGGGTGTGGTGGCGTCGTTCTCCCGGGCGCTCACCGAGGGCCTCACCGCCCAGCAGACCGACGACGAGTTCAACGCCATGCTCGACGGCTCCATCCAGAGCATCTACGAGGCGTCGATCGCCTGACCGGGCGCCGGCTCCGGTCGGTGCAGTGCGGCCCCGGCCCGTCCCTCAGGGGTTCAGGACCGGGGCCGTGCCGCGTGGACGAGACGACCGCCGCGACCGAGGGCCGTCTCGGGGACGGGTTCGGTGTCACCGGCGTAGTGCTGGGTCGACGGCCCGGCCCGGTAGTTGAGGAAGGCGTGGTGGCGGTCGCCGCAGGTCACCGCGTAGCGGGTGTCGGCGGGGATGTGGACTGCGGTGCCGGCGGGCACCGGGTGGGCCCCGAGGTGGATCTCGCCGTCGATCACGAAGATGATCTCCTCGGCGCTGTGGGTGTGGGCCCGACCCCGGTTCCCGGGGGTGTCGCGCTCGACCTTCATGAGGGTCACGTCGCAACCCTCGCAGGTGGAGTCGGCGAACCAGGTGGCGAACGACGCGTCGCGCGAGCCGGACACGGCCCAGCCGTCGGGCCCGACGAGGTGCCGCCCCGCCGGTGGGTCGTCCTCGACGCTCGACGGGGTCGACCAGAAGTGGGCCAGGCGCGACGCTTCGGTGGCGGCGAGGGTGACGGGGCCGCCGGCGTGCAGCACCAGCGCACCGCCCGTGGCGAGGGCTGCACCGTCCACGTCCACGGCACCGGTGAGCAGGTACACGGCGTCCTCGCCGTGCTCGGCGGGCCACGACATGGTGGCTCCGGCCTCGAGCTCGACGATCACCAGACGCAGGTCTCCCCCGGTCACCAGCGGGCCGAGCCGAGCCCCTCGGCTCACCTGGCACGAGCCGGGGTGTTCGGCGACGGCCGGGGAACCGTCGACCTCGGTGATGGTCAGGCGCACGGGGCGAGGATAGGGGCGCGCCGTGGGGTCGGGGCCACCTACGCTCGGCGGACGTGCCCCACGCCACCCAACCCCGGTTGTCGGGCCCGCTCGGCGCGGCGGTGGCGCTGACCGCGGCTGCCGGCTTCTCCGACGCGCACATCTTCCTGCACGTCACCGATGTGTTCGTGGCCAACATGAGCGGCAACCTGGTGCTGGCCGGGATGGCGCTCGGGGAGGGCAGCTGGCGGGCCGGCGCCCGTCACGGCACCGCCCTGGTCTCGTTCGCTCTCGGCGCGGCGGTGGCCAACTGGTTCCATGCCCGCAACCGCCGCCGCGACCGCCCGATGCGCCCGGACCTGGTGTTGGCCTTCGAGGCGGGCCTCATGGTGCTCGTCGTCGTCTGGATCGCCGTGCTGGGCGGCGAGCACGCCGGCGAGACCGGGTTCGTGTACCCGGTCATCGGGGTGGGCGCCTTCGCCATGGGCATGCAGAACGCGGCGTTGTTGCGGGTCGGGGCGGTGGCGGTGGCCACGACCTATGCGTCGGGGTCGGTGGCCCGGCTCGGGGCCGAGTCGGCCTTGATGGTCTCGGCCCCCGGCGTGGACGAGCGGTCACCGCACGCCCGGGCCGCCCGGGTCCTGGCCGCTGTGGTCCTCGCCTACCTCGGCGGCGCGGCCCTCGCCGCGTGGGCCGGTTCGGCGGCCGGCTGGTTGCTCATCCCGGTGGTGGTGTTGGCCGCGACCGCCCTGGCCACCCACCGACGCCTGGCCGAGGAGCCGTGGGACGTCGACATCCGCCCCCCGGCGTAGTTGTCGGCAAAGGGCGCTGGGGGGTGACGCCCTTTCCCGACAGCTACGCGTGGGAGCGGGTCGGGTGGGGGAGGGTCGTGGGCTAGGCCGAGCCGGTGCGGGTGCGAGAGCCGGCGAAGCGCATGGTGAGCGGGTCGGCGTAGCGCGTGAGCACCGGGCCCACCACGGCGAGGATCAGCACGTAGGCGGTGGCCAGGGCGCCGATGTCGGGCTCGACCGCGTTGGTGGTGGCCAGGGTGGCGATGACGATCGAGAACTCGCCGCGGGCGACCAGCACGGTGCCGGCCCGGACGCGGCCTCGGACACCGATGCCGGCCCGGTTGGCCGCCCACCACCCCGTGAACATCTTGGTGGCGGCGGTGACGACGGCCAGGGCCAGCGCGATCGGCAGGGCCCGGAGGATGGCGCTGGGCTCGATGGTGAAGGTGAAGAAGACGAAGAACACCCCGGCGAACAGGTCGCGCAGCGGGGCGAGGAGCTCGGCGCCGCGATGGGCCGACGGTCCCGAGACGGCGATGCCCACCAGGAAGGCACCGACGGCGGCGGACACCTGCAACGCCTCGGCGGCGCCGGCGATGACCAGGGCCAGGCCGAGGATGCTGAAGAGCAGGACCTCGTTGGAGCGGGCGAAGATCAGCCGCCCCAGCACGTCGGTGTGGCGCACCGACAAGAAGAGCGCCAGGGCCACGACCGCCATGGCCACCACGACGCCGATGACCATGCTGGAGAAGGCGCCACCCACGGCGAGGCCGGCCACGATGGGCAGGTAGACGGCCATCACCAGGTCCTCGATGACGAGGATGGCCAGCACGGTCGGGGTCTCGCGGTTGCCCAGTCGTCCGAGGTCGCCGAGGACCTTGGCGATGATGCCGGACGACGAGATGTAGGTGATGCCACCCAGGAAGACGGCGGCCAGGGGCGACCAGCCGAGGACGAGGCCGAAGGCCAGGCCAGGCAGGAAGTTGAGCACCAGATCCACCGCGCCGGCACCGGCCGAGGCGCGCAACGCACCCATCAGCTCCTGGGGCGTGTACTCGAGGCCGAGCATGAGCAACAGCAGGACCACGCCGATCTCGGCGCCGACCTCGATGAACTCGTCGGTGGCGGTGAGGTCGAAGAGGCCCCCGTCGCGCAGGAGCAGCCCGGTCATGAGGAACAGTGGGATCGGGGAGAGGCCGATCCGGTTGGCCAGCCGGGCCATGAGGCCGAGGGCGAGGAGGACCCCGCCGATCTCGAGCAGGGTGCGGGCGACGCCTTCGCCGCCGGCGGCGAGGATCGTGGGGACCACGCCGGCCAGAGCGGTCACCCGGCCGACGCGCCGAGCAGCTCGGCGGCCGCGACGATGCCGTCCTTGGTGCCGACCAGCACGACCGTGTCCCCGGCCAGCATCTCGTCCTCCGGTCCGGGGGCGGGCACCGCGGTGCCGTCGCGCATGATGGCGATGACCGACGAGCCGGTGCGGGTGCGCATCTCGGTGTCGGCGATGGTGATGGGGGTGAACTCGGGCGGGAGGGGCAACCAGTCGATGAACAGGCCCTCGATCTCGGCCGAGAGGGCGGCCAGCTGGGCGGTGATGCGGGTGCCGCCCAGCAGCTCGGCCATCGCCGCGCTCTCGGCCTGCGTCAGCTCGATGCGGGCGGCGACGGCGTCGGGGTCGTCCTCGTCGTAGAGGACGACCTCACGCCGTCCGGAGTGCCGGGAGATGACGCCGACGCGTTCTCCCGCCTCGCACGACATCTCGAACTCGATGCCGACGCCGGGCAGCTTGGTCTCGCGGATCTCGGGCATGTCCCATTGTCGCGTCCCCTGCTCGCCGGGGTGCGAGTCGACGGGTGCGAGCCGCTCCGCGCTCAGAGCGGGGGGAGCTCCTGGTCCAGTCCGATCAGGGGGGCGAGGGGGTCGCCGACCTCGGCCAGTCGGCCCTCGAGGTCCCGGATGGTCCAGCGGTCCGAGGCCAGCTCGGGGTCGTCGAGCTCGTCCCACTCGATGGGGACCGACACCGGCGCCCCGGCCGCGGGGCGCGTGCTCCATGGCGCCACCAGCGTCTTGTTGACGGCGTTCTGGGTGTAGTCGAGCCGGGCCAGGCCGCTGCGGTCGCTCTTGGACCACTTCCAGCTGACCAGGTCCGGCACCGTGGCGCCGACGGCCCTAGACAGCTTCTCCACCCAGTCCCGCGTCTCGTCGAAGCCGTACCGGGGCGCCACCGGCACCCAGATCTGGATGCCCCGCTTGCCGGTGACCTTGGCGCCGGCCCGCACGTCGAGGTGCTCGAGGGCGGTGCGGTGCAGGCGGGCCAGGGTGAGCAGGTCGTCCCACGAGGTCTTGGCACCGGGATCGAGGTCGATCAGCGCCCAGGTGGGCCGGCGCACGGCGGGGATGCGCGACGTCCAGGGGTTGAGCTCGATCGCCCCGTAGTTGGCCATCCAGGCCATGGCGGCGGGTGAGTCGACCACGAAGTACCACTCGGTGTCGCCTGCGGAGGCCCCTTCGTTGTGCCAGCGGCTCAGCCACTGCGGGGCGTGCGAGGGCACCGCCTTGTGCCAGAAGCCGTCGGTGTCGACGCCGTTCGGGAACCGGTTGAGGTTGACCGGTCGGTCGTAGAGGTAGGGGAGGGCGAACGGGGCGACCGAGGCGGCGTAGCGCACCAGGTCGCGCTTGGTCGTGGCGGGACCGCCGTGGCGGCCGGGGAACAGGACCTTGTCGAGGTTGGTGAGCTTCACCTCGATCCCGCCGAGCGCCCACAGTCCCTCGTCGGCGAGCTCGTCCAGCGCGGCCAGCTCGTCGTCGGTGGGGAAGTCCCAGCCCGGAGGACGGGCCGGGGGGTCGGTCACCACGTTGACGGGAGAGCCCTCTGGGTCCGGACGCGCTGCCACGAGTCTGTTCGTACCCCATCGAGGCGGGCGGTGCCCGCCGAACCGGTCTGCCCCCGGCGTGGCGCCCGTAGCCTCCCGGGGGTGAGCGAGCGCCCCTCCCCCGAGCCGGCAGCCGAGGGCGGCTGGATCCGGCGGCTGTGGCCCTTCCTCATGGCGCATCGTCGCAACGTCGTCCTGGCCCTCGGGGCGTCGGTCGTCGGGCAGGGGCTCATGGCCCTGGCCCCCTTGATCCAGAAGGTGGTGGTCGACGACGGCATCGTGGGTCGCAGCCGGCCGGTGGCGCCCTGGCTGACCGCCCTCGTGGTCATCGGCGTGGCCTCGTTCGCCTCGGCGGTGGTGCGGCGCTGGATCGGCGGCCGGGTGAGCCTCGACGTGCAGTACGACCTGCGCAACGCCATCTACGAACGACTGCAGCGCCTCGACTTCGCCGGCCACGACCAGCTCCAGACCGGCCAGCTCGTGTCGCGCGCCTCGACCGACCTGGCGCTCATCCAGGGCCTGCTCGCCTTCCTCCCCATCATGTTGGGCAACGTGGTGATGGTCGTGCTCGCCCTCGTCATCATGACGATCCTGTCCCCGCCGCTCACCCTGGTGATGGTGGTGGTCCTGCCGCTGTTGTTGGTCACCGCTCTGCGCCTGCGCCGCAAGGTCTTCCCGGCCACGTGGGACGCCCAGCAGCGAGCCGGCGAGGTGGCCGGCGTGGTCGACGAGGCCGTCTCCGGGGTCCGGGTCGTCAAGGGGTTCGGCCAGGAGGACCGCGAGATCGCCCACCTGGCCGACACCGCAGCCGGGCTGTACGCCTCCCGCGCCCGCCTGGTGCGCCTCCAGGCCCGGTTCACCTCCACCCTGCAGGCCATCCCCGCGCTGGCCCAGGTGGCGGTGCTGGCCCTCGGGGGGTGGTTGGCCATCGAGGGGCACCTCACCCTCGGCACCTTCCTCGCCTTCTCGGCCTACCTGGTGCAGCTGGTCGCACCGGTGCGCATGCTGGCCGGCCTGTTCACGGTGGGGCAGCAGGCCCGGGCCGGTGCCGAGCGCATCCTCGACGTGCTCGACGCCAACGCCGTGGTCACCGAGGCACCCGACGCCGTCACCCTCGACGAGGTGGCGGGGGAGGTGCGCTTCGAGGGCGTGCGCTTCGGGTACACGCGCAGCGAGCCCGTGCTCGACGGTCTCGACCTGCGCATCGGGGCCGGCGAGGTGGTGGCCCTGGTGGGCACCAGTGGGTCGGGCAAGTCCACCGTCACCGCGCTGCTCCCCCGCTTCTACGACGTGCCCGAGGGTCGGGTCACCATCGACGGCACCGACGTGCGCGAGGTCACGCTCGAGTCGCTGCGGCGCCAGGTCGGCGTGGTGTTCGAGGACGCCTTCCTCTTCTCGGACTCGGTGGCGGCCAACATCGCCTACGGCCGCCCCGACGCCACCCACGACGACGTGGTGGCGGCGGCGACGGCGGCCGGGGCCCACGGCTTCGTGACCGCGCTGCCCGACGGCTACGCCACCGTGGTCGGCGAGCGGGGGCTCACCCTCTCCGGGGGCCAACGCCAGCGCATCGCCCTGGCCCGCGCCATCCTCACCGACCCTCGGATCCTCGTGCTCGACGACGCCACCTCGGCGATCGACGCAGCGACCGAGGAAGCCATCCACGCCACCCTCCGCTCGCTCATGCAGGACCGCACCACCATCCTCATCGCCCACCGTCGCTCGACCCTGCGGTTGGCCCAACGGATCGTGGTCCTCGACGCTGGTCGAGTGGTGGCCGAGGGGTCCCACGAGTCGCTGATGGTGGAGAGCCCCCGGTACCGGACCCTGTTCGCCGGCGACGAGGACCTCGACGGCGAGGGGCTGGTCGACCCGGCCCTCGGCTCCGCGGTACAGGGGAGGGTCGCGGGGGAGGGGGCAGAGCCGCTGGCGCTCTACGCCGAGCGGGTGGCCGAGGCCGACGAAGCGGGTCGCTCGGCCGGGGCCATCACCTTGTCCGCCTGGCCCGCCCCCTCCGGTGCGGCGCCGGCCCCCAGCGCGGCGGTCGCCGGCCCGGCTCGCAACCCCGGCACCGGGGGCGGAGGAGGGGGCGGCGGCTTCGGTGGGGCGGCACTGTCGGCCACCCCGGAGTTGCTGGCCGCGCTCGACCGGCTGCCGCCGGCCGACGGCACCCCCGACGTCGACGTCGCGGCCGTGTCAGCACCCGAGGACGGACCGTTCCGCATCCGCCGGTTCGTGCGCCCGTGGGTGGCCGGCTTGGCGTTGGGTCTCGGCCTCGTCGTGCTCGACACCATCTTGACCCTGCTCGGACCGGTGTTCGTGAGCCGAGGGGTGGACGAGGGCATCACGCCGGGCGACCGGGCCGCCCTGTGGGCCGCGGTGGTGATGTTCGCCGGCGCGGTGCTCGTCGACTGGGCCGTGGTGTGGACCTACACGCTGGTGACGGGCCGCACCGCCGAGCGCATGCTGTACGCCCTTCGGGTCAAGATCTTCGGGCACCTGCAGCGCATGTCGCTCGACTACTACGACGCCGAGCTCGACGGGCGCCTGATGACCCGCATGACCACCGACGTGGAGGCGCTCTCCCAGCTGGTGCAGACCGGCCTCATCAACGCCGTGGTCGGGGTGTTCACCTGCGTCGGCGTGTTCGTGTTCCTCGTCATCCTGTCGCCGCCCCTGGCGTTGGCGGCGGCGTCGATCCTGCCGCCGCTGCTGCTGGCCACCTGGTGGTACCGGCGCCGGTCGACCGAGCGCTACGAGAAGGCCCGCGAAGCCATCGCCGACGTGAACGCCAACCTCCAGGAGAGCCTCTCGGGTGTCCGGGTCGCGCAGGCCTACACCCGTGAGGATCGCAACATCTCGGGGTTCCGCTCGGTGAACCGTCGCTACCTCGACCACCGCCTGGGGGCGCAGCGGCTGGTGGCCCTCTACTTCCCGTTCATCTTGTTGCTGTCCGACCTCGGCGCGGTGGTGGTGCTGGGCACGGGTGCCGCCCTCGAGCCGCGCGGGATCGTGACCGCCGGCGTGGTCATCGCCTTCCTGCTGTACCTCAACCAGTTCTTCGCCCCTCTGCAGCAGCTGTCCCAGGTGCTCGACACCTGGCAGCAGGCGTCGGTGTCGGTGGCCAAGATCGAGGAGCTGCTGGCCACCCCCTCCACCACCCCACCGCCCGCTGACCCGGTCGACCCGGGTCGGGTGCGGGGCGAGGTGCGCTTCGAGGCGATGCGGTTCCGCTACTCCGGAGCGTCCGACGACGCCCTGCGCCGGCTCGACCTGGTCATCCCGGCCGGGCAGACCGTGGCCCTCGTGGGCGAGACCGGGGCCGGCAAGTCCACCGTCGTGAAGCTGGTGGCCCGCTTCTACGACCCTACCGAGGGGCGGGTCACCGTCGACGGCATCGACCTGCGCGACATCGACCTCGGTGCCTTCCGGCGCCAGCTCGGCATCGTGCCCCAGGAGGCCTTCCTCTTCACCGGGACCGTGCGCGACAACATCGCCTACGGTCGCCCCGAGGCCACCGACGCCGAGGTCGAGGCCGCCGCCCGGGCGGTGGGCGCCCACGAGTTCGTGGCCACCCTGCCCGAGGGCTACCTGACGGCGGTGAGCGAGCGGGGCCGGTCGCTCTCGTCGGGCCAGCGCCAGCTCATCGCCCTGGCCCGGGCCCGCCTGGTCGACCCCGCCATCCTCCTGCTCGACGAAGCCACCTCCCAGCTCGACCTGGCCACCGAGGGCCGGGTGCAGCGAGCCATGGACGCCGCCGCCCAGGGGCGCACGACCCTGATGGTGGCCCATCGCCTACCCACCGCCCGCCGGGCCGACCGCATCGTGGTGGTCGACGACGGCCGGGTGGTCGAGGACGGCACCCACGACGAGCTGGTGGCCGCCGGTGGGGCCTACGCCTCGCTGTGGGCCGCGTTCGCCGAGACCGCCGACGACGGGGACGGCGCGCTGGTGCCGTGACGCGCCGGGGCCGGTGGAGCGACGCTGCCCCACCGGCCCCGAGACCGACGCACCAGAGTGGTCAGCCGGCTTCGGAGTGGGTGACGGGCTCCTCACCCATCCACTCGCGCAGCGTGTTCTTGAGCTTGGTCTGCTGGATGAACAGATCGTGCTCGGCCGGCACCGGCGTGGCTGCCTGAGGCGCCTTGAAGTAGAAGCTCAGCCACTCCTGCACGCCGCTCTGGCCGGAACGGGCGGCGAGGTCCATGAACAGGGCCAGGTCGAGCACGATGGGGGCGGCGAGGATGGAGTCGCGGCAGAGGAAGTTGACCTTGATCTGCATCGGGTAGTTCATCCACCCGAAGATGTCGATGTTGTCCCAGCCCTCCTTGTTGTCACCGCGGGGCGGGTAGTAGTTGATGCGCACCACGTGGTCGACGTCGCCGTAGAGGTCCGGGTACACCTCGGGCTGCAGCACGGAGTCGATGACGCCGAGCTTGGAGACCTCCTTGGTCTTGAAGTTCTCCGGGTCGTCGAGCACCTCGCCGTCGCGGTTGCCGAGGATGTTGGTGGAGTACCAGCCGCGCAGGCCGAGCATGCGGGCCTTGATGCCGGGGGCGAGCAGCGTCTTGAGCCAGGTCTGGCCGGTCTTGAAGTCCTTGCCGGCGATGGGCACGCCCTCGCGGGCGGACAGCTCGCGCATGCAGGGCAGGTCGACGGAGAGGTTCGGGGCCCCGTTGGCGAACGGCACCTTCGACATGAGGGCGGCGTAGGCGTAGATCTGGCTGGGCGAGATGTTGTCGTCGTCGGCGTCGAGGCCGGCCTCGAACGCCTCGATCGACATGTGCACGGCGCTGGCCTCCTGGTAGGCCTCGGTGCTGCCGCACCAGACCATGACGAGGCGGTCGCAGTCGTTCTCGGCGCGGAAGCGTTCGATGTCGGCCATGAGCGCCTCGGCCTGGGCCCGCTTGGCGGTGACCTGCTTGACCCGGGCGCCCTCGAGGCGCTTGACCCAGCGCTGGTCGAACACGGCGTCCATGGCCACCACGCCCTCGAGCTCGGCCGAGATGGGGTTGAGGTCCTTGTCGTCGAGCACGCCGGCGGTGCGGGCGGCCTCGAGGGCGTTCGGGCTGATGGGGTCCCAACCGCCGAACACCAGGTCGCCGAGGTCGGCCAGCGGCACGAACTCCTTGATCATGGGGTTGCGCTCGTCCTCGCGCTTGCCCAGGCGGATGTGGGCGAGCTGGGTGAGCGAGCCGACGGGCACGGCGGTGCCGGCCCGGGTGGCCAGCACGCCGGCGATGAAGGTGGAGGCCACGGCGCCCATCCCGGGGGTGAGCACCCCGAGGCGCCCGGTGGCGGGGGCGATGTCAACGGATTCGGTCATGCCGCGATGCTACGAGGAACTGAACAGTCATTGAGGTCTGTGTAGCAAGACTGAACAGTTAGCCTCGGGGGGTGGCCCCTCGACCCGCTCCTACCCCGGCCCGCCACACCCCGACGACGTACCTCCCCACCGGTTCTTGCATGGCTTCGGCGTGCTCTGCGACGCCGAACGCATGCAAGAACGAAGGGGTTGGCGGTGGACGCTGAGGTCCCGCTGCCGGCGGTGACCGTGCCGCAGCTCACCTACCTGGTGGCGGTGGCCGAAGCCCCCACCTTCGCCGCCGCGGCCGCGGCGGTGGGGGTGACGACCTCGGCGCTGTCGCAGGGCCTGGCCGAGCTCGAGCGTCGGGTGGGGGTGTCGCTCTTCGAACGGGTGGGTCGGCGCCAGGTCCTACGGGAGGAGGCCGCCGAGGTCCTCGCCTATGCCCGCCGGGTGGTGGCCGACACCGGCGACCTGGCTCGCTGGGCGGCCGCCGTCCGTTCGGGGGCGTCGGGCCGCCTCCGGGTGGGCATGATCGACGCCGCCGCCGTGCACCACTGCGCCGACCCGCTGCGGGCCTTCCGTCGCAGCCACCCCGAGGTCGACCTGCGCCTGCGGGTGGCACCGTCGGGCGAGCTGCTCGAGCAGCTGGCCTCGGGGGCGCTCGACCTGGCCGTGGTGGTGGAACCGCCGGAGCTCGACCCGGCGCTCGAGGTCGAGGTGCTGCTCGAGGAACCGCTCGTCGTGGTTCCCGCGGAGGGCCTCTCCGCCGCGCCGGGCGACCGGCGACGCTCGGATCCCGACGGCGAGGGAAGCGACGATGGCGACGCCGAGGGGGGCGGGGTGACCGATCCGGCGTCCTGGGGGCCGTGGGTGCTCTTCCCGGCCGGCTCGCACACCCGGGCGGTGGTGGAGGCCGCGCTGCGGGCGCGGGGTGCCCCGGTGGAGGTGGTGGCCGAGTCGCACCAGCCCGAGGTGCTGCGCGAGATGGCCCGCCTGGGCGTGGGTTGGACGGTGCTGCCCGAGCTGCAGGCCCGCGAGGGCCCTCGTCGCCGGCGCCCCAGCGGCGAGCCGGAGGTCCTCGCCACCCGCCGCCTGGTCATCGCCCGTCGGGCAGGACGGGTCACCAACCCCGCCGCCGACACCCTGGCGAACGCCCTGAGGTCCGCCTTGCCCGACTCCCTCACCGATGAGCTCGGCGGTCCCCGCCCCCACCCGACGGGCTCCTGACCGACCTCGCCGGCATCGCCCATCTTCCGCTTCCTGCATGTGTTCGTCGCTCTGGGGAGCGTCGAACACATGCAACTACGGGGTGGGGGGAGCATCGCCGGGCTCGCGCCCCCAGGATGCCTAGGGCGAGCCGGATGACTCAGGGGAGGACCCGGTCCCGCTCGCCGACGACCCAACGGGCTCGCTCCAGCGCTCCAGCAGCGCCGGGGGCACCGGCCGGGGCTCGGCGGGGAAGAGCAGGTCCTCCCACTCCTCGCCGGTGGACATCGTGAGCCGGTCGGCCAGGGCGAGGGCGTCGTCGACCGACTGGTCGACGCCGAGGTGGAGGGCGTAGGTGCGGTCGCCCTCGGTCCACGAGATGGTCCGCTCGGGTGCGTCGCGGCCCTCGTCGAGGTGGCCGGGCCGCCCCCGTACCTCGATCGGCTGCTCGGTGCCGTCGAGGCCGAACTCAACACCCGGACCGCCGGCGACCAGCAGCGTGGGCGGGGTGCTCCCGGAGGGCGCGATCCACATGAGCACGAAGTCGAGCGTGGCCTGGACCACCTGGGTGGATCCGTCGGCGCCACGCAGCACCAGGGCCGGGTTCGCGCTGAGCAGGACGTCCCCCACGGAGCTGCGCAGTCGCCGCTCCCAGGTGGGGCGATCGACGTCGACCACGGGGTCCGCCGCCTCGAGCAGGGCCTCGGCATCGGCGAAGGCGTCGGGGGAGTTGCCCATGAGGGTGGCCGTCCAGCCCGGGGCGGGCGACCACCACAGCGCCGGCCCCTCCGTCGGGGGTCGGTCCTCCTCACCGGATGCCCAGCGGACGGTGCCGACCTGCAGCGGCCCCTCCGAGTGCTCGATGGTGCGCTCGGCGATGCGTTCCACCCCGGGGACGCCGGACGGCATGGTCTGGCTCGTCTCCCCCGGTCCGGTGCCGTCGCGGGTGACGAGGAGGGTCACGGCCTCGTCGCTCGGGCCTTCCATCGAATCGAAGGCCACGTAGGAGGTGCCGGGGGCGTAGGTCGTCACCTGCCAGGTGTCGTTGGCGAAGCCGAGGAAGGGCATGGTGCTGCCACCGGCGTCGACCACGTCGGTGTCGTCGGGCGAACGGGTGAGGTCGAGCACGCCGGCGACGACCACCACGAGCGCGAGCACAGAGGCGACGCCGACGACCAGGTGGCGCCGTCGCCGCCGCTGGCCGACACGGGCGCGGATGGCGGACAGCCCCTCGGGGTCGGCGGCGATCGTGGCAGCTCGTCGGTCGAGGCGGGCGGCCAGGCGGCGCTCGAACGGGTCGAGGTCGTCGTGGTGCTCGTGGTCGGTCATCGCTCCACCACCTCGCGCAGCTGGGCCAGCCCCCGGCTGACCGTCGACTTCACCGTGCCGGGGGCCATGTCGAGGGCGGCGGCGATGTCGGCCTCGCTGAGCCCCTCGTAGTAGCGCAGCACGATGGCGGCCCGTTGCCTGTGGGGCAGGGCCGCCAGAGCGTCGGTGAGCTCGCGGGCGCCGAGCTCGTCGTAGGCGGCACCCCCCTCGAGGCGGTGCCGGCGTTCGAGCTTGCGTCGCCGTTGCAGGTCACGGCACCGGTTGACGACGCAGCGCCGCAGGTAGGCACCGTGGTCGTCGATCTTCTCCCAGCGTTCGTAGACCTTGGCGAAGGCGTCGTGGACGGCTTCTTCGGCCAGGGTGTCGGCGTCGAGCAACAGGAACGCCACGCGCACCATGGGTTCGTACTCGCGCCGGTACAGCGCCTCGAACCCCGCCTCGTCGTCGACCACGTCCTCCACCGTCCTCGGGGCCGGTACCCCGGTGGCTGTTCCGCTCACATCCTCTACGACGAGCGGTGCGACACCTCGGTTCCAGCGGGCAACTCGTCGGCCCCGTCTCGTGCTCTCGGGCTCGACGACTCGAGCACCCGTGAGGG
The DNA here is from genome assembly GCF_021246445.1 of Rhabdothermincola salaria. Lineage (NCBI taxonomy): Bacteria > Bacillati > Actinomycetota > Acidimicrobiia > Acidimicrobiales > Iamiaceae > Rhabdothermincola > Rhabdothermincola salaria. The sequence continues at coordinate 493,351 of NZ_JAJQXW010000002.1, forward strand.
CGGGCGGGGCGCGACTCGACCCCGCCGGCGTGCGGTGGCGGCACGACGGCGGGGTCGAGGTCGGGGGGAGGTCGGGCTACTTGCCGGTGAGCTTGTTCTTGACGGAGTCCACCGCGTCCTTGACCTTGCCGGTGGCCTTGTCGGCCTTGCCCTCACGCTTGAGGTCGTCGTCGTCGGTGATGTCGCCGGCCGCTTCCTTGGCCCGGCCCTTCGCTTCGTCCATGTTCGCCATGGGTGCTCCATTCGTTCGGGGGATGTCCTCCTCGTACCCACGACCGGGACCGCACAGCACCCTCTCTTCTCGTGCCCCCGCTACCGTCGCCACCGATGGCGTCCGAGTCCGAGTCCGAGTCGCCCGTGGCCGGTGACGGTGAACCGGGACGGGAGCGATCCCGGGACCTGGGACGCCGTTGGGTGCTCGCCGGGCTCGCCGTGCTCGTCACCGTGGGGGCGATCGTGGCGTGGCTGCTCGACCGTCGAGAGCCGGCCGTGGTCACCGGGGCGGCCGCGGCGGACGCCTTCCTCGACGCCAGCGAACGCAACCTCGACGCCACCTACCGGCTCGAGGGGGAGTTCCGTCGCACCCTCGACGAGGGTCGGGCCCTCGTCTCCGGGCTGCTGGTGGTCCAACGGCCGCCGGACCGCATCCAGCGCTCGCTCGGGGGCACCGTCGGCGTGGTGGGTGGTCGCACGGTCAACTGCGGCCGCTCCGAGGGCGCCGACTACGCCTGTGCCGTGAGCGGTGAGGCCGAACCGTGGGAGGTCAGGCGGGGCGAGCAGCTGCAGGCCCTGCAGGACTACGTCCTGGGCGACGATCCCCTCTATGCGGTGGAGGAGGTCGGCAACGACTGCTTCAGGCTCGAACGGCGCCTCAGCGAGCCCGAGGCGGTGTACGGCCGCCGGGCCGAGCTGTGCTTCGATCGGGCCACCGGGGCGCTACGCCGCCTCGAGGTGCGTCGCGAGGGCGGGGCGACCGACGTCCTCGAAGGGCTGGTCGTGACCGGCCGGGTGAGCGACGGCGACTTCGACCTCTCGGCCGACGACACCTACGATCCCCAGGGCGCCTGACCGGCTCGCCCGAGCCGACGACGAGAGCGTGGACCGATGGGCCGAGACCTGCACCCCACCAGCGATGACCTGCGACTCGTGTTCGCCCAGGAGTCGGAGACCCTGAACCCGCTCGGCGACGACCTCCTGCCCTGGCTGGTGCTGGCCATCGGGGCGGCTCTGGCCGTGGGCACCACGCTGGCGCTGGTGCGCCCGCGGGAGGATCCCGACGGCAACGACCTGCCCCGCCCGCCTCTCTCGCGCAGCATCGTGATGATCGTGCTGGGCACCATCGCCTCGATCTGGGGCCTGGGCAGCCTCCTGACCTGACCTGACCTGACCTGACCTGACCCGGACCGCAGTCCCGGTCCCGATCCCGCCGACCGAACGAGCCCCCGTGCCTGCCGAACCCGCCAAACGACCCCAGCCCAGCGTGCTCACGGTGCGCTGCGCCGACCAACCGGGCATCGTCGCCGCGGTCGCCAACCTCATCGCCGAGGCGGGCGGCAACATCGCCAACGCCGACCAGCACACCGACCGGGCCTCCAGCGTCTTCCTGCAGCGCATCGAGATCGACGGGCCCATCGACTGGGGTCGCTTCGACGCCGGACTGGCCGACGCCGCCCGGCGGATGGGCATCGAGTGGGAGCTGCACCGTCCCGGCACGCCGACGAGGGTGGCGGTGGCCTGCTCGGGTGAGCTCTACTGCGCCGCCGATCTGCTCAACCGGGTCGAGTTGGGCGAGCTCGACGCCGAGGTGGTCGCCGTCGTCTCCGACAAGACGCCGGCGCGGGCCCTGGCCGAACGCCACGGTGTCGCCTTCCGCTCGGTCGAGGGCGGCCTGTCGGGCGAGGAGCGGGTCGCCCAGGAAGCCGCCTTCGCCGCCACCCTCGAGGAGCTGCAGCCCGACCTCGTGGTGCTGGCGCGCTACATGCGGATCCTCCCCGAGGCCATCACCGAGGCCTGGACGGGCCGGATGATCAACATCCACCACTCCTTCCTCCCCGCCTTCGCCGGCGCCCGGCCCTACCACCGGGCCCACGATCGGGGCGTCAAGATCATCGGCGCCACCGCCCACTACGTGACCGCCGAGCTCGATGCCGGGCCCATCATCGCCCAGCGGGTGGCCACGGTGACCCACCGCGACGAGGTCGAGGACCTGGTGCGCAAGGGCCGCGACGTCGAACGTCAGACCTTGGCCGACGCCGTGCGCCTCCACCTCGAGCAGCGCGTGCTCGTGTGGGACAACCGCACCTGCGTCTTCGCCTGACGGCCTCGTCTTTGCGGACCGGCCGGATGCCTCAGCGCGACGGCTCGGCGACCGGTGTGCCCGCGGCGGGGCTGCGGTAGTGGTGGGCCGCCGGGTTCGGGGCGTGGGAGCCGGGAGCCAGGTCGATGACGACCCGACATCCCGGGTCGCCGACGGCGATGCGCTCCTCGAGCAGCACCGCCGCGCCATCGTCGCGGTTGGCCGCCGCGATCCCACCGAACACGCTCGACGTCATGCGGCACAGCGACGGTGCCCGGGTCACGACGTCGCCGAACGGGCAGCGGTCGTTGCCGAGCACGATGCGGTCGTCGCTGACCTCGATCACGTAGAAGGCACCGTCGATCGCGTGCTTGAGGCGGACGTAGCACTCGGCGAGCTGCTGAGCCGAGAGGTGGCCGACCACCTCGGCCGCCGCCCGGTACTCGTTCTCCATGCTGCCCCCGACGTCGATGCCGACCTGGGCCACCGCCGCCTCGGCCGCGTCCGGACCCCGCTGTTCCTCCACCGATGCCGCCAGCTGGACGACGAGGGCGCGTAGGAAGGGCTCGCGGCCGAAGCCGCCATCGGGACGGGCCTCGTCGGGAGCGGGCAGGGCGTCGATGCGGTGGCGGGGGGGATCGAGGTCCGCGGCGGTGGGCCGGTTGACGGGCAGGGTGGCGCTCACGTGGGAGCCGCGGTGGCTGCGGCGACGCACCGCCAGGCCCCGGGACAACCGATCGGCCAGGAACAGCCCGCGGCCACCCACCGAGAGGTGGTCTTCGGGGAGGGCCGCCTGCAGGTCGAAGCCGGGGCCCAGGTCCTGGACGGAGAGCAGCGGGTTGGTGCCGCTCCAGGTGAGCGACACCCAGGCCACGCCTTCGGTGTGGCGCTCGACGTTGGAGAGCAGCTCGGAGATGGTGATCTCCGCCCCGGCGAAGTCGTCGGCGGGGTCGCCGTGGCGTTGCAGGTAGTCCATGACCTGGTGGCGGAGATCGGAGCCGGAGCCGGCGACCCGGGTGTCGAGGAACCACTCCATGAGTCGCCACGGTAGGCCTGTCGCGCCCCTCCTCGTCGATCCACTCGGCGGTGCGGCGGGAGGTCGGCGACGTCCGGCTCGGCGCCTCTGCCAAACAGGCGTTAGGGTGATGCCGATCACCACGTCTGCTCGGAGGAGCTCGCCATGGGGCAGTTCGACGGCAAAGTGGTCCTCGTCACGGGGGCCGCGTCAGGCATCGGACGAGCCTCGGTGCGGCTCTTCGCCGGTGAGGGTGCCCAGGTCGTGGCAGCCGACATCGACCTCGACGGGGCCGAGCAGACTGCCGAGCTCGTGCGCGCGGCCGGGGGTGATGCGCTGGCCGTGCCGGTCGACGTGGCCGACAGCGCGGCGGTGGCCGAGATGGTGGCGCGCACCGTGGAGACCTACGGGCGTCTGGACGTGGCCCACAACAACGCCGGCATCATGGGCGCCGGCGCCGACGTCGCCGACATGGACGACGACGTGTGGCAGCGGGGCATCGACGTCATGCTCAGCGGCGTCTTCTACTGCATGAAGCACGAGATCCCGCACCTCGAGGCCGCCGGCGGCGGTGCCATCGTGAACACCTCGTCAGGAGCCGGCCTCATCGGTTTCCCCGGCCAGGCCAACTACGTGGCGGCCAAGCACGGGGTCATCGGCCTCACCCGGTCGGTGGCCCTCGAGGTCATCGGCAAGGGCATCCGCGTCAACGCCATCTGTCCGGGCACCGCCCGCTCCCGCATGGTCGACGAGTGGATGCAGGGCAGCGCCGAGGCCGAGGCCGAGATCGCCGGCCTGCACCCCATCGGGCGCATCGCCGAGCCCGAGGAGATCGCCCAGGCCGCCGTCTGGCTGGCCTCCCCCGCCGCCTCGTTCGTGGTGGGCGTGGCCCTGCCCGTCGACGGCGGCTACACGGTCCCCTGACCGGCTGCCGCCCTGGCCCGCCCGGCAGCGCGCCGAGACCGACCATCCCCGCTCCATCCCTCCGTCTCACCCAGGAGTCCCCGTGACCTCGGAATCGCAGCAGATCCGCGAGCAGCTCGACCACCCGATCATCGATGCGGACGGCCACGTGCAGGAGTATCTGCCGGCCGCCATGCCCTACCTGCGCGAGGCGCTGGGGCCGAAGAAGTTCGAGGAGTACCGGGCCCAGACCAGCCAGCACGACAGCATCATCGGTGGCCACGACTGGGAGCGCCGTCAGCGCACCCGCACACCGCAGAGCGCCTGGTGGGGCACGCCGGGCAACACCCGCGACCTCGCCACGGCCGCCATCCCGGGCCTGCTGCACGAGCGCATGGACGAGTTCGGCATCGACTACTCGATCCTCTTCCCGTCCAAGGCCCTCGGCATCGCCGGCCACGACGACGACGAGATGCGCAACGGCCTGTGCCGGGGGTTCAACGACTTCCTCTTCGACACCTACCGGCCCTACGCCGACCGGCTCACCGCCGGTGCGGTGATCCCGATGCACACGCCCGACGAGGCGTTGGTCGAGCTCGACCGTTGCGCGGCCAACGGCGTCAAGGTGGTGAGCTTCCCCGAGGGGGTGCTGCGGCCCATCGAGGAGCCGGGAGCGGCCTCGCCGTGGTTGCTGCCCGGCCAGACCCACTGGTTCGACACGTTCGGCCTCGACAGCGCCCACGACTACGACCCGGTGTGGGCCAAGTGCGTGGAGCACGGGTTCGCGGTCACCTTCCACGGCGGTCTGGGCGACCTCGCTCCCTTCACGTTCACCTCGATCAGCAGCTACGTCTACAACCACATCGGGTTCTTCGCCGAGCGCATGAACCGGCTCTGCAAGAGCCTCTTCATGGGTGGTGTCACCAACCGCTTCCCGACCCTCAACATCGCCTTCCTCGAGTGCGGCGTGGGGTGGGCGTCCAGCTTGCTCATCGACTTCATCGAGCACTGGGAGAAGCGCAACCTCGAAGCGCTCGAAGGCAACCTCGACCCGGCCCTGGTCGACCTCGACGAGTTCGAGCGGCTCATGACCTCCTACGGCGCCGACCTGCTGGTCAAGGCGGGCGACGTCGACGTGAAGGCCACCCTGCGCGACATGATCGCGGTCGGGGTCGAGCCGCCCCACCGTGACGAGTTCCGCTTCATGGGCATCGAGAAGAAGTCCGACATCCGCGACAAGTTCGTGCCCCGGTTCTTCTTCGGCTGCGAGGCCGACGACCGGGCCATCGCCTTCGCCTTCTCCGAGGCCAACGCCTTCGGCGCCCGCCTCCAGCCCATCTTCAGCTCGGACCTGGCCCACTGGGACGTCGAGGACATGGCCGGCGTGGTCGACGAGGCGCACGGCCTCGTGCGCAAGGGGTTGCTCACCGACGCCGACTTCGCCGACTTCACGTTCCACAACCCGGTGAAGCTCTTCACCCAGGGCAACCCGGGGTTCTTCGACGGCACCGTCGTCGAGTCGGCCGCCCGCAAGGCCATCGAGTCGGGAGCGGTCTCCACCGCCTGATCCAGCGCCGCGCCCCGAAGGCGGGATGTGGGAGCATCGGATTCTGGACGACACGGCGGGAAGCATGAGCAGCGACGATGAGCCGACCCACCACGGCGGAGGGGTTGCCCTGCTGGGCCGCCACGTCGTGACGGCGGAGCTGGCCGCGGGATGGCAGCGCACGCAGGCGGGCGGCGGGCAGGTCGTCGTCGTCGTCGCCGATGCGGCGATGGGCAAGTCCAGCCTCCTGCGCTGGCTCCGGGCTCACATCGGTCCCGATGGGGGGACCGTCGTGGAGGTGGTTGGGCGCGGCGGCGACCTCGCCCGTCCGCTGTCGTCGTTGGGTGAGCTCCTGGGGCGACTCCCGGACGCCGATCCCTTCGTCGCCCGCCTGGACGCGGTCGACGAGGTCGATCCGATCGTCGCCGGCCACGTCCTGCGCGAGGCGCTCGAGAGCGCGGCGCGCCTCCGACCGTTGGTTGTGCTGGTGGACGACGTCCACGACATGGACCCGGCCAGTCGCACGGCGGTGAACCTGGCCCTGAGGGGCGCCGTCGCCCCATGCCTGCTGGCCGTGGCGGCCGGCCGACCCACCGACGCGGTGATGGCCTTTGCCGAGGGCTTCCGGACCCTCCGAGTGGAGGGCTTGGAGGATGCCGACGCCCGCCGGTTGCTGCTGGCATCGGCATCGACGCAGGTGGCCGATGCGGTCCTGGTGCGCCTCCTGGAGGTCTCGCAGGGGAACCCCTTGGCCTTGCGGTCCCTGCCCGACCACCTCGAGCCGGGACACCTCGACGGCACGCAGCTCCTTCCCGAGCCGATCCCGGTGGCGGGCGACCTCCGCGATGCCTTCGAGCGACCGCTCGCCTCGCTCACCCCTCCGGCGCGTGAGCTGATCGAGCTGGCGGCCGTGAGCGCCGACGGGTCGATGGCGGTCATCGGGGCAGCCGTGCCCGGATCGATCGACGAGCTCGTGGCCGAGGTGGAGGCCGCCGGTCTCGGACACCTCGACGACGGTCGCCTCGTGTTCACCCACCCGCTGGTGCGTTCCGCGGCGGTGGTGGCGATGTCGCGGCGCCGTCGCCGAGAGCTGAACGGTCGCCTGGCGGAGGTCGCGCAGATCCCGGTCGAGACCCGTCTGCTGCACCGGGCGCACAGCATCCTCGGCCCGGACGAGGTGCTGGTCGACGCACTCGAGGACGCGGCGCGGCGCCAACGGGCTCGCGGAGGGGCCGAGGGCGCCGCCCGTCTCCTCGAGCGAGCCGTCGCCCTCTCGGGCGACGCCGACCGGTGCCAGAGGATGCGCATCGACTCCGCCGACGTGCTCGCCGTGTCCGGCAGCCACCTCGCGGCGCGCCGTCAGCTCGAGACCGTTCACGACGGGCCCGAGGACAGGGTCGGGGCGGCGCGGTGGCGGGCGATGGCCTCGATCCGGCTGGCCCGCATCGAGGCGTTGAACGGCGATCCGCTCGGCGCCTGGCAGCGGCTGCGGGAGTGCGTGGCGGTCGCCCCGGAGGCCGAGGTCGGGGTCGTCCACTCCACGATGGCCGTTCCGCTGGGGATGCTGGGCCTGGTCCGCGAGATCGAGGTCCAGGCCGCGCTCGCCATCGAGCACACCGAGCCCGGGACGGTGCCCCGCCACGTGGCGGACGTGGTGCACGCCCACGCCGTCGGAGCGACGGCGGAGGGTCGTGGTCGGCACCTCGTGGAGGCCCTCCCCGAGATCGACCTGCTGGACGCGCTCGACCACGATCCTCAGCTGGGCCTTCACCTCGGTCGCTCGTTCGGTCTGGCCGAGCGGATCGACGACGGCGTCGAGGCGCTGACGGCGCTGGCTGCCCGGGGCCGGGGTGAGCGGGCCCGGGCCTCGCTGGCCATGACCTACGGCACCTTGGGCGAGCTGCACGTCCGGGGTTGCCGCTACGACGAGGCGATCGCCAACCTCGACGAGGCGTTGGTGCTGAGCCTGGCGACCGGGCAGCGGGCGTTCGCGCCGTTCTGGTTCGCGCTCAGGGCCCGGGTTCGCTCCGTGCGCGGGGACCACGACGGGGCCAAGGCCGACCTCGACGCCGGTCTGGGCATCGCCGACGAGCTCACCCTCCTGGGGGCGCGGTACTTCCTCCTGGGGGCGGCAGGGATGGACGCCCTCACCCGGGACGCCCCGGCCGAGGCGGTCGGGTTCCTCGAGGAGTGCCGCTTCTTCGAGAACGCTGGTGGGGTCCTGTCCCCCAACCTCGGACGGTGGCGCCCCGACCTGGTGAGCGCCCACCTGGCACGCGGTGACGACGACCTGGCGTCGGAGGTGCTGGGGCCGCTGACCGACGCCGCAGCTGCGCCGGGGGCGAGCCGATGGACGCGTGGTTCGGCCGCATGGTCGGCCGGCTTGGTCGCTGCCCGCCGAGACCCGGTCGCGGGTGACCGGCTGCTGCAGGAGGCGGTCGAGATCCTCGACCCCGTGGCCGACTGCTTCGACCGCGCTCGTGCGCTGCTCGACCTGGCCCGGCTCCGGAGTCGTCGGGGTACGGCGGCCTCCGAGGAGGTGGCGGCGGAAGCCCGCTACGCCTTCCGTCGCCTCGGCTCGGTCCCCTGGGAGGACAAGGTCGCCGTCCATCGGCGAGCCGATGGTGCCGGCGGGATCGCGGAGCTGAGCCCGGCGGAGCTGCGGGTGCTGTCGGCGGTCAGCCGCGGGGCCACCAACCAGCAGATCGCGGTGCAGCTGGGGGTGAGCCCCAAGACGGTGGCCAACCACCTCTCGGCGATCTACCGGAAGCTGTCGGTGTCGTCGAGGACCGAAGCCGCACACCGCTATCTCGACCGCTGACGCGCTCCTCGCCGGAGCGGCGCCGATCACCCGCCTCGTCGCCGGCGGGGGTCGCGATGCGGGAGTCGGGAGTCGGGAGTCGCTAGGTGATATGTCCTACTGACCGGGTCGAGCGCGCTCCGTAGCTTTTGTTGCCGTGGAGATCCTGGGCGGAGAAGGACTGATCGCACGCGCACCGAGAGGGCGGGTGCGACTCTGGTGGGCGGTGGCCATGGCGGTGGTGGTGGCCGCGGCCGCGACCGGGGTGGCGGCGATCGTCGGCGCCGACGAACCGGTGTGGGACGCCGAGGACGTGCTGGTCGTCGCGGCGGTCGACGTCGACACCACGAGCGGGTCGCGAGCGGTGAGCGTGACGTGGCCGACCCCCGGGGGCACGATCGACGGCTTCGAGCTGCTCCGCGACGGTGCCGTCGTGGCCACGGCCGGCGGTGATGCGCGCGCGCTGGTCGATCCTGCCGCGCCCGAGGGCGGAGACATGGCCTACTCGGTGCGGGCCATGGCCGAGGGGAGGGAGCTGGCCGAGCTCCGAGGCCCGGAGGTCCGGATCACGGCGGACACCCTGGACTGCACCATCACCTGGACCGGTGCCGCCGGCGACGGGTGGGGTGACGATCGGAACTGGGCTCCCGTGCTGGTCGATGCCAAGGGGGATCCGACCCTGCGCAGCCCCGGGCCCGCCGACGCGGCGTGCGTCGAGGCCAACCACAACCTGCCGATCAGCATCTCGGAGAAGGAGCCGGCCGTGGGTTCGCTCGCCGCTCCGGCTGGATCGGCCGCGGCCGGGCCGTTGCGCATGGTCGACGGCGGCGGGCTCGAGGTGCTGGGGTCCTTCGACGCGCGGAACCTCCGGATCGATGGCGGGGACCTGGCGTTGCGGGCCGGCGGCGTGATCAGGGCGACCTCGACGGTGGACCTGTCGTTGCGGGGTGGCTCGCTCGACATCACCGGCACCCTGGCGGTGACCAACGGCCTGAACGGCGACGTCCGGGTGTACGACGGGGCCGTCGTCTCTCTGCACGGCGGTCGACTCCTCGTCGACGAGCTCACCATCGGGCCCCCTCGGATCGGCCTGCCCGCCGACGCCTCGCTCGTGGCCAGCGGGGGCCACGTGCTCGAGGCCTCGCGCACCTCCGTCAACGGTCGAGGCGATCTGTCCGTGGCCGGCGACGGCGGGACGCTACGCACTGGTTCGCTCGACGTGTGGCGCAACGACGGCGACGGGCGCACCTCCGTGGCCTGGGCGGTCGGTGGCGTGGGCGATGCGCTGACCCCGGACTCGATCCGCTCGCGTGCCGACAACGAGCTCGTCCTCGGCGACCTGCTGGCGATCGACGCCGGTGACGACGTCCTCGAGGGCGTCGAGCTCGACGTCGAGGGCCGTCTCGTGCTGGGCGAGAAGGTCGGGGCCATCGGCGACCTGACCCTCCAGGGCCCTGACGCCGAGCTCCTCACCGGCGGGTCGGCGGTACCGAACGCCGGCGTCGAGCACGTGGACCGTCTGAACGTGTGGTCCACTTCGACGGTCTGGCCGGGCGACCTGTCCAGTGAAGCGATCAGCCTCGACGACGCCGAGCTGTCCGTGCAGGGCGCTCTCACCGACGGGCCGGCGGACGGGTTCGAGCTGGAGATGCGCAGATCCACGCTGCGGGTCGGCGACCCGCTGGTGATCCCGCCCGGGCGGGAGCTGGCGCTGTACTTCGGGCCCTCGGTCTTCGACGGCGACCTCGTGCTCGACGGTCGGCTCCCTCTCGACCAGGCGATCGACGGGACCGAGTTCCCCTCGCTCACCGTCTCGGGTGATGTCCAGGTCCGCGACGGGGGCGAGATCACCCTGCTCCACGGCCAGGACGCACTCGAGGTCCAGGGCCGTCTCACCGTCGACCCGGATGGCGTGATCAGCGTGTGGCTGGACGAGGCACCCGATGGCCCCGTGCTGCTCGTGCCCGCCGGTGGGGCGGTGGCCGATCCTCGATCGATCGCGCTCACCGGTCCGGGCGCCGACAAGGCCGTCGTCGAGGTGCGCAACGATGGTCTCTGGGCCGTGCCCGGCGACCCCGGCGACCCCGGCGACCCGGGCGACCCGGGTGATCCGGGTGATCCGGGTGATCCGGGTGATCCGGGTGATCCGGGTGATCCGGGTGATCCGGGTGATCCGGGTGAGAAGTGCACCGAGGCCCTCCCCGGGGTCCTGGGCCTGTCGTTGACCGGGTGCTGGAGCGACCGCGGCGAGGGCGTCTACGCCGCCGGCGTGGCGGTGGCCCCGGACGGGGATCTGCCCGGCATCGGAGGGATCGTGTTCGAGCCCTCGGCGGGGGTCGAGCTCCTGCTCGACCTGTCCGAGCCCACCCAGCCTCGCCTCCGTTCGGTGCTGTCGGCCGACGAGTCCCAGCTCGGCGACACCTCGGTCACGGTCCCGCTGATCGGGCGCGACGGCGGCGACGTGGATGGTGCGTCGTTCCCCGCCTCCGACGGCTCGTCCATCGATCTGGGGACCTTCGGCGTCGACTGGCGCCTGGACCAGCCCATCGACCTCGCCTCCGTCGCCGACCTGTTCGGGCTCCCGCTGCCGGACGGCATGACCCTCCAGGTCGTGAACGACGCCTGGCTCCTCGGCGCGCCGATCCCGTTGCCGGCGGTGGTCGGTGGCCAGACGGCGGACTTCGCGGCGGTGATCAGCGACCTGGGCATCGATCCGGCCGACCTCTCCCTCGAGGGGATCGAGGACGCCGTGTTCGCCGAGCTGGCCGCCCTCCAGGACCTGGCCCTCACCTGGGCGGGCGACACCACCTGGCGCATCGTCTCGGCCATCGGCGATCCCTTCGCCATCGACGGTGAGCTCGACTACGACGGGGACCTGACGGCGGGCACCCTGGTCGTGTCCGGCCTGAGCGTGGCCGGCCTCGGTGATCCCGACGCCACCGTCACCCTCGAGTTCGACCGGTCCCAGGGCCGGTGGTCCGGCCAGTACGAGGTGGCCGACGGCCAGAGGGTGGACGTCGAGCTCGACACCGACGGCACCTCGCTGGTGGGCGGCACCGTGGCCCTCGCCGACGTCGCGTTCGGCCTGGCCACCGTCGAGGACTTCGAGATGACCTACCGGGCGGGCGTCTGGGCGTTGACGGGGACGGTGACCCACCTCGGGGGCACCGACAGCCTCATGGGGGCCCTGGTGACCGACGAGGGCGAGATCGTGAACCTGGAGGTGACGTTGACGGCCTCGTACGGTCCGTTCGGGCGCCTCGACCCGTTCTCGCTGAGCTACGCGGGTGAGGACGCCACCCTCCCGGACGGCAGCCCGGCGCCGGAGGGGGCCGAGGTCTACGCGGTGGCCGCCACGATGCACAGCGGCGGCGAGACGAGCTCGGTGGACGGGTTCATGGCCTTCGACGGCGGCGTGGTGCTCGCCGACCTCTCGGTCGACGTGGCCCTGGGCGAGCTGGCGAGCCTCGACGGTCGCCTCTCGTACGACCCGGCCAAGTCCCCGGACTGGGTGCTCGGGGGCACCGACGGCTCGGAGATGGCCACCCTGACCTGCGGCACGGGCCAGAGCGAGATCGGCGGCGCGCTGCGACTCGACGACGGGGCGCCGGTGGCCGGCCGGCTGCGGGCCACCGGCCTGTGCGTCGGCGTGGCTCAGCTCACCGAGATCGAGCTCCTGGTGGCACCCGACGAGGGCGGCACCGCCTTCGACCTCACGGCCCGGGTGGCCCAGGCGACCGACGAGGACGCGGTGGTCACCGGCCGTCTCCACTTCGTGGAGGGACGCATCGAGGAAGGCGCGCTGGCCATCCCCGAGACGACCATCGAGGGCCTCGTCACCCTCCCCGAGACCTTCCTCGCCGTCACCCGCGACGGGGACGTCGAGCGCTGGGAAGCCACGATCCGGGGCGGGCCCCTGCGTGAGCTGGAGCTGGCCTTCGACGACGGCGCCCTGGTCGCCGGCGACCTGTGGCTCGCACCCGAGGACGACGACGGACCCCCCGTGGTCTCGTGGGGCGACTGGCTCGCGGTGGAGTCGCTGCGGCTCACGTTCGACGGGGACGCCGGGACGTGGGCGGTCGAGGGGAACCTGGCCGAGCCCGACGCCGAGATCACCGGCGAGCTGGTGGTCGACGACGGACGGGTGCTGAGCGGCGCCCTGCAGATCGACGGGGTCGAGATCGGCCCCCTCGCCCAGGTCGACCTCACCCTCACCGTCGACGCGGTGGTGGACCGCCGCCTGGCCCTCACCGGAGAGGTGCGCGGCAAGGCCTTCGAAGGCGATCGGGCCGTCAGCGGCGAGCTGGTGTTCACCTCCGGCGGGCAGCTCGAGTCCGGGTTCCTGAGCCTGTCGGCGCTGCCCATCGGTGAGCTGGCCACCGTGGAAGACGTCGAGATCGCCTTCACCCTCGGCACCTCGTGGGCCCTGTCCGGGACGATCCTCGACGCCAACGGGAAGCTCCTCAACGACGTGGAGGGCCTGCTCGAGTACGACGAGGGCTTCCTGACGGCCGCCGAGCTGGAGGTGGGCACCCTCTCGCTGGGCGTGGCCACCATCGACGACCTCGAGCTCGAGCTGACCCGCTCGCAGGACGACACCAACCGCACCGGTTCCTACGCCATCTCCGGGCTGGTCGACGTCCCCGCCGTCACCACCCCGGACAAGGGCCTCGAAGCCGGCCCGCCCGAGCCGGTGACCGGCTCGCTCACCATGGTCGACGGCCGCATCGAGTCCATGCAGCTCGGCGTGCCCATGCTCCAGCTCGGCGGCCTGGCCTACCTCGAGGACCTGGAGCTGGGCTACGACCACGACGAGGCCGACGACCTCGCAACCGTCTCCGGCGCCGCCGGGCTCGTCACCGCCGGCGACCTCCCACGCGTCGATGCCAGCCTCGGGCTCACCTTCCGTGACGGTCGCATCGTCGACGCCACGGTCGAGGCCGACGGCCTGCCCCTCGGTGGTCTCTTCAAGCTCTCCGACCTGAGCCTCACCACCGATGCGGCGCTCACCGAGTGCCCGGGACTCGAGCGCGAGGTCCCCGACCCCGCTCGTCCCGAGCTGCGCCTCTGGGCGGTGAGCGCCGTCGTCGGCCAGGACGAGGTGCCGGTGACGGGCTGCCTGGGCATCGAGGACGGCACCCTCGTCGCCGCCCAGCTCGGCCTCGGTTCGGTGGAGCTCACCGAGCTCTTCCGCTTCGAGGACCTGCTCCTCACCTACGAGGGCTTGGAACAGGCGACGCTGCCCACCACGGAGGGTGGGGAGGCCGTGCTCGACCGCACCGTGCTCGCCCTCTCCGGCACCGTGATCACCGGCGAGAGCGACACCCGCACGTTCGCCGGCCAGGCGGCGGTCATGGACGGCGGTCTCGAGTCGCTCGAGCTCTCCATGTCGACGTTGCCGTTGGTCGGCGGCGTCGAGCTGCGCCAGCTCCGCATCGCCTACGACCAGAGCGGCCGCTGGGACGGCGAGAGCGACACCACCTTCGCCCTCAGCGGCCAGGCCGTGCACGGGGGCGGCACCACCGCGGTGTCGGGCAGCTTCAGCCTGGCGCCCGAAGGCCGTGGTGGCCGGGTGCAGGCCGCCTCGATCGACATCCACGAGCTGCCGGTCGGGCCCCTCCTGCTCAACCGCTTCGGACTCGTCTACACCGCGGACGAGGGTGGGTCGGGCTGGGCCATCGGCGGTTCGGTGACCGTTCCCGGCGGCGAGACCTTCGCCATCGACGGTGAGGCGGTCGTGGCCGAGGGCCGGCTGGTGTCGGCCACCATGACCATCCCGCGCCTGCCGATCTACGACCAGCTCCAGCTCGCCGACATGGAGTTCGCCTACTCCTTCGACGACAAGACCGGTCTCACCAGCTGGTCGGGATCGGGGGAGGTGGAGGGCTTCGGCAGCGGGAAGGGGCCCGCGGCCAGCGTGGATCTGGTCATCGACGGGCAGGGCCGTCTGGTCGACGGCGAGATCCTCGCCGAGCGCGTCGAGTGGGACGGGTTGCTCACCCTCGAGCAGTTCCGGCTCATCACCGCCGACACCGACGACGGGCGGATCTGGGATGTGTCCGCCGCAGTGCTCTCGCCCCAGGGGGCATCGAGCTCGCTGACCGGCAGCGTCACGCTCGAGGACGGCCGCGTCATGGCCGGGAACCTCTCGGTGACGGGCCTCTCCATCGCCGGGCTGGTGGAGGTCGAGGAGCTGTCGCTCTCCGCCTCCACCGAAGGGGACACCACCACCTGGGCCGGCGCCCTGCTGGCGCGCAGCGGCGGCTTCGAGGCGGAGGGGTCGGCCACCATGACCTGGGCGGACGGTCGCCTCGCCGAGGCCAGCCTGGCGCTGGGCGACGTGCGCCTCGGCGAGACCCTCACCATCGAGCAGTTCCAGCTCGACTTCCCCGCCGACGTCGACGGGTTGCCCGGGTGGGCGGCCAAGGGCAGCGTGCGCCACGAGGGCGGGCTCAGCACCCTCGGGGGTGAGCTGGCCTTCGTGGACGGCCTGCCCCACCGCGGCGAACTGGTCGCCGAGAACCTCCAGTTCGGCCCGCTGGCCCTCGACGACTTCTCCCTCGCGGTGACCGACGGCGAGGTGGACTCCTGCGACACGACCGTCGGCGCCGACGCGGGAAGCGTGGTCTACGCCCTCGGGGCCACCATCGGCTACGGCGACGGGAACACCTCCAGCGCCGGCGGCCACATGGAGCTCACCGACGGCCGGATGACCGACGCCGCCCTCTGCGGCGACGGGATCCGCATGACCGAGCTGGCCGTGCTCGACGACGTGCACCTGTCCTACCGCGCGGCGACCGTCGACCGTCCGCTGGAGCGCTGGAGCGGTGCGGCCACCGTGCGCGACGGAGAGGGCGGGCTCGCCACCGCGTCGCTGGACTTCGCCATCCTCGACCGCCAGCTCCAGTCGCTGCACCTGCAGGCCGGTGGGATCGAACTGGCCGGGATGCTCGACCTGCGCGACGTGGAGATCGCGTACGACCGTTCCGCCACGGGCACGGACTGGTTCCTCGCCGCCCATCTCGCCCGCCCGGGCCAGGCCGGTTCGCAGGTCGCGGGCTCGCTGGCCGTGGAGCGGGGCACCATCGTCGGTGGCTCCATCCAGATCGACAGCCTGCCCCTCGGCGACCTCACCGTGCTCGAGGACCTCTCCATCGACTACGTCGGCCGTCGGATACCGCGGATTCTGCCGCTGGAAGCCGAATCGGCACCGTTCGGGATGATGGGCGGCACCACCGAGTGCTCCCAGGTCCCGACGGGGCCCAACGTGCCGGGTGGGCAGCCGACCACCGAAGGGGCCGAGTCCTACTACGCGGTCAGCACCTCGGTCACCCACGACGGCGAGACCTACCAAGGGCGGGGCTCGCTCGGGTTCGCCGACGGACGCCTGTCCGGGTTCGACGTGTCGGTGGCCTGCCTGCCCATCGGCGACTTCGTGCGGCTGGAGAACGCCCGGGTGGCCTTCACCCAGGAGGGCTCCTTCCGCCTCGGTGGTCGTGTGGGCCTCGAGGACCGCCTGGTCACCTTCTACGGGTCGATGACCTTCGACGAGGGCCGGGTGGTCGGTGGCGGCCTCAAGATCGGACACGTACCGCTGGGGGTCACCACCATCGAGCTGCTCGAGTTCCAGGTCGGACAGAACCCCGACGGCAGCTCCACGTGGGCGGCCGGGCTCAGCATCTCCGGGCCGGAGGGCAACACCATCGGGGGGTCGGGCTCGATCGAGATGGACGAGGGCCGCATGACCGGCGGCTCGTTGACGATCGACGAGCTCCCGGTGGCCGGCCTGTTCACCATCGAGGACCTCGGGGTCTCCTTCGAGGAGACGCCCGACGGCACCAGGCTGTCGGGCAACGGTGGCGTGGCCCGGGCCGGGAGCTCCGAGCCGTCCACCCTCGCCTTCAGCCTCGACTTCGACGGTGGGCGGGTGGTCGGCGGCTCCCTGGCGGCCCAGAACATCCTCTTCTTCGACGCGCTGCCCATCCACTCGTTCTCGATGGGCTTCAGCCCCGACGGCGGCTGGCAGGGCTCCATCGGCACGGCGGTGGACAACCTGCCCTGGGCGCCCTCGATCGTGGTGGGGATGGACGTCGTCGACGGTCGTCTCATCGGCGGCGAGCTCGGCTTCGATGCCGACGGTGACGACGAGCCGGACCCGCCGAGCGCCAACGGCGTCCCGGCGTCGGGCAACGGCGCGCTCACGGCGTTCCCGCTCAAGGGCCTCTACATCAGCCTCTGTCCCGACGGGTCGACCCGAGCCGGTTGCGACGGCGAGGGCGACGTGTGGGAGGGCGCCATCGCCATCGAGCTGCCCACCCCCAACCCGGTGGGCATCGCCGGCTCGATCCGCCTTCGCGACAACAAGCTGGTGGGGGCCTCGCTCTCGGCCAGCGGGCTGGGCCTGCCGCTGTTCCCCGGGGTGACGCTCGACAGCGTCGGCGCCACGCTCAGGAAGGACCCCAACCTGTTCCTGCAGGGCGACATGGGCGCCCGGGTCGGACCGCCGGCGGTGCCGTTCATGCAGCTCGACGGCTCGGTCAGCCTCGAGGAGCAGCCCGACTGGGACCCGTCCACGCCCTACGACGAGTACCAGGCCGAATGGCTGGAGTTCATGCTGCGGGCCAACGCCGAGCTCTTCGGCCTGCCGGTCGACGCCCAGGGCTACATCAAGATCCAGACCCGCGGCTTCGTCGGCATGGGTGGCCGCGTCGTGGCCCAGCCGGTGGCGCCGATCACCATCTTCGGCCAGGTCGACGCATCGGTGTTCCGCTCCCAGGCCATCGGCGCCACCAACCCCGACACGGGCGAACCGCTCAGAGGCTTCGGGTTCCAGGCCGAGGGCTCGGTGGGCGCCACCCTCTTCGGTTGGGAGGTGGCCGGGGCGGGCGTGCTGATCAACACCGTGGGCCTGGGCGCCTGCGCCTCGTTGGGCGGTGAACAGGGCCTGAACGTCGGCGGCGGCTTCTACTGGGACCGTCCGCTGCGTTCGCTGCGCTTCAAGTGCGACATGGGTCGCTACCTCATCGTGGAGGCGGCCGAGCTCAGCGAGTTCTCCAGCAACCAGGTGCAGGGCAACCAGGTGCAGAGCGAGCTGGTCTCGACCCCGCAGAACGAGGCGCCGACCCACGCCTTCGCCATCGGGCCGGACGAGAAGATGCTCGGCGTGCAGCTCTTCAGCGACGCCGGCGTGCCCGACTACGCCCTCGTGGCCCCTGACGGCACCCGCTACGAGGACGTCACCGACGGCGCCCCCGACGAGGAGGGCTACCTGCTCTTCCGGGGTGACCGCCAACAGCACGTCCTGGTGCTCGAGCCGGCGGAGGGCACGTGGACCCTGGTGCCTCGGGAGGGCTCCGCCGAGGTGGCCGAGGTGGTCACGTCGGCCGCTCTGCCGCCCGTGGACGTGACGAGCACCATCGAGGCCCTCGACGGCCGCCACGCGATCGACTACCGCATCGGCCGCATCGAGGGCCAGGAGGTGGCGTTCTTCGAACGCACCAAGGATCCCGACGACGAGTTCATCGCCCCGCTCGGCGGGGTGAAGGCCGGCTCCGACGGTGCCCGGCCGGCGGCGTCGGCGCCGGCGGCGGTGAACGGGGCGGTCCCGATGATCCCGGCGGCCACCGGTGATGAGCTGGGCGACGAGGTCGGTCGGCTCGAGTTCACGCCGACCGGGTCGGCCGAGGCCTCCGAACGAGAGGTCGTGGCGGTGATCTCCCAGGACGGGATCCCGCGCGAGGAGGTGGTGGTCGGCAGCTACACGGCGCCGGCAGCCACCCCGGCGGGTGCCCCCACCGATCTGGAGGTCACCGAGGTCGAGGGCGGGGTGCAGGTGCGCTGGTCGCCGCCGACCGACGACGGGGGCCGGCTGGTCCTCGGCTACCGGATCCAGTCCGATGTCGGGCTCAGCGTCGGCACCGAGGCGGACCAGACCGAGGTCTTCCTGCCCGTCCCGGCCATGGCCCCGGGCAAGGAGGTGCCCGTGGCCGTCGAGGCGGTCACCGGTGCAGGGTTCGGCGAGCCGGCCATCACGAGCTTCGTGGCCACCCAGACCACCGAGCTGCAGTACATCTCCCTGGCCACGAGCCAGCCCACCGATCCGACGGACCCCACCGACCCCACCGACCCCACCGACCCCACGGACCCCACCGACCCCACGGACCCCACCGACCCGACGGATCCGACCGATCCGACGGATCCGACCGATCCGACCGATCCGACCGATCCGACCGACCCGACGGTTCCGGGGCCCACCGACCCGGGCCCGTCGACACCGGCCCCCGGTGACCCACCGGCCGGTGGGGGCGCCCCCCGGGTCCCCGGGCCCGACGAGCTCGCCCTGGGCGAGACGCCTCCGACGGGGAGCAGCGGCCCGTTGTCGATGCCGGCCGAGGCTCGCCGGAGCTCCGGTGACCTGGTCGTCACCGGTTCCTCGGGCACCGTCCCGGTGCTGCTGGTGGCCCTGGCCCTGATGATGGGCGGCGGCGTGGTCGCCGTCGTCGCCTGGTGGCGGCGCGACCCTCTCGAGGTCGACTGACCGGCTCCGGGCCGCGGCCTCCCACCGATGCCCGCACGGCGACCCGGACCGGTCGTCGTGCGGGGCCGGTGGTGCCAGGGCGGAGGTTCAGGCGAAGTCGCGCAGCAGGCCGCCCGGGCGCACGCCGTCGAGGTCGCGCCCGTCGCGCCGGATGGCGGTCCCGTTGACCCACACGTGCTCGATGCCGGTGCTGTGGGCCACCAGGCGGTCGGCTCCGCCGGGGAAGTCGGTGACGCGCTCGGATGGGCCGGTGCCCACGGTGGCGGGGTCGAAGGCGACCAGGTCGGCCGCCCGGCCCTCGGCGATGCGGCCCCGGTCGGCCAGCCCGTAGACCTCGGCCGGTTGGCCGGTGAGGCGCCAGACGGCCTGCTCGAGGGTGAGGTCGCCGCGAGCGCGGTGGAACTCGGCCAGGAGGTGGGTGGAGAAGTTGGCGTCGCACAGCTGGCTGGTGTGCGCTCCGGCGTCGGAGAGCCCCAGCAGGAAGGTCGGGTTCTGCAGCAACGTGGCGATCTGGTCGTCGTCGTCGTTGACCATGATCATGCGGAAACGGGTCTGGAGGTCCTCGGCGAGGGCGAGGTCGGCCATGACCGACACCGGGTTGCCGTCGCCCTCGGCGGCCATCTCGCCGAGGGTGGGGCCGTCGACGAGCTCGTGGTGCACCGAGGTCTCGGCGACCGTGACGTCGAGGAGCTTGTTGCCCCAGCGGGCCTGCATCCCCTCCCACGCCCGGTCGCGCCAGGCGGCGTCGGCGTACAGGGCGGGGCGGTCGGCGCGCTCGAGGCCGAGGATCTCCTCGAACGCGGGCACGTTGGCGAACGGGGCCGGATCGGACAGCTGGAGCTGGATCATGATCGGCCGGCACGACACCTGGGGGTGCACCGGCCCACCGGCGGCGGCCACGCGAGCCACCACGTCGTCGGTGTAGGCGGGGTTCTCCTTCACGGTCATCAGCGCCGCCCACGACACCGGACGGTCGATGTCCTTGGCGATCTCGGCGAACTCCTCCACGAACAGGTCCGGGCCCCAGGTGGACTCGAAGGTGCCCTTGTCCTTGTCGCCCAGGACCCCCGCGAGGGTGCGGATCTCGTCGAGGTCGGCCAGGCGGCTGGGGACGGGCTTGCCGTAGGCGCCGATGTGGGACTCGGTTCGTGAGCTGGACAGGCCGACGGCCCCGGCGTCGATGCCTTCGGCCAGCAGCGCTCGCATCTGCTCGACCTCCTCGGGGGTGGCGGCCCGTTCGGTGGCGTCGGTGCCCATCACGTAGAAGCGCAGCGGCGTGTGCCCGAACAGGGCGGCCAGGTTCAGCCGCGTGGGGGCGGCGTCGAGGGCGTCGAGGTACTCCGGGAACGTCTCGAACGTCCACGGCAGACCTTCCTCGAGGGCGGACAACGTCATCCCCTCGACGTTCTCCAGCGTGCGCAGGATGATCTCGCGGTGCTCGGGCCGGGTCGGCGCGATGCCGAACCCGCAGTTGCCCATGATCACGGTGGTGACGCCGTGCCAGGAGGAGGGGGTGACGTCGCGATCCCACAGGACCTGGGCGTCGTAGTGGGTGTGGGGGTCGATGAAGCCGGGGCTGAGCACCAGCCCGGTGAGGTCGACGGTCTCGGTCGCGGCCACGTCGAGATCGGGGCCGACGGCCACGATGCGGCCGTCGCGCACGGCGACGTCGCCCGGTCGGGCCGGGCCTCCGGTGCCATCCACCAGCGTCGCCCCGGTGAGCAACAGGTCCACGGATTCGGGCACGGTGTCCCCCTCGTCGTCGGTGTGGGCGGCGGGTTCCGCCACCGCCCATCCACCCTAACGCTCATTTGGTCGCGCTGCTGAGGCGCGGCCCGGGCGCGGCCGTGTCGTCAGGACGGTGGCACGACGCCCCGGTTCGTGATCGGATGCCCAGGGGCCGTCGGGGGACGGCCAGCGAAGGGGGACCACGTGGGCGACACCACCAAGGGCACGACCTGGCCATCGGGAGCGGCGGCGCCGCTCGGGCATCTGCGGGTCGTCGAGGGGGCGCTCGGCATCGCCGGCGGCTACGCCGGGAAGCTGTTCGCCGATGCCGGGGCCGAGGTGATCAAGGTGGAGCCCGAGGGCGGCGACCCGCTGCGGCGGTGGTCGGCCACGGGCGCCGAGCTGGGGAGCGCCGACGGCGCCCTGTTCCAGCACCTGGCGGCCGGCAAGCGGTCGGTCGTGGGCGCTGTCGGCGACCCCGGGGTGGAGGACCTGTTGGCCTCGGCCGACCTCTTCATCGATGGTGGCGAGGTCGACGTCGAGGCCGTGCGGTCCCGCCACCCGCACCTCGTCGTGCTCACCGTGACGCCCTACGGCCGCACCGGCCCCTATGCATCGCGCCCGGCCACCGAGTTCACGGTGCAGGCCGAGTGCGGGTCGCTGGCGGCGCGGGGCGCCCCCGAGCGACCCCCCGTCCAGGCCGGGGGCCGCATCGCCGAGTGGGCGGGCGGGCTCTACGGCGCGCCGGCCGCCCTCGCCGCGATCGGGGAGGCCCGCCGCACCGGGGAGGGCGCGGTGATCGACGCCTCCTGGGTGGAGGCCATGACCCTTTCCACCAACCTGTTCGCCGATCCCATGTTCTCGATCATGGGCATGGTCCCGCCCATGGTCCCCCGCAACGTGGAGACGCCGTCCATCCACCCCACGGCCGACGGGTGGGTGGGGTTCAACACCAACGGACCCAACCACGCCGAGGCCTTCCTCCGCCTCATCGAGCGCCCCGAGCTCATCGACGACGGTTTCGTGAACGCCGCCCAGCGCATGGCCGACCGGGCGACCTTCGAGAGCTGGGTCAACGAGTGGACCTCGGTGCGCACCACGGCCGAGGTGCTCGATGCCGCCGCCGCCCTCCGGGTGCCTGCGGCGCGGGTGAACGACGCCCGCACGATCCTCGACGAGGAGCAGCTCGTCGCTCGTGACTTCTTCCGCCCCTCGGCGAACGGCGACTTCCGGGCGCCGAGCCCCCACTACCTGTTCGACGGCGAACGACCGCCCACCGGTCGACCGGTTCCGGGCGTGGGAGCCGACGACGGAGCCGTGGCCGACCGGGACCGACCGGAGCCGACCGAGCCCGACGGCCCGGCGCGGCTCCCCCTCGAGGGCCTCAAGGTCCTCGACGTCACCTTCTGGTGGGCCGGTCCCTCGAACACCCAGCTGCTCGGCGCCCTCGGGGCCGACGTCGTGCACGTCGAGTCGATCGCCCACCCCGATCCGATGCGCTACGCCGCCGCGGTGATGTTCCTCGACCGCGAGCGGTGGTGGGAGCTCAGCTCGTTCTACCTCACCATCAACACCGACAAGCGGGGCATCACCCTCGATCTCGGCGACCCGGAGGGCGTGGCCCTGGCCGAGCGCCTCATCGAGTGGGCCGATGTGGTGGTCGAGAACTACACGCCGCGCGTCATGCCCAAGTTCGGCCTCGGGTGGGACGTGGTCCACGCGCTGAACCCCCGGGCGATCATGGTGCGGATGCCGGCCTTCGGTCTCGACGGCCCCTGGGCCGAACGTCTGGGCTTCGCCCAGAACATGGAGCAGATGTCGGGCATGGCCACTGTCACCGGTCATCCCGACGCCGAGCCTCTCGTCCCGCGCGGGCCGTGCGATCCGCTCGGTGGGGCCCATGCCGCCTTCGCCACCCTGGCTGCGCTCGCTCGCCGGGAGCAGACCGGGGAGGGCCTGCTGGTCGAGGTGCCGCTGATCGAAGGGGCGCTCAACCTCACCGCCGAACAGGTCGTCGAGTACACCAGCAACGGAGGTCTGCTCGGTCGGGAGGGCAACCGGTCGCCGCACTGCGCCCCACAGGGCATCTACCCCGGTGCCGACCACGGCCGGTCCGACACTCCCGGCGGCGAGGACTGGGTGGCGGTGTCCGTCGCCACCGACGAGCAGTGGTCGACCCTGTGCCGTCTGATCGGTCGCGACGACTGGGCGACCGACGCAGCGTTGGCCACGCTCGCCGGCCGGCGGGCCCGCCACGACGAGCTCGACGAAGGCCTCCGGGCGTGGATCGAGACCCGCCCCTCGGCGGTGGCGGTCGACGAGTTGGTGGCGGCGGGCGTGCCCGCGGCCACCCTGGCCGACCCGCGATCGGTGCACACCCACCCCCACCTGGTCGACCGGGGCTTCATCGAGACCGTCCCCCACGTCACCCAGGGCAGCCTCGAGCTCTTCTCCATGCCGTTTCGCATGTCCGGGGTCGGCCACTGGATCACCCGGCCGGCACCGACCATGGGGGAGCACAACTCCGAGATCCTCGGCGGCCTCCTGGGCCTCGACGACGCCGAGCTGGGCCGTCTCACCGAGGCCGGGGTCATCGGCGACCGGCCGGCGGGCACCTGAGCCGGCCCGGCCGTCGGTGTGCCCGACGTCATGGGGTTAGGTCCCGGCCTCCGGGAAGGGTCGGCGGGACCGTGGGGTTGCAGGACCCATGAGCGAGACCAACCCTGCCGCGCCCGAGTTCACCGTCTACTGGCGCCCCGGCTGCGGGTTCTGCTCCCGGCTCTTCCGCCAGCTCCAGACGCGCGACCTCGACCCGGTGGTGCGCAACATCTGGGACGACGACGAGGCCCGTCGCTTCCTGAACGACCGCATCGGTTCCGAGACCGTGCCCACCGTGGTGGTGGGTGGCTCGGTGCTGGTCAACCCCGACATCGGCGAGGTGCTCGACGCCCTCGCCGGGGTGAACCCCACCGCGGCCGGTCGGTGACGGATCAGCCCGTCGAGTCGAGCAGGGCCGCGAAAGCCGCCTCGATCCCGTCGACGAGCACGGCGGCGTCCGGGCAGGCGTCGGGGTCGACGGTGACGCCGACGTCGAGCTGGCCGTCGTAGGACAAGATGGCCACGCCCACGGTGGTGTTGGCCCCGAGCGGCACGTAGGGCTGGAACTCGAGCATCCGGGCGCCACGCAGGTAGAGCGGCGTGGGCGAGCCGCGCACGTTGGTGACGACGAGGTTGACGACGGGCTGGCGGTTCACGGTCAGCTCGCTCAGCACGGTGACCAACGGCAGCGGGAGCCAATCAGCGGTGCCGAGCAGCGCCGCGAACAGCTCGACCTCATGGCCCTCCTTGTGGGCGTCCATGTCCGCCCGGACCTGGCGCAGGCACTCGAGGGGGTCGACGTGGGTGAGCGGGAGGGTGGCCAGCACGCCGCTCACGCGGTTGCCCAGTCCGAGCATCTCGTCGGCGCCCCGGGTGGACACCGGGACCAGGGCCGTGAGGTGGTCGAGGCCGGCCAGCTCGCCCCGGCCGGCCAGCAGGGCTCGCAGGCCGCCGGTCACCGCGGTGAGGGCCACGTCGTTCACCGTCGTGCCCGTGGCGTGGGCGATGTGCTTGGCATCGGCCAGCGACCAGCGCACCACCCGGTGGTCCCGCCGGGCACCGACTGCCGCGTTGAGCGAGCACCGGGGCGCAGGACGCCGGGTGCGCAACGTCTCGGCCGCAGTGCCCAGGAGAGCGGCGAGGGCGGCCGGGTCGCGCACCAGGTCGACGGTGCCCCGGGCGGCGTCGACCGGCAGGCGGGCGGCTCGGCGGAGCTCGTCGAGCAGCCGGTGGGCGGTGGCCGGGGCCGGGCTGGGTGCCCACGGGGCCGGCACGGCTGGGGGTGCTGCCGGGTCGCGGTCGAGCATGGTGATGAACGACTCCGAGCCGGAGACGCCGTCGACCAGCGCGTGGTGGGCCTTGTCGACGAGCGCCACCGAGCCGTCGGCCAGCCCGTCGACGAAGGTCAGCTCCCAGAGGGGACGATCGCGTGGCAACGGCTGGGCCTGCAGCGCCATGGCCAGGCGGTGGAGGTCGTCCTCGAGGCCGGGTGCCGGCACCCGGCGGGTGCGGACGTGTTCGGTGATGTCGAAGCCGTCGTCGTCGCACCAGCGGGGCAGTCCGAGCCCGCCGGCGGCAGGGCGGAGGCGTTGCCGGAAGCGGGGGATGGCCGCCAGGTGGGCCTCGACCACCGCCCGGATGTCGTCGAGGCGCAACCGGCCGTCGTCGTCGAGGAGGGGGCCGCCCTCGAAGCGGGCCACGCCGCCGATGTGCAACGGCACCTCCGGCCGTTCGGCGGCGAGGAAGCTGGCGTCGAGGGCGCTGAGGTTGTCGGCCACCCCTCGATGCTGCGGCCATGTCACCGATGTCACAAGGGCCGAGGGTCCCGTTCTCACCCAGTGGGGCCCCGTCCGCCGCGATGTCAGGGGGAGCAAGGCCACCGTCGTCGCCACACTTGGCGAAATTGGATAGGTCTACCTAACATCTTTCCGTAGGCGCCCATGGGTCGGTGGTGCCAGGGAGACGACGGTTGCGGTGACACCCCCAGTGGCGACAGACGTGCGGACCCGGCGGCCGGTGCGTTTCGCCGCGTCCCTGGCCGATCACGGGAACCGCCCGGCCCTGTTCACCGCGGACGGGCCGGTTCGCTACGTGGAGCTCGCCGAGCGGGTGGCCGCGGTCGCGGACGAGCTGGGAGCAGCGCGTCGCGTCGTCCTGGTGGAGGGCGGCAACCACCTCGGTGCCGTGGTCACCTACCTGGCCGCCCTGGCCGGTGGTCACCCGGTGCTGCTGGCGCCGCCGGACCGGGTCGAGCCGCTCGCGGCGGTGTGGGAGCCGGACGTGGGGGCCGTCGCCGCCGCGCAGTGGGCGCCGACCGAGCGTGCGGGCGTCGAGCACCAGCTGCACCCGGACCTGGCGCTGCTGCTCACCACCTCCGGGTCCACCGGCTCCCCGAAGCTGGTCCGCCTCAGCCACACCAACCTCGAGGCCAACGCCGCGTCGATCGCCCGGTACCTGCGCCTCGGGCCGGACGACCGGTCGATCACCTCGCTGCCGCTGCACTACTGCTACGGGCTCTCGGTCCTGCACAGCCACCTCCTGGTCGGGGGCGCGGTGGCCCTCACCGACCTCTCCGTCACCGATCCGTGCTTCTGGGCCCAGGCCCGCGAGGCACGCGTGACCGGCCTGGCGGGGGTGCCCTACACGTTCGACATGCTCGACCGGGTGGGCTTCGCCGACATGGACCTCGGCCACCTGCGGTACCTCACCCAGGCGGGGGGCCGCATGAGCCCCGAGAAGGTGCGGGCCTACGCCGAGCTGGGCCGGCGCCGGGGGTTCGAGCTCTTCGTCATGTACGGCCAGACCGAGGCCACGGCCCGCATGGCCTACCTGCCGCCCGAGCTGGCCACCACCGCACCCGACGCCATCGGTATCGCCGTCCCCGGCGGCTCGTTCCACCTCGAGCCCGGCGCCGAGGACCCAGCTGGGCCCAACGAGACGTCGGGGCCGGACGAGGCGTCGCCCAGCGGTGAGCTCGTCTACCGAGGCCCCAACGTCATGATGGGCTACGCCGAGACCCCGGCCGACCTGGCCCGAGGCCCCGAGCTCGACGAGCTGCGCACCGGCGACCTGGCCCGGCTCGGCGACGACGGCCTCTATCGCATCACCGGGCGGGCCAGCCGCTTCCTGAAGCTCTTCGGGCTGCGCGTGGACCTCGATCGCGTCGAGCGGCTCCTGGCCGACGCCGGTCTGTCGGCGGTCTGCACCGGCGACGACGACGGGCTGGTGATCGCCCTCGAAGGTGGTTGCGAGGCCCAGGCCCGAGCAGCGGTCGCCACGGTCGTCACCGAGGTCGGCCTGCCCCGCTCGGCGGTCACGGCCTGGGTCGTCGACGAGCTCCCCCGCCTGGCGAACGGCAAGCCCGATCACGTCGGCATCCGGGCCCGGGCCGCCGCCCGACCGGCGGTCGAGCCCGAGCAATCGGCGGCCGGAACCGGTGCGACCTCGCCGTCGGCGGCCACCGCGGTGCGCGCCGTCCTCGCCGAGGCCCTCGACCTGCGCCCCGACGACATCGGCCCCGACGACACGTTCGTCGCCCTCGGCGGCGACTCCCTCAGCTACGTGGAGGTGTCGGTCGCCCTCGAGGGCGCCCTCGGCCGTCTCCCCGAGGCGTGGCACCTCCTGCCGGTGGCCGAGCTCGAGGCCATCGGCGCGGGGGCCGAGCCGGCCACGGGGCCGCGCTGGTTCCACGCCATGGAGACCAACGTGGTGCTCCGGGCCCTGTCCATCGCACTGGTCGTGGGCTCGCACGCCGGCAGCTACCTCGTGCTCGGCGGAGCCCACGTGCTGTTGGTGATCGCCGGGTTCAACTTCGCCCGCTTCCGCCTCCCGGCCGTCGAGGTGACCCATCCCACCCGCAAGGCCCTGGCCAGCATCGCCCGCATCGCGGTGCCCGTCGGGCTCTGGGCCGCGTTCCAGGTCACCTATGCGGAGGCCTTCCGGCCGTCGAGGCTGTTCTTCGCCAACAACTACCTGGGCAGCGGGTTCTGGGTCTACTGGTACGTCGAGGTGCTCCTGCAGCTGCTCGTGGTGCTCACCTTGGTCTTCGCCTTCGCTCGGGTGCGGGCGCTCGAACGGCGTCACCCCGAGGCCTTCGCCTTCGGGGTGCTGGCGGCCGGCCTGGCGTTGCGGTTCGCCGTCGAGGCCACCTTCGACCGTCACGTCGAGGCGATGCACATGACCGACACCCTGGTGTGGTGCTTCGCGCTCGGATGGGCCGCCCAGCGGACGTCCCGCCTGTGGTCTCGACTGGCCCTCAGCGCCATCGCCTGGTGGTCGATCAGCGGGTTCTTCTACGGCGTGGAGCACGACGCCGTGGTGCTGGTCGGGGTGCTCGCCCTCATCTGGGTGCCCCACCTGCCGGTCCTGCGGGGCCTCGACCGCCTCGTGGCTGCCGTGGCGGCTGCGTCGCTCTACATCTACCTGGTGCACTTCGCCGTGCTGCGCGAGCTGCGCGGCGACGTCGGGCCATGGGTGCTGACCGGGCTCGGCCTCGCCGCCGGCTGGGCGGCGTTCGTCGGTGCCGGACGGGTCGAGGGCGCGCTCGTGGCGGCGTGGCGACGCCGGCCCCGGCGCCGCGACGGTCAGTCGGCGTCGACGTCGGTGACGGCCGCCGCGAACTGAGCCATGAACAACGTGGCGTAGGCCCCCTCGCGGGCCAGCAGCTCGTCGTGGTCGCCCTGTTCGACGATGCGGCCGTCCTCCATGACCAAGATGGCATCGGCGTCGCGGATGGTGGACAGGCGATGGGCGATCACGAAGCTGGTGCGATCCGAGCGCAGGGCGGCCATGGCGTGCTGGATGAGGACCTCGGTGCGGGTGTCGACCGAGGAGGTGGCCTCGTCGAGGATGAGGATGGCGGGATCGGCCAGGAACGCCCGAGCGATGGTGATGAGCTGCTTCTCTCCCGCGCTCACGCTGCCGTGCTGGTCGTCGAGGATGGTGTCGTAGCCGTCGGGGAGCGAGCCGACGAAGCGATCGACGTAGGTGGCGCGGGCGGCTTCGAGCACCTGGTCGTCGGTGGCCGCCGGGTTGCCGTAGCGGATGTTCTCGCGGATGGTGCCGCCGAAGAGCCAGGTGTCCTGCAGGACCATCCCGAACTGCGAGCGCAGGTCGTGGCGGCGCATGCCGGCGATGTCGCGCCCGTCGACGGTGATGTGGCCCCCGTCGAGCTCGTAGAAGCGCATGAGCAGGTTGACCAAGGTGGTCTTGCCGGCGCCGGTGGGGCCGACGATGGCGATCGTCTGACCCGGCTCGGCCACCAGCGAGAGCTCGGTGATGAGGGGTGTGTCGGGCAGGTAGGAGAAGGACACGTCGTCGAACACCACCCGGCCCCGCACCGGCCCGGCGAGCGGCTCAGCGGTGGCGTCGGAGCTCTGCTCCTCGGCGTCGAGCAGGTCGAAGACGCGCTCGGCCGACGCGATGCCCGACTGGAAGACGTTGAACATCGAGGCCACCTGGGTGAGCGGCATCGAGAACTGGCGGGAGTACTGGATGAAGGCCTGGATGCCGCCCAGGCTGAGCTGGCCCGACGCCACCTGCAGCCCGCCGAGGACGGCGACGATCACGAAGTTGAGGTTGCCGATCATGAACATGATCGGCTGGATGATCCCGGCCATGAACTGGGCGCTCCAGCTGGCCTGGTAGAGCTCGTCGTTGGTCTGGCGGAAGCGCTCCTCGACCTCCGGGGCCCGGCCGAAGGCCTTCACCACGGCGTGGCCGGTGATCGACTCCTCGACCTGGGCGTTGAGCGAGCCGGTGTGGCCCCACTGGCGCACGAAGCGCTTCTTCGAACGGGCGGCGATGAACTTCACGACGCCGATCGACACCGGGATGGTGATGATGGCGACCAGCGACAGCAGTGGCGAGATGAGGACCATCATCGAGATCACGCCGACGAGCGTGAGGACGGCCACGACCATCTGGCTCAGCGTCTGCTGGAGGCTCTGGGCGATGTTGTCGATGTCGTTGGTGACGCGGCTCAAGAGATCGCCGCGCGGCGTGCGGTCGACGTAGGAGAGGGGGAGCCGGTCGAGCTTGTGCTCGACGTCGGTGCGCAGGTCGCGCATCGCACCCTGCACGACCCCGGCCAACAACCACGCCTGCAGGTAGTTCAGGCCCGATGCGCCGATGTAGAGACCCAGCGCCAGGCCCAGCCAGGCGTGCAACGCTCCCCAGTCGATGCCGCCATCGGGGTCGGTGACGCCGTCGACCAGCACGTTGGTGGCGGCGCCGAGGATGCGGGGCCCCACGACCTGCATGCCCACGGCCAGCACCGTGAGGGTGAAGATCACCATGAGAGGGGTGCGCTGGCGTCGGAGGCGGCCGAAGAGGCGTCGGGTGGCCGAGCCGAAGTCGCGGATCTCCTCCACGGGGACCCCCGCGCCCCGAGGGCGCGACAGCGGGGAGTTGTCGCCTGCGGTGGGCGGTGGGGCCTTCACGCCGGGCTCGTCGCCGCTCATGCCCCCACCCCCTGTGCCGCCTGGGACTCGACGATCTCCTGGTAGGTCGGACAGGTCTCGAGGAGCTCGGTGTGGGTCCCCAACCCGACCGTGCGGCCCTCCTCCAGCACCAGGATCTGGTCGGCGTCGGCGATGGTGGACACCCGTTGGGCCACCACGATCACGGTGGCGTCCCGGGTCCAGGGACGCAACGCGGCGCGCAGCCGGGCGTCGGTGGCCAGGTCGAGGGCCGAGAACGAGTCGTCGAACAGGTAGACCTCGGGGCGGCGGACGAGCGCCCGGGCGATGGCCAGACGCTGGCGTTGCCCGCCCGAGACGTTGCCGCCGCCCTGGGCGATGCGGGCCTCGAGGCCCCCGGCCATGGCCGCCACGAAGTCGGCGGCCTGGGCCACCTCCAACGCGGCCCACATCTCGTCGTCGGTGGCATCGGGCTTGCCGTAGCGCAGGTTCGACGCCACCGTGCCCGAGAAGAGGAAGGGCTTCTGGGGCACCAGGCCGACCCGGTCCCAGAGCAGCTGGGTGTCGAGGTCGCGCACGTCCACGCCGTCGAGGAGCACCGCGCCGCCGGTGACGTCGTAGAGGCGAGGGACCAGGTTGAGCAGCGTGCTCTTGCCCGAGCCGGTGCTGCCGATGACCGCCGTGGTCCGGCCCGGCAGGGAGCGGAAGCTGACCTCGGAGACCACGGGCTCGGCCGCGCCCGGATAGGAGAAGCTCACGGCGCGGAACTCGACGAGGCCGTGCTCGTCGAGTTGGCGGACCGGCTCGGCGGCCTGGCGGACCGAGGTGTCGGTGTCGAGGACCTCGACGATGCGCTCGGCGCTGACGGCCGCTCGGGGGGCGAGCAGGGCCACGAACGTCGCCATCATGATCGACATCAAGATGATGGTGAAGTAGCTGATGAAGGCGATCATGTCGCCGAGCGAGAGGTCCCCCGAGTCGACCCGGATGGACCCGAACCAGATCACCCCGACCGTGGAGGCGTTGACCACCAGCATCACCACCGGGAACATCAGCGCCATCAACCGGCCGGCTATCAACGACGTGTGGGTGAGCTTGTCGTTGACGTCGGCGAAGCGGGCCGACTCCTCGGGCTCGCGCACGAAGGCCCGCACCACCCGCATGCCGGTGATCTGCTCGCGCAGCACCCGGTTCACCCCGTCGATGCGGGTCTGCATGAGCCGGAACTGCGGGACCATGCGCGAGATGATGAACAGCAGCACCACCAGCAGCGCCGGGATGCTGACGATCAGCAGCGACGACAGGCCCACGTCGGTCGTGATGGCCATCACGATGCCGCCGATGGCGATGATGGGGGCGCCGATCGCCATGGTCATGGTCATGACCACGAGCATCTGGACCTGTTGCACGTCGTTGGTGATGCGGTTGATCAACGACGGGGCGCCGAGCAGGTCGACCTCTTGTTGGGAGAAGGACGTGACCCGGTGGAAGAGGTCGCGGCGCACGTCGCGCCCGAAGCCCATGGCCACCCGGGCGCCCACGAACACCGCGGTGATCGAGACCGCGATCTGGGCCAGCGAGACGGCCAGCATCAAGCCGCCCATGCGCCAGATGTAGTCGGTGTCCCCGGTCAGCACGCCGTCGTCGATGATCAGCGCGTTGATGCGGGGCAGGAACAGGTTGGCCGCGGCCTGCCCGGCCTGGAGGAGCAGGATCAGCACCAGCAGCCGGCGGTACGGGCGCAGGTGGGTTCGGAGGAGTCGGACGAGCAAGAGGCCCTCGCGCGGATGGTGGATCGACGTGCGGTGCGGGCGAGCCGTGGCGGTTCCGACACCTTCTGTTCACCATTCTCCCTCGTTCGGCGCCGTGGTGCGTCAACCGGCCGCTCCGCGGGTCTGCGCCCCTCGGTGCCGAGCGTCGTGGTCGCCCGAGGTGCGGGCGGTGGGCGCCGGGTGCGCTCAGTCGCCGGCCGGGGGCACCATCACGATCGCGAGGGGCACCCCGTCGCGCTGCAGCTCGTCCCGGCGCGCCACCAGGTCGGGGTCGACCCCGGGGGTCACGGTCGCCTCCCAGAGGCCGTTGCCGTCGTCGAGGACGGCGACCAGGTCGTCGCGCCCGGCCGCCAGCAACTGGGCTCGCAGCGTCGCGGTGACCTCCGCCCGTTCTTCGGCCAACGACGGGGGGAGGGGATCCCATCGGGCGATGGCCACGGCGTCGGGTCGGGCCAGGGCCTCGTCGATGGTGGGCCCGGTGGCCACGACGAGCTCCGGGGTGCCCGGTGGCGCGGGCTCGGAGCGCTGGGTTCCGAACTTGTGGCGCTGCTCGGGCGGGGTGCGCACCTCGATGCCGGCATCGTCGAGGACGGCGGTGACGGCGTCGGTGAGCCACCCGGCGAGCGGCCCGGTGCCCGACAGGGTGACGCTGTCGACGTCGTCGTCGCGGAGCGCCGCGACCATGGGATCGGACACGGAGAGGATCGCCGGCACGAAGTCACCGTTGGGCACGGCGTCCCGGTCGATGGCCCGCACCGTGGACAGACCGGCCGGGACGACGACCACCAGCGAGGCGGCGGCCAGCACCACCGGTACCCGGAACCGGTCGGGCAGGGCGCCCCACAGCGTGAGGGCCACCGCCACGGTGCCGAGCATGGCGATGATCCACCACCACCGAAGGAGGTAGTCGAAGGGCTCCCCGGTGAGGCGTGCGACCGACACCCAGCCGAGCAGGGTGGCGAGGGCGACCACGCCGAGCAACCGCAGGGCGGTGGTGCACTCCCGCCAGACCGCGAGGGCGACGGTGGCGACGGCGACGGCGATCGGCCCCAGCAGGGCAACCGCTTCTCGGCCCCGCGTGCCGCCGCCCACCGGGTTGGTGGGCTCAGCCCCGCCGAGCCAGGGCGGACGCCAACCGGCCAGCTCGCGGCTCGTGATCTCGACGGCCGGGCCCCAACCGAGGGGCTCATCGGAGCCGCTGGTGAAGTGCTCGGCGAGGTCGACGGCGTTGCCGACGCCGAAGAGCTGGTCGAGCAGCACCGGGATCCAGGCGATCGCGAGGATCAGGGCGGGCACCGCCCACCACCGCTCGCCGCGCCGCTGCCGCGCGGTCGCCACCACGGCGAGGCCCAGGAGCCCGGCCACCAGCACCCCGAAGCCCACGTGGGCCTGCACGATGTACGAACCGGCGGCGACGGCGATCGCCAAGCCGGCGCGGTCGCCGTCGACCGCCGCCCAGGTGGCCACCACGACGACGCCGAAGGGCAGCAGCGTCAACCAGGGGTTCCAGGGGTCCCACAGCTGCCCGGCGGGGAGGTTGGCGGCGAGCACGGCGACACCGGCCGAGAGCAGGGCGACGGCGGCCAGCCCGCCGCGACGCCAGGCCAACCAGAGCATGGCGGAGGCGGCGCCCAGGTTGACGGCGGCGGCGGCGGTGAGCAGACCCCACGGGTTCGAGCCGAGCAGGCGGTAGGGGCCGGCCAGGAGCCAGAAGAACCAGGGGCCGGGATGGTTCCACCCGTAGCGGGAGTAGGGGCCGAGCAGGGGGGTGAGGGTGGTTCCGACGTCGCGTGTGCGCAGCTCGATGACGGCCCAGTCGCCGGCGGCCCGCCAGTCGATGCCGATGCTCGCGGCCGTCGTGACGGCCAAGGGGGCGAGGGCCAGCAGGGCCACGATCCATGCCGCGGTGCGCTCGTGGCGGGCCCACCGCCGAGGGGCGAGGACGTCACCCGAGCGCCCGGACGGGACGGTCGCGTCGACGGCGAGGGCATCGGTGGGCACGGCGGACGACGCTAACGCCGCCCGCTGTCGTCCTCGGCGCGGCGGACCTCGACGTACCGTGCGCCGCGCGACGCCGGGCGCGTGGCAGGCTGCCGCTCCCCCGCCGGCGGCCGAGCCGGTCCCGATCCGAACGGAGAGACGGATGTCGAGAGGCGACGAAGCGGCCCTGGCCGCGGAGGCCACCCGGGTGCTGACGGCGGCCCGCCCCGGTGACGACGAGGTGCTGGCGGCCGGGGTGTTCGGCCTGCAGGATCTGATGTGGGCCCAGGTCGGGGGCGGCACGGTCGGAGCCCTCGGGGGTGACCTCGTGGCCGGCACGGCCGGGATGGCGGTCGGGGCTGCCCTGGGGGGCTACGCGGCCAAGCTGGCGGCCTGCAAGGCCGAGGGCATCACCCTGCAGCTGCTGGTGGCGGTCACCCCGTCCACCATCCACGTGCTCAACCGCGACCCCGATGGCGAGCTCGAGCCGGTGGTGGCCAGCTTCCCGCGCTCGTCGACCGAGGTGCAGATCACCAAGTTCGGGCTCTCCCGCCTGGTGCGCCTCCACGATCGGGACAGCGATGTGGCGATGACCCTGCACGGCACGGCCGCGCCCTTCCTGGCACAGTCGAAGCCGGACGCCGTCGTGTTGCACCTGTTGGCCGCCTCCGAGTGATCCGGGGCTCAGGGCGACCCGAGCAGCGGCGCGGCGCCTCGCAGGGCCCAGCCGGCCGCACCTGGTCACGACCGCCCGACCGGCACCCGGCCGCGACGGAGGGTTCAGGCTGACCCGGCGACCGCGGCTCCCGGGTCCAACGTGGTGGCGCGGGCGGCACCGGCGACCTCCGGGTGCCCGGAGCCGTGTCGGTGAGGGGCTCCCAGCGGGATCCGCAAGCTCGAGCGGCCTCGGTCCCAGGCGGTTCGGAGGTGCTCGGCCAGCCGGCGCTCGACGAGGTCGAGCGCGGCGGCGCCGAAGACGATCTCGGCACCGCAGCCGGGGTCCTGGGCGAGGAGGCCCCCCACGAGGTGGTTGCGGGCCAGGGGCCCGTGGTGGTCGTCGGCCTGGACGTGCACGTCGAAGAAGCGTCGGGCCTCGGGTCCGAGGGCCAGACGGTCGCACAGCTCGGCGTAGCGGCCCATGGGCCCGACCGACGTCATCTCGAACAGGGCCAGGTGCCCGGCGAGGGCGGGGACGAGCCGGCGGGCCGAACCCAGGTGCGAGATCAGGTTGGTCGTGGCCAGGGTGACCGCGGGGACGTGGTCGACCCAGGCCCCGTAGGCGTCGTCGAGGCCGGCGGAGCGCAGGGTGGCGGCGAAGAGGTCGGCGTGTGCCTGCCCGGGCCGCCCCTCCCCGTACTCGTCGCTCTGGATCTCGACCATGGCCGCCTTGGGCAGCCCGGCCAGCCGGGGCAACCCCCAGCTGTGGGGGTCGGCCTCTTTGGACTGGTAGGGGGCCCGGTGGGCCAGGAACTCGAGGAACCAGTCGAGGCGTTCGGCGGCCAGCAGGTGGGCCGACAGGGAGGGGCCGTCGCCGCCGCTGGTGAGCTCGTCGAGGTAGCGCAGCGGATCGGTGCCGGCCGCGGCGGTGAGCTCCCGCAGGGCCCCTTCGATCTGTCCGCCGAGGTCGCGCCGGAGCTCGAAGGTCGTGGTGCTCTCCTCCCACCCCGGGTGCACGCCGGCGAAGCCCCGGTAGGACAGCTCCCAGCAGCAGTAGAGGGCGAGCTGCAGGTCATCGTCGCTCAGAGGGTCGTCGACCGCGAGCGAGGGGAGCGGGGGGAGCGCGCCGTTCGGTGGGTGGCCCAGCCAGAGCTCGAACAGCGAGGCGGTGAGCGGTCCGCGGGGCGCAGGCAAGCGGGCCGGTCGGGCCGGGGCCGACGGTCGCGTCGGGTCCGACAGAGCTGAGGGGAGATGGGCGTCCGCCACGAGGCCTCCTGGGAGTGGCACGCCGCTCTCCTACCCCGGCTCGGACGTCGGGGGACCTGGGTGCAGGCGGTGCGTCGGACGGGTCCGATCGATGCCCTCGATCGCGGATGTGACCAAAGGCCCCACAGATCGTGTGTAGGCCGCCACGGATCGTGTCGATACCTCAGGTACACCACGGGCCGCAAGGGCCCGGGACACGAAGTCCGAATCCCGCCCGAGGAGGCCGGTCATGGCTGCTCCCACAACCACCACCACCACGAAGCGCTCACCGCACCGCCGCACCGTCCGCACCGCCGCTGCTGCGGCCGGCGTGGCCCTGCTGCTCGGCCTGGGTGCCGCGTGCACCCCCGAGGCCAACCACGCCGCCAACCTGGTCAACCAGACGAGGGCCTCCAACGGCCTCCCGGCGCTGCAGTTCAACACCATGCTCTACCTGAAGGCTCAGGGCTGGGCCGGGCACATGGCCAGCCAGGGCCGTCTGTCGCACTCGCGGCTGGCCGATGCCAACTGGTCGACCACCTGGACCAAGCTGGGCGAGAACGTCGGTGTGGCCTACAGCATCGAGGGCGTCCACAACGCCTTCATGAACTCGCCGACGCACAAGGCCAACATCGTGGACCGCACCTACAACAAGATCGGCACCGGCGTGCACGTCAGCGCCGACGGGCGGGTCTGGGTCGTCCAGGAGTTCATGCACGAGTGGTGAGCGACTGACCGGCTTCCACCACGACCGCCGCCCCCGTCGAGGGGGCGGCGGTGTCGCGTTCGGGAGAGGTCACTGCACGACGATCTCGCCGGTCATGCCCTCGCCGCTGTGGATGGCGCAGAAGTAGGGATGGGTGCCGGGCTCGTCGAAGGTGACGTCCACGCTCTCGCCCTGGGCGAGATCGTGGTCGAAGTCGTCGGCGGGCTCGTCCCTCGTCCCTGCGGTCACCGTGTGGGTGGTGTCGTCGAGGTTCTCGAAGGTGACGGTGGTGCCCGCCTCCACCTCCAGCGGGTCGGGGCTGAAGATGAAGGTGTCGATGGTGACCTCTGCGACGGTCGTCGCCGAGTCGTCACCGGTGGTGGCGTCGGTGGAGGTGGCGTCATCGGATGCGCACCCACCGAGGCCGATGGCCGCGACCAGGAAGGTCGCGGCCATCGAACGCTTCAGCAGCGGCGTCATCAGCTACCGAACTGGTCGGGCATCTGGGCCACGATCGCCCCGGACAGGGCCTGGGCGGTGGAGGGCATGTGCTGCGCCGCGGTCCGCAGCTCCGGGAACACCTCGGGGCTGCCGGCGACGAGGGCGTCGATGGCGGCGACGAGGGTGTCGATGTGCATCTGCAGGTTCTCGGAGGTGGTCTCGGCGGCGAGCTCGCCGTCGGTGGCGCTGTCGATGAACGCCGCGAACTCGTCCTTGTAGCTGTCGAGCTCGGCCTTGGCCTCGTCGGCGGCAGCCTGGTCGCCACCGGCGGAGGCGGCGGTGTAGTCGACGAACATGGTGATGTGGTCACGCCACAGGGCGAGGAACTGCTCTCCGGCTTCGTCGCCGTAGATGCCGGCGATGGCTTCGGACAGGGCCACCGAGTTGGCGTCGAGGGTCTCGACGGCGGCCGTGGTGGAGGGGGCCTCGAGGCCGTCGCCCACCGCGGTGCTGATGGCGATGCCCGCCAGGTAGACGTGCTCCTGGAGCAGCGCGGTCAGCCCGGCCCGCAGCTCGGCGGCGGGGGCGTCGACCTCACCGTCGAACTCGTCGGGCATCTGGGTCACGATCGCCCCGGACAGGGCCGCAGCCGTGGTGGACATGTGCCCGGCGGCCGTCTGCAGCAGGCCGAAGGCCTCGGGGCTGCCGGCGACGACGGCGTCGATGGCGGCGACGAGGGTGTCGATGTGCATCTGCAGGTTCTCGGAGGTGGTCTCGGCGGCGAGCTCGCCGTCGGTGGCGCTGTCGATGAACGCCGCGAACTCGTCCTTGTAGCTGTCGAGCTCGGCCTTGGCCTCGTCGGCGGCAGCCTGGTCGCCACCGGCGGAGGCGGCGGTGTAGTCGACGAACATGGTGATGTGGTCACGCCACAGGGCGAGGAACTGCTCTCCGGCTTCGTCGCCGTAGATGCCGGCGATGGCTTCGGACAGGGCCACCGAGTTGGCGTCGAGGGTCTCGACGGCGGCCGTGGTGGAGGGGGCCTCGAGGCCGTCGCCCACCGCGGTGCTGATGGCGATGCCCGCCAGGTAGACGTGCTCCTGGAGCAGGTTGGTGAGGGCGCTGCGCAACTCCGACGCACCCGTGTCGATGCCCATGGGCAAGGCGTCCATGTCCATCCCGTCCATCGTGGTGCTGCTCTCGCTGGCCACCGTGGTGGTGGTGCTGGCGGCGTCGTCGCTCTCGCTGGCGCACGCGGCGCCGACCAGGGACAGGGCGGCTGCGACGCCGACGATTCGTAGACCGTTTCGCTTCATGGGGTGATCCTCCGTGTTGGGGGGGGGCTTTGGTCCCACTCCGCGGCCACCGGAGGATCCGGATCACGAGATCGAGCGTGGACCCCGAGAGGTCTCCTGCGGCCTCCTCTGTCCATCGGGG
The DNA here is from genome assembly GCF_021246445.1 of Rhabdothermincola salaria. Classification (NCBI taxonomy): domain Bacteria; kingdom Bacillati; phylum Actinomycetota; class Acidimicrobiia; order Acidimicrobiales; family Iamiaceae; genus Rhabdothermincola; species Rhabdothermincola salaria. The sequence continues at coordinate 531,428 of NZ_JAJQXW010000002.1, forward strand.
CATCGCCGCAGACCGTCGGCCTTCACGGGCGACGTCGATGCCACGCACCGTCGAGCGGTGCCGTGCCATCGGTCGCGAGGGGCGCCTCCGGATCGGCACTGCCCCGCAGGAGGCAGCTCCAACCTCTTCTAGGTTCGACCGTCGCGGAGCACGCCGGCCACGATGCGCAGCGTCAGCACCGCGGCGACGGCCAGGCCGATGTAGCCCAGGACCTCGTCGAGCACGAGCTCCTTGCCGTCGCCCTCGACGCTCAACAACAGCACCGAGCCGATGCCGAGCGACGCCGCCAGGACCGCCAGAACGGTGCGGTTCACCAGCGAGGTGATCGTGTCGACGTCGCGCTGGTCGTTGAGCAGCGACATGCGCAACGAGAGCCTCCCCTGCGCGGCCTGGCCGAGCAGGTCGTCGATGCGTTGGGGCAGCCGACGCAGGCGCGGGAGCTGGGTGAGCGCCTCGGCCTCGGCCACCCGGCGCAGCGAGCTGACGTCGAGGTCGGGGCCCAGCATGTCCTTGGCCTCGTCCATCGCCGCATCGACCAGCGAGAACGACGGGTCGACGGTGGTGAGCGTGCCCTCCAGGGTCACGAACATCCGGCCGAGCGATGCCATCCAGCGCGGAGGCTGCATGCCGTAGCGGGCGAGCATGGTCAGCAGGTCCTCGAACAAGCCGGCGTCGAGCCCTCCGGCCCCAGCGGCGTGCACGGCGATGAACTCGTCGATGGACCGGTCGAGGGCGGCCAGGTCGACGCCGTCGCCGACCACGCCGGCTGCCTCGAGTGACTGGCGCATCAACGACGGATCGCCGGTGGTGGCGCCGATCAGCACCTGCATGACCACGTCGCGCTGCTGCTTGGTGAGGCGGCCCATGGCCCCCAGGTCGATGAGGACGATGGTGCCGTCGTCCTCGACGAGCACGTTGCCCGGGTGCGGGTCGGCGTGGAAGACGCCGGCTCGGAACAGGTGGTGCAAGGTGGTGGACAGCAGCCGACGGGCCAGCAGGGCGGGGTCGTGGCCGGCGGCCCGCATGGCGGCGGTGTCGTCGATGGAGTAGCCGTGGACGCGCTCTTCGACCAGCAGCGTGCGGTCGCTCATGGTGGGGTACACGGCCGGGATGCGGACCCCGCAGTCGTCGGGGGTGGCGGCGGCGAGGGCGAGGGCGTTGGCCACCTCGGCGGTGAAGTCCAGCTCGGCGCGGATGCCGTCGAGGAACTCGCCGGCCAGGCCGGTGGGGCTGAGGTTGAGCCCCAACGTGGTGCGCCGTTCCAACAGCCCGGCCAGCTGCATGAGGGCGATGGTGTCGCGCTCGATCAGGGTGTCGAGGCCCGGGCGTTGGACCTTGACCACGACCTCGTCGCCGGTGGGCAGGGTGGCCGCGTAGACCTGGGCGATGGAGGCGCTGGCGAGGGGCTCCCACACGAACCCGGGGAACACCTCCTCGACCGGCCGGCCGAAGTGGGCCTCGACCTCGGGGCGGACCACCTCGGTGGGGGCGGGCTCCGCGCCGGAGCGGAGCTGGGCCAGCTCGTCGCACAGCGCCGGGGGCAGCAGGTCCGAGCGGGTGGAGGCGACCTGGCCGATCTTCACGAACAGCCCGCCGGCCTGTTCGAGGGTGGCCCGCAGCGCGGGACCCATCCACGTGGCGGACGTCGGGTCGGTGAGGTCGATGCGGCGCGAGAGCAACCCGTTGCGCCGGGCCAGCCCGACGAGCTCGCGATAGCGGCTCACGGGGGACCAGGCGGTCGAGATCCGTCGCTTGCGCCCGATGGCGATGAGGCCGGCGGCGTTGCCCTGGGCGAGGGTGCCGGGTGCCGCGATGAGGTCCTGTCCCACCGCGAAGACCATCGTGAGCAGCGTGCCGAACACCATGGTGAGCCCGACCATCTCCCAGCTGCGCCACAGCCAGTCGGTCATGGCCCCGGCCAGCACCAGCCCGACGGTGAACCCGGCGACACCGGACGCGAGCAGGGCCAGCCAGCCGCGACGGGCCCCGAGGAGGCGACCTCCGAGCCAGGTGACCGCAGTGCCGGCGATGGGGAAGAGCAGCACCCACAGCACCACCGTGCCGGCGTCGACCGCGGCCAGCACCGGCCCGCTCAGTTCTTGGGCACGGCCCAGCACGACGCCTGGTCCCTCGAACCCCTGGAATGCGATCAACGCCTCCACCTCTCTCCGTGTGTGCGAGGAGCGACCGACGCTACCCGGGCAACGATTCCGGGGAGGGAAAGGTCCTCGTCCGACGGTCGGGCACGCGTCGGCGGTGTGGGACGATCGACGCCGTGAGCGACACGGCACAGCGGTCCGGACCCGCGGCCGGGGGCTCGGCGTGCTCGTCCACCGGCTTCGTGGGACGCGAGTCGCTGACCCGGTCCTTGGAGATGGCCTGGGATCGAACGCGACGGGGTGAGGGGACGACCCTCGCCCTCCTCGGCGGCGCCGCCATCGGCAAGTCGACACTCCTCTCTCATCTGGCGCGCCACGTCGGGGGCGACGACCGGGCCCCCGTGGTGTGGGTGGTCGGTCGGGGTGGCGACCTGTGTCGCCCGCTGGCGGCTGTCGAAGACCTGTGCCGACAGCTCCTGGGTGACCCCGCCGAACCGGGTGAGGCGGAGTCGTTCTCAGTCGACGAGGTCGAGCCGGTGGCGGCGGGCCACTGCCTGCGTGACGCACTGGAGCGAGCGAGCCGCCGCCGCCCTCTCGCGTTGTTGGTCGACGACGTCCACGATCTGGACCCGGCGAGCCGAACCGCCCTGAGCCTGGCCCTGCGCGGGGTGCAGGCCCCGCGGTTGCTCGCGGTGGTCGCCGGTCGGCCGGTCGAGCCGGTGCTGCGCTTCACCGAGGGCTTCCCGGCCATGGAGGTGTCCGCCCTCGCGACACCGCAGGCCCGTCGGCTCCTGCGCGAGAGCGCCGGTCGCTCGATCGCTCCCGACGTCGAACGCCGGTTGCTGGCGGTGGCGCAGGGGAACCCGCTCGCCCTGCGGACGTTGCCGAACCTGCTCGAGCCCGCCCACCTCGACGGGACCCGCCTGCTCCCCGAGCCGGTCCCGATCGCCGGCGACCTCCGGGTGGCGTTCGAGCGGCCGCTCGCGAGCCTCACCCGGCCCGCCCGGGACCTCGTCGAGCTGGCGGCGGTCAGCGCCGACGGCGGCTGGACCGCGATCGAGGCGGCCACAGACGGCCGGGCCGGTGAGGCCCTGGGCGAGGTCGAGGCCGGCGGCCTCGGTCGGCTGGTCGACGGGAAGCTCGTCTTCACCCATCCGCTCGTCCGGTCGGCCGCCATCGCCGCGATGTCCGATCATCGACGACGGAGCCTGAACCGGCGGTTGGCGGACGTGGCATCGCTCCCCGACAGCACCCGTCTCCTGCACCGAGCTCACGCCGTCGCCGGTCCCGACGAGGACCTGGTCGATGCCCTGGTGGACGCAGCGAAGGGGTGGCGTGAGCGAGGGGGCGTCGAAGCCGCCGCCCGGCTGCTCGAACGGGCAGTGGTGCTGACCGGCGACGACGCCCGACGCCGGGTGCTGCGCGTCGAGGCCTCCGAAGTGCTCGCGCTGTCCGGCGCGGCCAGTGCCGCCCGTGAGCACCTGGAGGCGGTCGTGGCCGTCCCCGGCCCGGGTTCGGTGGGCGCCGAGGTGCAGTTGGCGCGCCTCGAGGCGCTGCAGGGCGACCCTTTCGGCGCCTGGCAGCGTCTGCGCGAGTGCGCCACGCTGGCGACGGGCGCGGAGCTGGGGTCCGTGCTCACGTCGATGGCGGTGCCGCTGGGCATGCTCGGCCTCGTCGGCGAGGTCGAGGCCCAGGCCTCGCTGGCCATGGACGTCCTCGACGCCGGTTCCGTCGCCCACCAGGTCGCGACCGTCATCCACGCCCATGCGGTGGTGTCGCTCGACGAGGGCCGAGGCGCGCCGCTGGTGGCCGGGCTGCCCGAGCTCGACGCGCTCGCCGCGGTGGACCACGACCCGCAGCTCGGGCTCCACCTGGGGCGAGCCCAGGGCCTGGCCGAACGTTGCCCTGCCGGGGTCGACATGCTGACCGCGCTCATCGCCCGGGGGCGGGGCGAGGGGGCGCGCGCCTCGCTGGCCATGACCTACGGGACGCTCGGAGACGTGTTGGTGCGGTCCTGCCGCTACGACGAAGCCGTCACCGCCCTCGACGAGTCGTTGGCGCTCAGCGTGGCGACCGGCCAGCGAGCTTTCGCTCCCTTCTGGTACGCCCTGCGGGCCCGGGTCCGGGCGATCCGCGGCGACGCGACCGGCGCCCGTGGCGATCTCGACGCCGGGTTCGGCCTCGCCGACGAGTTCTCGGTGCCGGGCGCCCGGTACTTCCTGCTCGGAGCGGCCGGCCTGGCCGCGCTGGCGCGACAGGACCACCTGTCGGCGCGCGAGAACCTCGAGGAGTGCCGCTTCTTCGAGGAGGCGGCCGGGCCGCTGTCCCCCAACCTGGGCCGCTGGGTTCCGGATCTGGTCGAGACCCACATCGCCCTGGGACGAGACGACCTCGCCCGCTCCGCGGCGGTGGGCCTCCTCGAGGCGACCGCGGCCCCCGGGACCGCCCGCTGGACGCGCGCGGCGGCCGCCCGTTGCCGGGGACTCCTCGCGCAGGGCGACGACCCCCGGGCCGCGGTCGAGGCGTTCGAGGAGGCGGTGAGAACGTTCGACGCGACGGTGGATGCCTTCGATCGCGCCCGTGCCCTCCTCGATCTGGCCCGGGCGCGCTCGCGCTCAGGGGTCGCCGATTCCGACGCCGCGGCCATGGAGGCTCGCTACGCGTTCCGCCGCTTGGGGGCCGACGCCTGGGAGGCGCAGGTCGACGACGGGGTCGGGCGTGCGGAGGATCCCGGGCTGGCATCCCTGACCCCCGCGGAGCTGCGGATCCTCGTGGAGGTCAGCCATGGGGCGACGAACCACCAGATCGCCAGGCGACTCCACCTCAGTCCGAAGACGGTGGCCAACCAGCTGTCCCGCGTCTACCGCAAGCTGGGGGTGTCGTCGCGCACCGAGGCGGCCCACCGCTACCTCTCGCGCTGAGGTCCCGACTCGACGAGGAGGCTCCCCGGTCTCCGCCGACGGGGGGGTGGAGGAAGGGAAGAATGTCCCCATGACCGCGGCGGAGCGCGTCCGTACCATCCCGTCACGTGGAGCCCCTGGACCCAGCCCGTGACCTGACCGCGCGCGCCCGAGGGGCTCGAGCCCGCCTCTGGTGGGCGTTCGCGGCGCTGGCCGCAGTCGGCGTGCTGTCACTCGTGGCGGGCGTGGCGGGCGGTAGCCGTTCGACGTGGGGCGAGGGCGACGTGCCCACCGTCGCCGCCATCGAGGTCGGCACCGACGGGAGCCGGGCGGTGCGGGTGACGTGGCCGACGCCGTCGGCGACCCCCGAGACGATCGAGCTCGTGCGCGTGGTCGGCATCACCACGACCGTGGTGGCCACCGGGCCGGGCGACGTCAGGGAGCTGGTGGATCCGTCGGTGCCCGAAGGCCAGCAGGTCGCCTACCAGGTGCGGGCGATCATGGAGGGCCAGCAGGCCGGACTGCTTCGTGGCCCCGTCGTCATCGTGGGTGCCGATGCCGTGCGCTGCACCATCGCGTGGACGGGGGCCGCCGGCGACGCTTGGGGCGACGTCCGCAACTGGGCCCCCGTGCTCGTCGACGGACAGGGTGACCCGACCCCTCGCCTGCCGCAGGCCTCCGACGCCGCCTGCATCCACGCCCGCCACAACCTGCCGGTCACCGTCGCCGGATCCCAGCCCTCGGTGGGCTCCCTGGACGCGCCGGCGGGCATCACCGAAGCGGTGCTGTCGATGGCGTCCGGTGATCTCGAGGTCCTCGGGGAGTTCGACGCGCAGCGGGTCCACATGGACGGTGGGACCCTCGCGTTGCGCTCGGGGGGACGCATCCTCGCCAGCGCGGGCGTCAACCTGGCCCTGCAGGGCGGCACCCTCGAGCTGGGCGGCACCCTGCAGGTGAGCAACGGCAACAACGGCGAGGTCCGCCTCGACGACGGCGCGGACGTGGCGGTCGTCGGTGGACGCCTGCTCGTCGACGACCTGCGCATCGGCCCGCCCACCGCCGGCCTTCCGGCCGACGCCACGCTGCTCGCCGCGGGCGGTCACGTGCTCGAGGTCGACGATGCCCGGATCAACGGCCGGGTCGACCTGGTCGTGGGCGACGGAGGCGCCACGCTGGGCGCTCGCGACCTCGACGTCTACCGCAACGGCGGTGACGGTCGGGTGACGATCGGGTGGTCGGTGGCCGGGCGAGGCACCTCCGCCACGCCCGCCACGATCCGGGTGCGCGACACCAGCGAGCTGAACCTGACCGACATGGCCGCGCTGGGTGGTGGCGACGACCACCTCGAGGACGTGGCCCTCGAGGTCGAGGGGCCCCTGCGGTTCGATGAGCCGGTCGGATCGATCGACCGTCTCACCCTCACCGGTGCTGCCGCGCAGGTCTCCTCGGGTGGAGCTCCGACGCCCTACGCCGGTCTGGCCGAGGTGGGGCACCTCACCGCGTTCTCCGCGACCGCGGCCTGGCCGGGCGACCTCGCCGTCGACCGCTTGGAGGTGTACGGCTCGGAGCTGTTGGTCGCCGGCACGTTGGGCGACCGACCGGGCGGTGGTTTCGCCCTCACGACGTTCGAATCCGTCCTCGGCTCGTCCACGCCGCTGGTGCTCCCGGTCGACGCCGCGCTCGACATGGGCTTCGGCGAGTCGGTGTTCGAGGGAGACCTCGTGGTCGAGGGTGTGCTCCCCCTCGATCGCCTGGTGGACTTCACCCAGCCGCCGTTCCTGCGGGTCCGGGGCGACGTGACCGTGCGCCCGGGCGGTGAGGTGGCGATCGTCGAGGGCAAGGGGGGCCTCGAAGTCCTCGGCGATCTCTCGTTGGACGACGGGTCGACCCTGCGCGCCACGCTCGAGACCGCGCTCGCCGCCGACGAGGAGCGTCGTCTGGTCGCGGCCGGGTCGGTCGAAGGCGACGTTCGTTCGGTCGTGCTGCAGGGCCCCGGGGCCGACGTCGCCGACGCCGAGCTTCGCGGCGATGGCATCTGGGTGGTGGGTTCCACCGGTGATCCGGGCGGTCCGGGCGGTCCGGGCGGTCCGGGTGATCCGGGTGATCCGGGTGATCCGGGCGGTCCGGGTGATCCGGGTGATCCGGGTGATCCGGGTGATCCGGAGTGCACCCGTGATCTGCCGTCGGTGGTGGGGCTCGGATTGCAGGGCTGCTGGGCCGACAGGGGTGACGGCACCTACGTCGCCGGCATCGTGGCCGCCCCCGACGGGGCCCTTCCGGGGATCGGGGGCATCGTGATCGAGCCCTCGGCGTCGGCGGCGCTGCTCCTCGACCTGCGCGACCCCGCGGCACCCACCCTGCGTTCGGTGCTGCGGGCCGACGAGGCCCAGCTGGGCGAAGCGTCGGTCACCGTGCCCATCTTGGGGGCCGGGAACGACGGTGCCGCCGTCGAGGGGACGTCCGGCCCTGCATCGGGACCCGCGTCCATCGACCTCGGCACCTTCGGCATCGACTGGGACCTCGCCGAGATCATCGACCTCGACGCGGTGGGCGCCCTGCTGGGTGTCCCTGTTCCCGACGGGGTGAAGCTCTGGGTGGAGCAGGGGGCCTGGCGCCTCGCGGCCTCGCTCGGTCTGCCCGACGTCCTCGGTGGCGGCCGCGCCGACCTGGTGGCCCCGATCGCTCCGGACGGCCTCGACCCCGCCGACCTCGGTGTCGAGGGGATCGCCGAGGCGGTCCTCGCCGAGCTCGGCGGGCTCCGCGACCTCGCCCTCACCTGGGTGGGCGACACCACCTGGGCCATCGTGTCGGCGGTGGGCGACCCGTTCGCCATCGACGGCCAGGTCACCTACGACGGCGGTCTCTCCGCCGGCACCCTCGTCGTGTCCGGCCTCACGGTGGCCGGCATGGGCGACCCCGACGCCGAGGTCACCCTCACCTTCGACCGCACCGAGGGAACGTGGTCGGGCCTCTACGTGGTCCCTTCGGGCGAGCGCCTGTCCGTGGAGCTCACCACCGACGGCACCTCGTTGGTGGCCGGCAGCGTCGAGCTCGCCGGCCTCGAGCTCGGCGTCGCCACCGTCGAGGACCTGATGCTGTCGTGGGCTGGCTCCAGCTGGGCGGTGAGCGGCTCGGTCACCACCCTCGACGGTGGCGGCACCCTCAGCGGCACGCTCGACGTCGACGACGGCGAGGTGCGCACCGTCGAGCTCACCCTCGTGGCCTCCCTCGGGCCGCTGGGGCGAGTCGAACCGTTCGCTTTCAGCTACGTGGCCGACGCCGAGGTGCTCCCCGACGGCACCGAGCTGGCCGAGGGCTCCGACCTCTACCTCCTCGACGGCACCGTGCACAGCGGTGGTGAGACCAGCACGCTGACCGGCTACCTCGTGATGCAGGGCGGGCAGACCGCGCGGGCCGAGCTCGACGCCGACCTCGCCCTGGGCGAGCTCGCCGGCCTCGACGGCCTGCTCTCCTTCGATCCGGCCGAGAGCCCCGACTGGCTCCTCACCGGTCGTGACGGCGCGCGCAGCGCCACTCTCACCTGTGGGGGCGGGCAGAGCGAGATCTTCGGATCGCTGCGCCTGTCCGCCGGCGGTCCCACCGCCGGTCGGCTCGAAGCCGACGGCCTCTGCTTCGGGTTCGCCCAGCTCACCTCCGTGGTGCTCGACATCGCCCCCGAGGAAGACGGGACCGCCTTCGACCTCACGGCCCGACTGGCCCAGCAGAGCGACGACGACGCCGAGGTGACCGGCCGCCTCCACCTCGTCGAGGGGCGCATCGAGGAGGCGGTCCTGGTGACCCCCGAGGCCACCCTCGAGGGCCTGGTCACCGTTCCGGCCGCCCAGCTGACCCTCACCCGGGAAGGCGACGTCGAGCGCTGGGAGGCCCGCATCGACGCCGGCTCCGGCGCGCTGCGCCACCTCGAGCTGGCCTGGCGTGACGGCAGCCTCGTGGGGGCCGAGGTGCACCTCGGCCCCGACGGCGAGGACGGGTCCCCCGTGGCCTCCTGGGGTTGGCTCAGCGTGGCCGAGCTCCACCTCGTGTACGACGGGGTGGCCGAGGAGTGGCTCGTCGACGGCCGCTTGGCCACCCCCGACGTGGCCGTGACCGGGGAGCTCGATCTGCTCGACGGCCGCCTCGTCTCCGGTGAGCTGCACGTGGACGGGGCCCAGCTCGGCCCCATCGCCACCATGGACCTCACCATGACCGTGGACGCCACCATCGACCGCCGGCTGGCTCTGAGCGGCTCGCTGGTCGGGCCCGCCTTCGACGGGGCCCGCGCCCTCGACGGCGAGCTGGTGTTCACCCCGACCGGGGCGCTCGACTCCGGTCGCCTCGGCATCCCGCTGCTCCCGGTCGGCGAGCTGGCCACCATCACCGACCTCGAGATGGCGTTCGAGGTCGGTGGGCTGTGGTCCCTCGCCGGTTCCATCGTCGGCGGCGACGGCAGGCCGCTGAACACGGTGGCCGGCAGCCTGGAGGTCGACGACGGCGAAGTGGTCGCGGCCCACCTCGCCCTCGGTCGCCTCTCACTCGGCCCCGCGTCGATCGAGGACCTCGAGCTGTCCCTCCTGCGCCGAACCGGCGACGACAACCGCACCGGCCAGTGGGCGGTCTCGGGCGTCGTCGACGCCCCGGTCACCATCGAACCGGACAGGGACCCCACGGCCGATCCCGAACCGGTGGCCGGCCGGCTCACGCTGCGCGATGGGCGGGTGACCGGCTTCGAGATGCAGGTGCCGTTCCTCGAGATCGGTGGGCTGGCCTACCTGCGCGACCTGGAGCTCGGCTACTCCTACGACGCCGATGACGACCTGGCCACGGTGTCCGGCGGCGCCGAGCTGGCCACCGCCGACGACCTCGGGCCGGTCGATGCCTCGTTCTCGGTGTCGTTGCGCGACGGGCGCATCGTCGACGCGTCGGTGGCCGCCGACGGGCTGCCGCTCGGAGGCCTGTTCACGCTCACCGACCTGCTGCTCACCACCGACGCCGTGGACCCGCTCACCACGTGCCCGGGCCTCGAGGGCCCGGTGCCGGACCCGGACCGGCCCGACCTGCGCATCTGGGCCCTGAGCGCCACGGTCGGCCAGGACCAGGTGCCGGTGTCGGGGTGCGTCGGCATCGACGACGGCGTCCTCGTCGCCGCCGACATCCAACTCGGCTCGGTGCAGCTCACCGATCTCTTCCGCTTCGAGGACGTCGGCCTCACCTACGACTCCCTCGAGCAGGTCCCCCTCGAGGGGACCGACCGCGTCCTCACCCGCACGACGCTCGACGTGTCCGCCACCGTGATCGCCGGCACCAACGACCCCCTCGTGGTGGGTGGTCAGGCCACCGTCATGGACGGAGGGCTCGAGAGCTTCGGCGTGGGTATCGGGACCCTCCCGCTCGTCGGCGGCGTCGAGCTGCGCCAGCTCCGGGTGGACTACGCCCAGCCCGGTCGTTGGGACGGCGAGAGCGACACCACCTTCGCCCTCAGCGGCGCGGCCCTCCACGAGGGCGGCACCACCGCGGTGGAGGGCTCGTTCCGCTTGGCCGCCGCCGGCCTGGGCGGGCGGGTGCTCGAGGCGTCGGTCGAGATCCTCGACCTCCCCGTCGGCCCCATGACCCTGGACCGCTTCGCCGTCGAGTACCTCGACGACGACGGTGCCACCTCGTGGGGCATCGGTGGCGAGGTCACCGTGGCCGACGGCGAGACCTACGGCATCGACGGCGCCGCCGCCGTCGCCGACGGCCGGCTCCAGTCCGCCTCGCTCACCATCCCGCGCCTGCCGATCTACGACCAGCTGCTGTTGCAGGACCTCTCGTTCGCCTACGACCTCGACCCCGACAGCGGGTCGGCCCAGTGGTCCGGCACCGGCAGCGTGGCCGGAACCCGAGGCGGAGGCGGCGGCGCCCCCACCGCTTCGGTCGACCTGCTCATCGATGACCAAGGGCGCCTCGTCGACGGCGAGATCACCGCCGGCAACGTGGCGTGGGGTGGGCTGTTCGCGCTCGAGGACTTCACCCTCACGACCACCGCCGGTCCTCCGGGCGACCGGTTCTGGACCGCAGCGGCGTCGGTGTCGGTGAGCGGCGGCGAGCCCGGCAGCCTCTCCGGACTGCTCCGTCTCGAGGGCGGCCAGGTCGCCGAAGGAGGCCTCGCCATCTCCGGCGTGCAGGTGGCAGGCCTCGTGACCATCGACGAGCTCGAGCTCGCCGTGGACATCCGCGACGAACAGCTCGGCTGGACCGGCGCCGCCCAGGTGACGAGCGGGGGCACCACCATCTCGGGGCAGGTGGCCATGAGCTGGGAGGAGGGCACCCTGGTGGCGGCCGACCTCGGGTTGGGCACGGTCCCGCTCAGCCAGGGACTCGCCCTCGAGAGCTTCCAGCTGACCTACCCGGCCACGGTCTCGGGCCTCGACGGCTGGGCGGCCGGTGGCTCGGTCCGTCACGAGGGCGGGCTCTCCGCGCTGTCGGGCTCGCTGGCCTTCGTCGACGGCCGCCCCACCCGCGGGTCGCTCACCGCCGAGGGCGTGCAGTTCGGTCCGTTGGCCCTCGACCAGTTCGCCCTCGCCGTCACCGAGGACGAGCTCGAATCCTGTGGCGCCACCGTCCCGGCCTCGGCCAGCGGCGCGGTCACCTACGCCCTGTCCGCCACGGTCGGCCACGGCGACGGCACCACCGCGTCGCTGGGTGGGCACTTCACCATCGACGGCGGCCGCCTCACCGGCGGCTCGGCCTGCGGCAGTGGCATCCGCATCGCCGAGATCGCCGTGCTCGACGACGCCCACTTCGCCTACACGGGCCCCTCGCCCGGCGATCCGGTCGAGCGGTGGAGTGGCGGGGCCAGCCTGCGCAACACCGACGGGGCCCTCGCCTCGGCGTCGGTGGCCTTCGGCCTCGACGAGGGACGCCTGGACTCGTTCGCCCTCGAAGCCGGCGGTCTTCGCCTCGGCGACATCCTCGACCTGCGCGACCTCGAGATCACCTACGACGGCTCTCGCCAGGCCAGCGAGTGGTTCGTCGCCGCCGACGTGGCCCGCCCGGGCGACGACGGCACCCAGCTGACGGGCGCCCTCATCGTCGACCGGGGTGTGGCCGTGGCCGGGGGGTTCCAGGTGGCCAACCTCCCGCTGGGCAACCTCACCACCCTCGACGACCTCTCCTTCGAGTACGTGGGACGCCGGGCGCCCCAGTCCCTCCCGCAGGTGGGTGAGGGCACCGGGTTCGCCCTGACCGGCACGCCCGAGTGCTCCTCCATCCCCAGCAGTGCCATCAACGTCCCCACCGGACCGCCCACCACGGAGGGCTCCGAGGCCTACTTCGCGGCGTCGGCCAGCGTCACCCACAAGGGCGACACCTACGCCGCTCGCGGCTCGTTGGGTCTCGACGACGGCCGCCTCTCGGCGTTCGACCTCACGATCGCCTGCCTGCCCGTCGGCGACATGGTGCGCCTCGAGGACGTCCGCCTCGCCCTCACCCAGGAGGGATCCTTCCGACTCGGTGGTCGCCTCGGGCTGGAGGACGAGCTGGTCACCTTCTACGGGTCCATGACCTTCGACGACGGCCGGCTGGTGGGCGGGGGCCTGAAGCTGGGCGGCGTGCCCTTCGGTCCCGTCACCCTCGAGCTGCTCGAGTTCTCCCTCGGCCAGGACCTCGACGGCACCTCGACCTGGGGTGCGGGCCTGGCGGTGAGCGGCCCCGACGGCAACACCATCGGGGGCAGCGGATCGGTCACCGTCGACGACGGGCGCATCGTGGCCGGATCGGTGACGGTGTCGCAGCTGCCCGTGTTCGGGCTGGTCACCATCTCCGATCTCCAACTGGCCTTCGCCGACACCGCCGAGGGGCTCGAGCTCAGCGGCTCGGGCGGGGTCAAGACCATCGGTGGGCAGACCTCCAGCATGGATGTGGAGCTCGAGTTCGAACGGGGGCGTCTCGTCGGGGGCTCGCTGGCGGCGGACAACCTGCTGTTCTTCGACGCACTGCCGATCAAGGCCTTCTCGATCGGCTTCAGCCCCGACGGTGGCTGGGAGGGCTCGGTGAGCACCGCCCTCGACGACCTCCCGAGCGGTCCCTCGATCGTGGTCGCCATCGAGACCGATGGCCAGCGCCTCACCGGCGGGGCCCTCGGCTTCGACGCCGATGGGGACGGCAACCCGGACATGCCCACCGGCAACAACGTCCCGGCCTCGGGCAACGGCACCCTGGCGGTCTTTCCCCTCAAGGCCTTCTACATCAGCTACTGCCCCGACGGCTCCACCCGGGAGGGCTGCGACGGCTTCGGCGACGTCTGGGAGGGCGCCCTCGCCATCGAGCTGCCCACCCCCAACCCCGTCGGCATCGCCGGGTCGGTCACCATCCGCGACAACCGCCTGGTCGGGGCGTCGCTGTCGGCGACGGGGCTCGGCATCCCGCTCTTCACCGGGGTCACCCTCGACAGCGTGGGGGCCGGGTTCTCCAAGGACCCGAACCTGATCATGACCGGCTCGATGGGTGCGAGGGTGGGGCCGCCGGCGGTGCCCTTCATGCAGCTCGACGGCTCGCTGCAGTTTTCCGAGCAGCCCGACTGGGACCCGTCGACCCCCTACGACGAGTACCAGGCCCAGTGGCTCCGCTTCCTGTTGCGGGCCAACGCCACCTTCTTCGGTCTGCCCGTCACCGCTGGCGGCTACATCGACATCGACACCCGGGGCTACGCCGGGTTCGGTGGCCGGGTGAGCGCCAAGCCGATCAAGCAGATCGAGATCCTCGGCATGGTCCGGGCCGCGGTGTTCAACGCCAACAACATGGACCTCACCAACCCGGACACCGGTCAGCCCCTCACCGGGGTCGGCTTCCAGGCCGAGGGCACGGTGGAGGTCACCGCCTTCGGCCTCGGGCCCGCCGGCGGCACCGTGTTGATCAACAACGTCGGCCTCGGCGCCTGTGCCTACCTCGGCCAGAACCACCGGATCGGCGGCGGCTTCTACTGGGACCGGCCCGTCCGGTCGTTGCGCTTCCGCTGCGACATGGGTCGCTACGAGATCGTCGGCGTGTTCAACGACGACGTCTTCGATCCCGCAGCCGGGGTGTCGCTCGCGTCCACCGCCGACCTGCCGGAGGGACGGTCGGGGGTCGCCTCCGGGCAGGTCACCCACCGCTTCGAGGTCGGGCCCGGTGAACCCCTCATCGGCATCCAGATCTTCACCGACGACGGCGTGCCCGACTACGCCGTCATCGCCCCGGACGGCACCCGCTACGAGAACCCGACGACCGGCGACTTCGACCGCGAGGGCCACCTGCTGGTCCGCGACGACGAAGGTCAGCACGTCCTCATCGAGGACCCCCAGGAAGGCATCTGGCTCCTCGAGCGGCGCGACGGCTCGCCGATGGCCGCCGAGGTGGTGACCTCCGCGGTGCTCCCGGACGTCGAGGTCGACACCCAGCTCACCCAGGAGGACGACCGGGTGCGGGTGGGATACAGCGTCGGTCGCATCGACGGCCAAGAGGTGCTGTTCATCGAGCGCAGCTCCGACCCCGACGACGAGTACCAGGCGGTCGTCGGGGGCATCAAGGCCGAGGGTGGCGCTCTGGGCCCGTCCAGCACCCAGCCGGGGGAGCCTCGGGGCATGGGCATCGCCTCGGTGGACGGCTACGAGGAGGGGACCATCGAGTTCACGCCCGGGGGTTCCCCTGCGGCCTCCGAGCGGGAGCTGGTGGCGGTGGTGATGCAGGACGGCATCCCCCGCGAGACGATCGTGGTGGACACCTTCACCGCCCCCGCCGCCGATCCGGCCTCGGCCCCCACCGGCCTCCAGGTGACCGAGGTCGAGGGCGGGGCGCTCGTGCGCTGGTCGCCGCCGGCCGACGACGGCGGTCGCCAGATCGTCGGCTACCGCATCCAGTCCGACCTGGGCCTCAGCGTGGGCGCCGGCCCCGACGGGACCGAGGTGGTCCTGCCCATCCCGGCCATGGCCCCGGGCAAGGAGGTGCCCGTGGTGGTCCAGGCCGTCACCGGCGCCGGGCACGGTGCCCCCGTGGTGGGGTCGTTCGTGGCCACCCAGACCACCGACCTCCAGTACATCCCGCTGGGCGCCACCGGAGGTCCCGGCGACCCGACCGATCCGACCGATCCCACCGATCCGACCGATCCGACCGATCCGACCGATCCGACCGATCCGACCGATCCGACCGATCCGACCGATCCGACCGATCCGACCGATCCGGGTGGTCCAGCCGACCCGACGGATCCGGGGGGCCCCACGGAGCCGGGCCCGACCGATCCGGGCGACCCGGGCGATCCGGGCGTCCGGGACGACCCCGGTCCGACCGACCCGGCCCAGCCCGTGGCGCCGGGCCCCGACGTCGGATCGACCGGAGCCCAGGACGACACCGGTGAGGGCCGCGAACAAGCCGGAACGCTTGCCTACACCGGTTCGTCGGACCCCACGCCGCTCATCCTGGTCGGGGTGCTGCTGTTGTCGCTCGGGGCCGGCGTGGCCATGGTCGGCCTCCGCCGCGGCCGCACCGAGGAGTGATGGTCGGCGGCCACGTCTCGTCGACAGGCCGAGCGCCTCCTCCTCGGGCAGGCGGGACGCGACGCTGACCGGCGACGATGATCCTGTCAGCCGAGCTCGGCGAAGAACGCCCTCACGTCGTCCACGAAGACCGCCGGTGCCTCCATGGCCGCGAAGTGGCCACCGCGTGCCGGGTGGGACCAGCGCACCACCTCGTAGGCGGCGTCCACCCAGGCGCGGGGTGGGTAGCTGATCTCCCCGGGGAACTGGGCCACCGCCGTGGGTACCTCGATCCGTCGTTGCGGCGAGGCCCCGGGGCCGGCCTGGCGGGCCTCCCAGTAGATCCGCAGCGACGAGGTGGCGGTGGCCGTCACCCAATAGGCGGTGATGTTGTCGAGGAGGCGGTCCATGGTGAAGGCCCCCTCCAGGTCGGCGTCGCTCCACTCGCGAAACTTCTCGACGATCCACGCCGCCAGCGCGGCAGGTGAGTCCTCGAGGCCGTAGCCCAGCGACTGCGGCCGCGTGCCCTGGATCTCCTGGTAGCCCTGCCCGGTGCGACGCCACTCGCGTACCCGCTGCTTCATGGCCTGCTCTTCGGCCGTGAGCTCGACGTCGCGCAGCACCGGAACCCCCGCCACCATGGTCAGGTGCAGGCCCACCACCCGTTCGGGGTGCAGGTCGGCGAGGTTGGCCGACACCATCGAGCCCCAGTCGCCGCCCTGCAGCCCGTAGCGGGGGTAGCCGAGGCGCTCCATGATCTGGGCGAAGGCGGCCGCGATGCGGCGCGGATGCCAGCCTCGCCGCGTGGTCGGGCCCGAGAACGTGAACCCGGGCAGCGACGGCGCCACCACGTGGAAGTCCTCGGTGAGGGGGTCGAGCACGTCGAGGAACTCCATCACCGAGCCCGGCCACCCGTGCGTGAGCAGGAGCGGCACGGCCTCCGGGTTGGAGGACCGGGTGTGGACCAGGTGGACGCGCTGGCCCTCCACCTCGGTGACGAGCTGGGGGAAGGCGTTGAGCCGGGCTTCCGTGGCCCGCCAGTCGTAGCGGCTCTGCCAGTGCTCGAGCAGCGACCCCAGGTACTCGCGTTCGGTGCCCTGCTCCCAGCCGACGCCCTCCACCTGGTTCGGCAGCCGGGTCCGGGCGAGGCGGGCCCGGAGATCGTCGAGGACCGGGTCGGGTACCGCCACCGTGAAGGCCTGCATGACCCGGGACGCTACCGATCAGCCACGGTGGGTGGGGTTCCGCGGGGTGGGAGGGGTGGGACCCGACGCCTGCCTTTTGTGGGGGTCTCGTGGTCGCGGCCAAGGTGACCGGGTGGAAGAGCCTGCTCTGTACCTGCCCGACGGCGACGCCTTCGTGGGCACCAACCTCATCCAAGGCGGGTGGAACCCCGACGAAGCCAACGGGGCCGCCGTGCTGGCCCTGCTCGGGCACTGCCTCGAGGACGTCCCCACTCTGGTGCCGATGACCGTGAGTCGTTTCACCGCCGATCTCGTTCGTCCGGTGCCGCTGGGCCGTCCGTTGCGGGTCACGACATCGATCCGGCGGGAGGGCAAGAAGATCCAGGTGGTGGAGCTGCAGCTGCTCGTCGGAGAGGTGGAGCACGTCCGGGCCACGGTCCTGCGCCTGCGCGACGCCGACCTGACCGGCGGTCGTCTCCCGGCCAGCACCACCGATGCCCGCCCGGCTGACGCGCTCGTGCCGGTGGAAGCGGTGTCGGGCCCTCGAGAGGCCCACCCCGACGGTCCGGGCTACCTGCCGGGGTTCCTCCAGGGCATCGACCTGCGTCGGGCGCCCACGGTCGACGGCACGTCGTTCGGGAGTTGGGTGCGCCTCGAGGCGAGCGTCGTGGCCGGTGAGCCGATCCGGTCGACGTCACGGCTCACCGTGGGGTTCGACTTCGCCAACCTCATCGGGGTGAACGACCACGTCCCGACGGTGACGATGATCAACCCCGACGTGACCGCGCACGTGCTGCGGGCCCCCGTCGACGACTGGATCGCCGTCACCGGCGACACCCGGTTCAACCCGGCGATGGGCCGGGGTGTGTCGTCGGCTGCGCTGAGCGACAGCCAGGGCGTGTTCGCCACGGCCTCGGTGTCCCAGCTGCTCCAGTACCGCTGAGCGGGCGCGGGTCTCAGCTCTCGAGGTCGACGTCGGTGGGCAGCGGCACCCGCTCGTGGCGAGGGTGGGTCTCGTACATGCGGACCAGGACCACCGCACCCGAGGCGGCGGTGAGGGCGGCGACGGCCCAGATGGCGATCCGCACGTTGAACACGTCGGCGAGGATGCCGGCCATCAGGGCACCGACGGCGTAGCCCATGTCGCGCCAGAGCCGGTAGATGCCCACGGCGCGGGCCCGCCAGGTGGGGTGGGCCACGTCACCGATGGCGGCCAGCAGCGTCGGGTACACCATGGCGGTGCCGGCGCCGAGCAGTATGGCTCCGGCGGCCCAGGGCCCGAAGCCCTCGGTGGCGGCGATCCACCCGATGGCCACGGCCTGGGTGAGCATGCCGCCGACGATGAGCGGCTTGCGGCCGATGCGGTCCGACAACCCGCCGGTGATCAGCTGCCCGAGGCCCCACACCGCGGGGTAGAGGGCGGCGAGCACGCCGATGCGACCCACCGAGAGCCCGGCCGCGGCGAAGTAGAGGGGGAACAGCCCCCAGGCGAGGCCGTCGTTGAGGTTGTTGACCAACCCGGCCTGCGAGCAGGACGACAGCGCCTTCTCGCGGAACGAGGTGAGCACGAAGATGCGCCGGGTGGTGAGCGCATCGTGGAGCTCGCTGTTCGTGGTGGTGTGGTTGGCGGCCTCGTGGCGGGCATGGCCGTGGGTCTCGCGCACGAACGCCACGGACAGCCCGAGGCCGAGCGCGGCGAAGGCGATGCCCAGGTAGAAGGGCTCCGGGCGAAGCCCGTACTCGGCGGCGATGAACCCGGTGGCCAGGGCCGCCAAGGCCACTGCGCCGTAGCCGGCGGCCTCGTTGAAGCCCATGGCCAGACCTCGTCGGGCGGGGCCGACGAGGTCGATCTTCATGATGACGGTGGTCGACCAGGTCAGCCCCTGGTTGATGCCGAGCAGGACGTTGGCGAACACCACCCAGCCCCACGACGGTGCCCAGATGATCATCAACGGCACGGGGATGGCGATGATCCAGCCGACGACGAGGACCGGCTTGCGGCCGAAGCGGTC
Organism: Rhabdothermincola salaria; assembly: GCF_021246445.1. NCBI lineage: Bacteria > Bacillati > Actinomycetota > Acidimicrobiia > Acidimicrobiales > Iamiaceae > Rhabdothermincola > Rhabdothermincola salaria. The sequence continues at coordinate 550,107 of NZ_JAJQXW010000002.1, forward strand.
CGAGAGGGTGCCGGCGAAGAAGTTGGTGATGGCCTTCACCAGGCCGAAGGCCATGATGAACGTGAGGGTCGTGGAGAAGGCGGTGAGGCCGAAGGCCTCCTCGGCCAACAGGGGCAGGACGGTGCGCTCCTGGCCGATCATGCCGCCCACGAGGGCGTTCACCGCGACGAGGAGGAGGAACTGGCCCAGGTTCTCCCGGAGGCCGAGGCGGATGCCGGGCCGCGGGCCCGTGCCCGGCGCCGGGGTGGCGGGAATCGTCATCGCCGGCCCCCGACGCGGTGTCCTCCGACCCATGCGGCCATCGACGTCAGCCTCCTGATGCTCAAATGATGGTTTGAGGATAAGGGTGGAGCGGCGAAGAATCAAACGATAACTTGAGGACATGTCGGAGCATCCGAGGAGGGAGGCCAAGAACGAGCTGTTCGACGCCTTCGCATCGGTGGCCAAGGCCCTGAGCAGCGGGCGCCGGGTCGAGATCGTCGACCTGCTGGCCCAGGGCGAACGATCGGTCGAGGAGGTCGCCCGCGAGATCGACCAGAGCGTGGCCAACACCTCCCACCACCTGCGCAGCCTGGCCACCTCCGGTCTGGTGCGATCGCGCCGTGACGGACAGCGCATCATCTATCGCCTCGCCAGCGACCGGGTGGCCGAGCTGTGGGCGGCCATGCGAGACGTGGCCGCCACCCACGTCGCCGACATCGAGGTGCTCGCCGAGGCCTACCTGGGGGCGCGCGACGAGGTGCAGGAGGTCACCGCCGACGAGTTGGCGCGACGCGTCCGCCGAGGCCGGGCGATCGTGATCGACGTCCGCCCCACGACGGAGTACCAGGCCGGGCACATCGCCGGGGCCCGTTCGATCCCTCTCGACCGACTGGCCGACGTGGTCGACGACCTGCCGGACGATCGCGACGTGATCGCCTACTGCCGCGGTCCGTACTGCGTGTACGCCGACGACGCCGTCCGACTTCTCACCGCTCGTGGGATCTCGAGTCGCCGCCTCGACGTCGGCTACCCGGAGTGGGTGCGTGACGGACGCCCGATCGAGAGCAGCGACGAGCGCATCGCCTGAACGTGCTCGCCGTCTGACGACCGGTGGTGGGCCGCCGTCGGGGTCAGGCCAGGCTGCCGGAGGCGATGGGGGTGCTGGAGGGGGCGGTGCTGCCCCCCACGGGCTCCTCGGAGATGGCCAGCTGCCGGCTGGACCCGGCCGCCACCACCGCGACCTGTGGGTTCGCGCCGAGCAGGCCCAGCGACACCGGCGTGGCACCGTCCACCGACCAGAGCTGGTAGGTGCGGTCGTCGGCCAGCGCGGGCAGGTCGTCGCCCAGGACGAAGGCCCGTCCGTCGGGGTCGACCACCACCTCGATCTCGGCCCCGTCGGCCCCCTCGAGCACGCCGCGTCGGCTTCCTGGCTCCTCGGCGGCCCGTTCGGCGGCCGCGGTGAGGCGCTGGGCGAGATCGCCGTTGCCCGAGCCCTCGTCGCGGACCACCACGATGCCGAGCACGAGGGCCACCGCGGCGGCGACGCCGGCGACGGCGGCGAGGACGCGTGTCGTGGTGGGTGACGCTCCCGCGCGTCGGGCTCGTCGCTGGGCCAGCTCGTCGGTGCGGTCGGCGGCCAGAGGGGCGGGGGTGCCGGTCGGGGCGGCCGGGGGTGCGACGGCGTCGGACCCGGTCGGGGTGCTCGCGACGGTCGGCGTCGCGGGCGGGTCCTCAGGGGTCGTCGTGACCTCGGGGGCGGTGTCCCGGGGCGGAAGGCTGGCGGCGATCTGGTCCCACAGGGCCGGAGGCGGCTCCACGGCCTGTGCCGCGGTCAGCTCGTCGATGGCGTGCGTGAGGCGGTCGGCCTCGCGGCGGGCGTCCGGGTCGTGGGCGAGGCGGGCCTCGACCGCGGCTCGTTCGTCGGCGTCGAGGGCGTCGAGGGCGTACGCGCCGAGCAGGTCGTCGATCTCGTCGGCGGAGCCGTCGTCGGAGGATCGTGGGATGTCGGGGGTCATGGCGTCGTCCCCAGGCCGGCGTCGGACAGGGCGTTGCTGAGCTTGTTGAGGCCCAGACGGATGCGGCTCTTCACCGTGCCTTCGGGCAACGACAGCATCGCAGCCACCTCCCGGTAGGTGTGGCCACCGAAGTAGGCGAGCTCGATGGCCTGCCGTTCCCCGTCGGAGAGCTCGGCGAGCGCGTCGCGCACGATCTCGGAACGGATGAGCGCCCAGACCTCGCGGTCGACGTCGTCGTGCTGGAGGTTCACGGGGTCGCGCCGGTGGTCGTCGTCCTCGCGCCGGGCTCGCGCCTGTTCCGATCGGATGCGCTCGATGGAGCGGCTCTGGGTCTCGCGGTAGAGGAAGGACCGCAAGGCCCCTCGGGTCGGGTCGTAGCGCCGGGGTTCGGTCCAGAGGCGCAGGAACACCTCCTGCACGACTTCCTCGGCCCGGTGCTCGTCGGAGAGCACCCGCCGGGCGAGCGCGTACATGGCGCCGGCGTGACGGTCGTAGACCTCGCGCAACGCGGCCTCGGAGCCGTCGACGACGGCGTGCATGAGATCGGCGTCGCCGGTGGCTGGTGGAGGAGACATGGGGAGAGAGCGCGTGCCCGGGGCCGGGACGCGACGACCCTACCGGCGCCGCTCCCGGTCGACCGAGGCGGGGCACGGTGCTCAGCCATCGGTGTCGTCGAGCGGGTGGTCGCGGAAGGCGTCGAAGCCGATGCCCTCGAGGTCGAGGCGTTCGTCGAGTCGATCGGGCACGGGCATCGGCGCAGGCATGGGGTCTCCTCGCAAGGGTCCGACGGGCGCCGTGGGTCGTGGCGCGCCAGTGCCCCCACTCCGCGACGGATGCCCCGGGCGGATGTCTGGCCGGCTCCGGGGCCCGACGCGATCGTCAGCGGCCGCTGGTGGCGTCGCCGGCGGGCTCGCCGCCGGTGGCAGTCGGCTCCGGCGGGAGCAGACGGGCCGGCCCGGCGAGGGCCAGCGCGGCCGCGGCGCCGGCGGCGCCGATGAGGATGACGACGGCGTAGGACGGCGGGGCCACGTACATGGTGAGCAGGAACGCGGCGGCGATGCGTCCCTTCAGGAACACGGCGCTCACCGCTGCGGTGCCCGCCACCATCACGATGTCGGTCTCGAGTCCGAGCCCGTCGGCGAGGAGCACTGCGGCGGCGGACACCGAGAAGAACAGCGGGAAGACCGGGCCGCCGCGCCAGCCGGCACCGAGGGCGATCACCAGCGCCACCCACTTGGCGACCACGAGGTAGGCGAGGGTGCCGTAGCCGAGCTCCGGGAGCGACTGGTAGCCGGTCTGGCCCGAGAACAACACGAGGTGGGTGGGCAGGGCGAGCAGGGCGAACAGCAAGCCGGCGACCATGGCGAAGGGGATGGGCGCCCGTCGGAAGCGAGCGGCCTCCTCTGCCCGGTTGGCGATGTGGGCGCCCCAGGCGATGGGCAGCGCGGCGAGCGCGCCGAAGCCGAAGGCGACGAGCACCACGCCGACGCCCAGGTCGCCGTCGAACGTGCCGAAGCGGAAGCTGGTGTCGAGCTGACCGAAGGGCAGCCACCGGTACGTGACCAGCCCGGCGACGGCAGCCAGCCAGTAGGGGAGCTGGCGCACGGCGCGAGGTAGAGCGTCGTCGTTCTCGGCCCCGAAGGCCTGGCGGACGAGGCGACGAGCCCCGTGCACGCGGTCGCTGATCCAGGTCGCCGACCCGCCGAGAAGGCCGGCCAGGGCCGCCTCGAACCCGACGGGGCCGCCGGCGACGAGGGCGAACAACGAGTTGAGCATCGTGGCCGGGATCGTCCTCGGCTCGACCTGCCCGTGGTTCTTCCACTTGGCCACGACCCGCTCGATGGACTCCGGCTGGTTGCCGAGCAGCATCTGGCCGAGCCCGACGACGAGCCCGCCCCCGATGAGGATGGCGAACGGCCACCACGAGGAGTACGGGTCGACTCCGGCCCGGTCGGGGAGTGTGTCCCAGACCAGGTCGAGGCCCGATTCGTAGAGCCAGATGAAGCCGGCGGTGATCAGCGCGGCGAGGGCGCCACCGGCCATCGCCACTGCGAGGAGCGCAGCGACGGAACCCAGCTCACCCGCGCGCCGCCCTCCCATGCGGACTCACCGTAGTCACCCACCCGAGGGCGGCGGAGCACGCGAGGCGGGGGCTCCGACCTCAGGCGGCGTCAACCAGCGGGGGCGGCGGGTGGGCTGTCGGCCACGGCCAGCTTGGCGTTGGCGAAGCGCTCGTCGTCGGTGACCTCTGCGCCGAAGCCGGGAGGTGGGGTGAAGGCTCGGGAGGCTTCGTCGCTGTCGAACTCGACCTCGACGACGCTCAGCCCCTCGAGACGTCCGCGGTAGCGATCCAGCTCGGCGACGAGGCCTCCGCTGATCGGCACCCGGTGCCGCACCTTCTGCAGACGGCTGCCGGCGGTGAGCTCCCACAGCTGGTCGAAGGTCTCGGCGTCGACCGGGATCTCCACCTCGGTGCGGCTGCGCCCCTTGCCTGCCTTCCAGGTGACCACGTGGTGGTCGCCGTAGCGACGGACGCGGATCTCGACGTCGGGGCCGAAGTACCCCTGGTCGATCTCGTCCGCGCTGGTCTCTTCGTTGGCGTCCCAGTCGTCGTCCTCGACCAGGAACTTGCGCTCGATCTCGGTGCCCATGGTGCTCCGTCTCCCTGCCCGCGGCGTCGTCATCCGATCACGTCACGGCGCCCACGTCACGGCGCCGCCCCTCATCCGGGGAGCCGTGGGCATGATCCGTACCCGGTGCCGCCTCGCGACACACCGGGAGTATGGGCGGGCGCATCATCGGGTACGAGCGCACCGAGACACGACGAACCATCGGGATGGGGCCATGGCCTACGCCATCGAACGCGAGAACACAGTCGAGGAGTCGGTGCGAGCCGCCGCCGCCGAGCAGGTCGACAAGGCCCTCGGTGACCTTCGGGACCTGGGGCGGATCGGCCCGGTCGAGGCGGTCCACGACTGCCGGAAGCGTTGCAAGAAGCTTCGTGGGCTCGTGCGACTCGTCCGCCCGTCGATGGGCAGCCAGTACGGGGAGGCCAACGCCGTCTTCCGCGACGCAGCCCGCGAGCTCAGCAGCATCCGGGATGCCCAGTCGCTGCTCGGCACCTTCGACGACGTCGTCGCCGCCAGCTCTGACCAGCTGCCCGACGGTGGGCTCCCCGCAGTGCGCGCCGGGCTGCGCCGGCGCGCGGTCGCGGCCACCACCGAGATCGAGGGCGACGACGATCGGGTGCAGCGGGCCCGTCGGCTCCTCGAAGAGGGGCGCGATGCGATCGACGGCTGGTCGTTGGCCGACGACGGTTGGGATGCCATCGGCCCCGGGCTCGCCAAGACCTACGCCCGCGGCCGCAAGGCCATCGCCAGCATCGCCGACGCACCGTCGCCCGAGAACTTCCACGAGTGGCGCAAGCGCGCCAAGTACACCTGGTACCACGTCCGCCTCGTCGAACGCGCTGCCCCCTCGGTGCTCGTGCCGCTGGGTGAGCGGTTCCACGATCTGGCTGACGCGCTCGGCGATGCCCACGACCTGGCCGTCCTCGAGCGGCAGCTGACGACCAGCCCCGAGGAGTTCGGCGGCGACGAGCAGATCGAAGGCGCTCTCATCGTGCTGCGGGGCCGGCGGATGGCCCTCGAGGCTGCCGCTCGGAGCCTCGGGCCCCGGCTCTACGCCGAGAAGCCCGGTGCGTTCGTGGATCGTCTCGGCCGCTACTGGGACACGTGGCAGGCCCTGGGCGACGAGCTCCGCGCCGGTGAGATCGCCGACCTGTGCGCGCCCGTCGACGGGTTGGAGGAACTGAACGTCGACCGGCTCAGCGCCATGGCCGGGGAGGCCGAGATCCCCGGGCGCTCCGGTATGCGCAAGGCGGACCTGATCGGTGCGCTCCGGGTTCGAGGCTGACCGGACGGCTTCGACCTTCGGTTCCTGTCGACGCAGCTGAGCACCTCCCACCGGACGCGGAGGGCGCACAGCCGGGATCGCCTCCTCGCCGAGATCGCCGACGGCGACGTCGCGCCGGCGTCACCTCCCACGTTGGCGCTCGCCGGTGCGTTCGAGGAAGAAGGCGCCGAGCGAGCCGGCGAGGGTGGCGAACAGGATCGTGGCGTACAGCGCCAACGTCAGCTCGAGTGTGCCGGCCACCGCTCCGTCCAAGCCGAAGGGCTCTCCGCTGATGGTGGCGAAGGCCACGTCGTGGAGGGCTTCGGCGTAGGTGACGCCGGGGCCGTACTCGTAGAGGATCTGGCTGCCGCCGAGCACCATGCCGATGGTGGCGGCACCGAGGTAGGCGACGCGGCTGCCCAACGTGCGTCCGGCGGTCCGGGTGCCGCGCACCGAGGTGGCCACGGCCCGCCCCACCCGTGCACTGCGGGTCAGGGCGCGTAGGAAGCGCAGGAACGGCAGCACCAGGAAGACGACCTGCCACCAGTTGCGTCGAAGGAAGGCGGCCGTGGAGGGGGCGACCACCATGCGGGCCAGGAACTCCACCACGAACAGCGACCAGAGGGCCCAGCTGGCGACGTCGAACACCCAGCGCCACTCGGCCGTTGCGGGAGTGAGCCCCTCCGAGACCACGATGAGCACCAGCAGGATCCCGGCCACCGTGACGGGGACGTCCAGCTCGGCGGCGATGCGCTCGGCCAGCAGCTCCCGGTCCGACGGGGGCCGTTCGCGGAGCGGCACGTGCCCGGACCGTCGCGACGCCGTTCGTGGTGGTCCTGCCTCGTCGCTCCCGGCGGGCCCTGCACCGGCGGTGTCGGAGTCACCCATCCCGGTGGACCTACCCTTCTTCGCCGCGAGCGTCCCCGGCGGTTCTCCCACTTGCCGGGGTGCGACGCCTGATCGAAGGCGACGACGTGGAGGAGACCGATGGACGACGCTTCGACCGAGCCCGACGAGGCCTACCGCCGGCTGCCAGGGGTCGGGCCGTATGCGCCGCGGCTCGGTGGTGCGCTGATCACCTGGGTGGAACCGATGCCGGAGCACGTCGTCGGCTACAACCGCTGGTACGAGGACGATCACATGATCACCGGCGCCATGGCCATGCCGTGGATGTTCTCGTGTCGCCGCTGGGTGGCGCCGCGCTGGCTCCAGCACCTGCGCGGCCCGTCCGGTTCCCGGGTGGCCGTGCCGCTCGAAGCGGGGAAGTACATCGGGATCTACTGGATCAACGAGGGGCGCATCGATGACCACCAGCAGTGGTCCCTCGGTACCAACAACCGCCTCCACGCCGACGGACGGGGCAGCTACCGGGGCGCTGGTCACGATCCCACGGAGGAGCGGCGCCACGTCTTCACTGCGTTCCACGACTACCTCGGGCCCGTCTACCGCGACGACGATGTGCCCCGCGACGTCCATGCGCTCGTCCAGCCCTATGGAGGGCTCGTGGTCGAGGTGATCGACGCCGTCGGGGGCGACCGGCCGGCCCTCGACCGCTGGCTGGCGGAGGAGCACCTCCCCACTGTCGTCGGCGGGCCGGTGGCGCTGTCGACGCGCTTCGGACCGCGCCCGCTCCCGCCGGACAAGTTGGGCCACGTCGCCGAGCTCGAAGGGGTGGAGCACGTCGTGGCGGTGCTGCACTTCCTCGACGTCGACCCGCGCGAGTGCTGGGAGGAGCACTTCGCCGACAGCGAGGCCCGCATCGCGGCCGGCGGCGTCGGGGCCCTCGCCGTGCAGGCCGCGTTCGTCCCCACGAAGCACGGCACCGATGCCTACACCGACGAGCTGTTCTAGGAGCGCCACCACGAGGTGCAGCCCCCGATCGACCGCGACGCGGGTGTCAGCGGAGGTCGATCACGAGCGCCGGCGGAGGAGGGCGGCGTAGAGGGTGAGGCCGGGGCCGAACGCCATGGCCACCACGTGGTCGCCGTCGTCGAACGAGGACGTGTCGACCAGCTCTTGGAGGATGACGAGCACGGTCGGGGACGAGCAGTTGCCGTGGTCGCGGAGGACCCGGCGCGATGCGGCGAGGTCGTCCGGGTCCAGACCCAGCCGGTCGCCCACGACGTCGACGATCCTGGGCCCGCCGGGGTGGATGGCCCAGCCGGCGACGTCACCGACGGCCAGCGCGTGCGGTGACAGCAGCTCGCTCACGACGTCGGCGACGTGGCGGGCCAGCGCCGCCGGGACCCGGGGGGAGAGGCCCATGCGGAAGCCGTGGTCGGTGACGTCCCAGGTCATCTGGTCGGCCCGGGTGGAGTCGGTGCGGGCCACCACGTCGACCATCTCGAACCCGGAGCCTCCGGGCGTCACGGCGACGGCGGCGGCCGCATCGGCGAAGAGGGCGTGGGCGACGACCTGATCGAGCTGGTCGGAAGGTGGTTGCACGTGGAGGCTGCACAGCTCGAGGCACAGCAGCACGGCCGTCTTGCCCCGTGCGGTGGCCGCGTCGGCGACGGTGGCGAGTCCCGGGATGGCGGCGTAGCAGCCCATGTGGCCGATGTGGACCCTCTGGGTGGAGACGTCCATGCCGAGGGTGTCGGCCAGCCTGATGTCGAGCCCGGGCGTGCCGTAGCCGGTGCAGGACACGACGGCGAACAGGTCGACGTCGGTCGGCTCGAGGCCGGCGTCGGCCAGGCAGCCCTGCACCGCTTCGGCCCCGAGCGGCATCGCCTCCTCCATGAACCGTTCCATGCGGGCGCCGGTGCCCCAGGTGCTCACGTCGGTGTCGGTCGGTACGACGACGCCGCCCCGGGCCTCGACCCCGGAGTTGGCCCAGACCTGCTCGGCCCCACGGCGCTCGCCGAAGCGAGCCGCGAAGAACCGGTCCCACAGCTCGCCCTGGTCGGTCGACGGGGGGAACGCCGAACCGAAGCCGGTGACGGTGCCCCTCACCACGGGGGATCCTCCAGCGTGGTGGCGGGATCCAGACCGAGAGCGAGGGTTCCCAGGTGGTCGGCGCAGACGTCGCTCCGGGGCGGCATGACGGCGCCGAGGCGGGCGTCGCGCAGCATCCGCTCGAGCGGGTGGCCCCGCTGCAGCACCCGGAGCCCGCAGGCCTCGGCCACCGATCCGGCCGCGTCCATGGCGGCATCGCCGGCGAGCAGCTTGGCCCGGTAGACCCAGCGGTTCGTCTCCGGCTCGCCGGGTGCCCGGTCGACGGCGAGCGCCGCTCGTTCGACGGCCAGGACGGCCGCCTGAGCCGAGGCATCGGCGCGGCCGAGTCGGGAGCGGACGGCGCTGCTGACGCCGGGGCGGTCCGTCAGCTCCTCCGCGCCCAGGCGCACGGCGGCCAGCGCCACGCCGGCGTAGACGGCGGCATAGGACGCGACGAGCCACTGGGGCATCAGGTGGGCCAGGGCCACGGCGACGCCCTCGACGCCGAGGAGCGCCTGACGCGGCACCACGGTGTCGAGGGTGACGGTGAGGCTCTCGGTGGCGCGCATCCCATGCGGATCCCATACCCCTGCCACCTCCACCCCATCGCCGGCGGGGACCAGGAAGTACGAGATCTTCCGGGGCTCGTCGCTCCGGGATCTCGCTGCCACGAGGTAGGCGTCGGCGTGCGACGCCCCCGACGACGGCGACTTCACCCCCTGCAGCAGGTAGCCGTCGGGGTGGGGTTCGTAGGTGGTGCGGACCTGCGACAGCCGTGAGCCGATGCCCGGTTCGCTGATGGCGACGGCGTGGAAGGACCCGTCGGCGGCGCGCCGCAGGGCCTGCTCGCGTTGGTCGCTGAAGTGCTCGTCGGCACCCAAGGCGGCGGCCACCTCGGGCGTGAGCCCGGCGAGGCCACCGGTGACCGACACGTGCATGTTGAACAGCAGGGCCGTGGCCGGGCTGGCTTCGGCGAGGACCATGGCCACCGCGACGTACTGGGCGAACCCGGCGCCGAGCCCGCCCATCTCCGTGGGCACCATCAGCCCGAGGAGGCCGGCGGCTCGCAGGTCTTCGACGTCGTCGGCGGGGAAGCCGGCGGTGGCGTCGTGGTGTGCGGCTCGCTCCGCCAGCTGGCGGGCCACGGCTGCGGCCCGCTCGGCGAGCTCCTCGTCGGTCACCGCGGTCACCGTTTCCGCCCGGTCCCGGCGTAGACCCCGTTGAGCGACCTCGTTCGGACCATGGTCACCCGGCCTCGGCGTCGGACGAGGAAGCGCAGGTACTCGGGCACCGAGGGCCGCAAGCCGTGCATGGTGACGTCGACGCCGTGGTCGGCGAAGAGGGCGCGGAGTCGGTCGGGAGCGACGAAGAGGGCTGGGTCGTGGATGCGGGGCGGGGGCCCTCCCGGCAGGCGTTCGGCGACGGTGACCAGCGCCGTCCGGGCGAACCTGGTGTCGTTGAGGGTGTCGAACACGACGGTGCCGCCGGGGCGCAGCACGCGAGCGATCTCGGCGACGACCGGCTCGAGGGGCCGCACGTGCTCGAACAGCTCGCCGGCCAGGACCACGTCGGCGGAGGCGGTGGCGAGGGGCACGGCGCGCACGTCGGCCTGGGCCGCCATCACCCCCCTGCGTCGGGCGACGTGGAGCGCAGAACGGGTGAGGTCCAGGCCTATGTGGTGGTAGCCGTCGAGATGCGCGGCCATGAGGCCGCCGCCCGTGCCCAGGTCCACGGCCACCGCGCCGGGCTCGGGGGCGGGCACCAGGCGCCCACGGGCTTCGGCGAGCCAGTGCAGGGCCGCGAAGGGGCCGCCGCCGTCCCACCACGTCTCGGCCAGGTCGTCGTACTGGCGCAGGTCGTTGCGGGGTCGTACCGGTGCAGCTCTCGTCGAGCTCATCCGCCGAGTATCACCGCCCCGCGTCGTCGGTGCCGGGCCGACGGCCCGATTCGGTCGGCGGGACCGCTCGCGCCGCCGGAGCTGGGGGATACTCGCCGGCGTGCGAGGCCTGCTGCGGGCGAGCCACTTCCAGCCCACCGTCGTCGTCACCGCCATTACCGCCACGCTGGCGTCCATCGTCGGACGGGGCGCTCCGGGTGTGGCGGCGGTGGTGGCTGCCGTGCTGGCGGGGCAGCTGTCGGTGGGGTGGAGCAACGACTGGGCCGACCGTGACCGGGACCGCAGGGCCGGTCGCCGGGACAAGCCGATCGTGGCCGGTGCGGTGGCGTCCACCACGGTGGGACGAGCAGCGATCATCGCCCTCGTGCTCACCGTGCCGTTGTCCATGCTCTCGGGGTGGCGGGCCGGTGTCGTGCACGTCGCCGCCGTCCTCGCCGCGTGGGCCTACAACCTGGGGCTGAAGCGGACGGTGGCCAGTGCCGCGTGCTACCTCGTGGCCTTCGGGCTCCTGCCCGCCTTCGTGACGCTCGGGCTGCCCGGCCACCCCTGGCCTCCCGCCTGGGCCACCGTCGCTGCCGCCCTCATGGGTGCCGGTGCCCACTTCGTCAACGGCCTGGCCGATCGGGAGTCCGACGCTCGCACGGGCGTCCGCGGCCTGCCCCAGCGGATCTCCTACCTCGGCGGGTTGCTCATCGGCGCCGGACTGCTCGGGGTGGCGCTGGCGCTGATCGCCGTCGGGCCCCCGGATGGCCCGTCGGCCGGCACCGCTGCGCTGCTGGCCGTGGGCTCCGTCGCTCTCGTCGCCGTCGTGGTCGCCGCCTTGACGGGACGTGAGCGCGCCGCATGGTCGCTCACGCTCGTCACCGCAGTCAGCGCGGTCGTGGCGCTCGTGCTCAACGGCGACGCGCTCGTCGTCTGAGGCTGGGGTCCGGGCGGAGCCCCACCGACTGCCCGTGAGAGCGGTGGTCCTGACCGACGGCGGCCGCTAGAGCGAGCGGCGCCACGTGGACTCGCCGGGCCGACCGCGTTGCAGGATGGAGCTCACCTCGCCTTTGAGGCCACCGTCGAGGGCGACGAACTCGACGCCGTACCGAAGGATTCCTGACCGCTCGGTCTCCTGGGCGCGCCGGATCCGCACGACCGAGTCGCCACCACAGGCTCGAATCGTCACCTCGGCACCGGTGCGCAGACCTGATTCGGCCGGTCCTTCGATGGCCGCACCCGTGATGGAGACGTCGAGCACTCGCCCCGACTGCTCCCTGACGACGCGGCGGCGACGACCGAACCGTCCGGACTCCTCGGCGGGGACGAGCCAGGTGACCTCGATGGGCTCGATCGGAACGCGTTCTCCGATTCGTCGCTCGTAGGGTCCTGGCCTCTCCATGCAATGAGACGTCGGCGCGTTGCGCGCCATTCTGAAACACCGGCCCAGTCCAGGTCGTCGCAGATGTCGGGCACGGGCCCCGTGGGACCGTGGCTCAGGCTCTGTTGGCGGCGACGCTGGCTTCGATCGCGGCGGCCACCTGCTCGCGGCGCTGGGCGGGTGTGCGCTCGGCGGGTGAGATCGTGGAATCCTGCAGGAACGCCGGCATGGTGACGGGCCGCCGCGCCGACGCCGCCACGGGTATCTCGCCACCCCGGTCGTCGGTGTGGGTGAAGTACATGTGGGCGATGCGGTTGATCATCTCGGCGTGCAGCTCGAGGGGCAGATCCTCGAAGCTGCAGATCGAGCTGAGGATCTTGCAGACCGCCGCCGGGAGGTAGGGCCGCAGGTCGCCGTCGCCGAGCTCGCGGCTGGTGCGGCGGAGGTGCTCGGCGGCGCCGGGGGCGAGCGTGACCCCGGTGTGGTCACAGACGCGGCGCAGGATCTCGTCGAACGCCTGGTCGTCGATGGACGGGATCAGCACCTTGGACTGGATGCGGCGGAAGAACGCCTCGTCGCCGAGCGTCTCGGGCTGGAGGTTGGTCGAGAACACGATCTTGACGTCGAAGGGGATGTCGAACTTCACGCCGTGGTCGAGCATCAGGTGGTCGCGCTGGCGGTCGAGGGGGACGATCCAGCGGTTGAGCAGCGCCTCGGGGCTGAGGTGGGCCTGGCGGCCGAAGTCGTCGATCACCAGGATCCCGTTGTTGGCCTGCATCTGCACCGGCGCCACGTAGGTGCCGCTGTCGCGCTGGTACTTGAGGTCGAGCATCTCCGGTCCGAGCTCGCCTCCGAGGATGAGGCAGGGGCGGTGGCACAGGACCCAACGGGGGTCGATGCCGCTGGGCTGGGGATCGACCGGTGTGTGCACGACGGGATCGAGCACCGTGATGATCTGGCCGTCGACCTCGACGGCATGGGGGACGAGGACGAGGTCTCCGTAGATCCGCAGGAGACGCTCGGCGATGGACGACTTGCCGGTGCCGGGTGGGCCGTAGAGGAACATCGCCCCGCCGGCGATGGCGGCGGGTCCCAGCTCGCGCAGGAGGTCGTCGCTGATGACGAGGTCCGAGAAGGCTGTCCTCAACGCCGCCAGGTCCACCTTGGGGCTGGCGTGCTGCTTGCGGATCACGTCGGTGTAGGCCGCCAGGGGCACCGGGACGGGCCCGACGTAGCGCGAGAGCTGCATGCGGTCGTTGGCCTGCTGGCGACCGGCGATGGTCGGCGCGAGCAGGTAGTCGCGGCCGTCGATGCCCTGCACCTCGACGAACTGCAGGTCGCGCAGCTCCTCGACCACCTTGGTCATCAGCCAGGGCCCGATCCGCAGCTTGGCACTCAACCGGGTGGTGGAGGTCCGGCCCATGGCCACTGCTTGGCGGAGCACGATGTCGTGCACCAGCGCTTCCGGAACGCCCAGGTCCTCGAGCGTGCGCGGGTGGCCGACGTCGATGTCGGCGGCCGGTTGCCAGTCCATCAAAAGGGGGCTCCTAAGGTCATGTGACGCGTTCCTTGACATCGGCGCGCCGCGCCGCCGGGTTGAGTGCAGCCCCGGAGCGTGGCGGCGTCCCTGGTGGTCCTCGGCACAGCCGCCCGAGCTGGTTCGTCGTCGGTGCGTCGCAACGGGAAGCGTGTCTACGGTGTCGCACCCATGAGCGCTGATCGCAACGACCTCGTCCTGATCGACAAGCCGCGGCCCCACACCACCGTCATCACGCTGAACCGGCCCGAGCGGATGAACTCGATGGCCTTCCAGCTGATGGTGCCCTTCGCCGAGGCGCTCGAGGAGGTGGGGGCCGACAACGACACCACCTGCGTGATCCTCACCGGTGCCGGTCGTGGCTTCTGCTCCGGAGCCGACACCAGCGACGACGGCGGCCCGCCCCCCAACATCGACGGCCTGACCCTCACCCGCATCGCCACCAAGTCGATGTCGCTGCTGGCCGACCTGGTGCCGGCCATGCAGCGCATGCAGCAGCCCGTGATCTGCGCGGTCAACGGCGCCGCCATCGGCGGGGGGATGTGCCTCACGCTGGGCGCCGACATCCGCCTCGCCGGCGAGTCCGCCTACTTCCGTGCGGCGGGCATCAACAACGGCCTGACCGCGACCGAGCTCGGTCTCAGCTTCTTGTTGCCCCGGGCCATCGGGTCGTCGCGGGCGTTCGAGTTCATGCTGTCCGGGCGTGACATCGACGCCCACGAGGCGGCCGAGATCGGTCTCGTGTCTCGGGTGGTCCCCGACGAGGACCTGATGACCGAGGCGCTCGATCTCGCCGACCGGATCAACGGCTGGAGCACCCAGGGCATCTCGCTGACCAAGCGGGCCATGTGGGCCGGCCTCGAGATGGGCAGCCTGCGGGCCGCCATCGAGATGGAGACGCACACCCAGCTGTTCGTGCGCCTCACGACGAAGAACTTCGAGGAGGGCGTGCGGGCCCGCAAGGAAGGCCGCCCACCCGAGTTCCAGGACTGATCTCGCGCTCGCCCCGCCGTGGTCGGGCCCCGCTGGGCGGCGGAACGAACGGGGTGCGGGCGCGTCAGGAGCCTTGCGCCACGGTGACACGGCGCGGCGTGACAGCGATCGGAGTCAAGAGGACTCGTTGGGTCGACCCGCTGCCAACAGCCCGGACCGTGATGCAGGTCCGGACTGTCCTCGATGTCTCGCGACATCACAATGGATGGAGCGGGTGACGGGAATCGAACCCGCGTTCTCAGCTTGGGAAGCTGATGTTCTGCCTCTGAACTACACCCGCGGGTGTCGCCGTGGCGACGACCTACGCCGCAACTCTAGACGACCCTCCTGTGGTCGGAGCCAGCGCCGCACCCGGTGACCGGGCGGGTCGTCGCTCCGCCACGATCCCTAGAGTGTCGCCACCGACCACACACACACCCGGGGGAAGCGCACCGATGACCATGAGCCTGCAGGAGATCTCCGACCGCATGGAGATCCAGGACCTGTTGGTGGCCTACAGCTACGCCATCGACACCCGCGACTGGGACGCCCTCGACGGGATCTTCACCCCCGACGCCCACATCGACTACACGGCCTTCGGGGGCAGCGCCGGGAACGTGGCCGAGACCAAGGCGTTCCTGGCCGAGGCCATGCCGATGTTCAGCTCCTTCCAGCACATGGTGTCGACCTCCAAGATCGAGATCGACGGCGACACCGCCCACGTCAAGACCATCTGCCACAACCCGATGGTCATGAAGCTCGGCGACGACAAGGTGCAGGTCTTCTACTGCGGGCTCTGGTACGTCGACGAGATGGTGCGGACCTCCGACGGCTGGCGCATCAAGCACCGCGCCGAGGAGAAGTCCTACGTGCACAACATGCCCGGCGTCGGCGACTCCTGAGCGGTCGCGGAGCCCGGCTGGGGGCCGACCCGTCAGGGTCGGCCGGGGGCCGGGGGAGCGCGACCGTCGAGCTCAGCGGATGCGGTCCCAGACCAGGTCGCTGGCCGTGTCGGGGTCCAGCCAGGTGGCCGGGTCGACCTGGTCGACGTGGCCGATCAGCCCCCGGTAGATCCCGTAGCCCACCATGCGCCGCAGCCGCGGCGGGAAGGCGGCCACCTGCTCGGGTGAGAGGGCCAGCAGCTGGTTCTCCTCGTGGCGCACCCAGCCGGCGCAGTAGTTCGACACGAGGCCCATGCGGCGGGCATCGGAGCGGTTCTCGCCGCCCCCGTGCCACACCGACCCGTTGTAGACGAGCACGCTGCCGGCCGGCATCGTCGCCTCCACCAGCTCGTCGGGCTGCTCACCCTTGCGGGGGATGCGGTCGGCCCGGTGCGAACCGGGCACCAGGCGGGTGGCCCCGTTCTCCTCGGTGAAGTCGGTGAGCGCCCAGATGGCCACGCACGTGATCGGCACGTGCGGGCGGGGCAGCGGGATGGACCCGTCGTCGGCGTGGAACGGCTGGGGTGCCTGGCCCGGGTTCATCTCGATGGCGGTCATCGACGACACCAGCAGCCCCTCGTCGAGGACGCCGGAGGCCACGTCGAGCACCGGTTCGAACACCGGCACCCGGGCGAACGCCGGATCGCGGGCCAGCAGGTTGAACAGCCGCCGGGTGTGGTGGCCGAGGAAGGTGTTGGTGCCGTAGGCGGTGCCCTGGCGGGCCATGGCGACGTCCACCCGCTCCACCAGCTCGGCCACCAGGTCGTCGGGCACCACCCGCTCGAGGATGGTGTAGCCGTCCCTGGTGATCTGCTCGACGGCCTCGGCCGTCGAGGGGCGGGTCGTGTCGCTGGTCGTCTCGTCGGTCACGGTCGTGGTCCCCCTTCGTGGCCCCAGGGTGCCACGCCGCCGACCCGCCGACGGCGAGTAGCGTGCCCCAACGTGATCCTCTCCGACCGCACCATCCGCGAGGAGCTCGCCGCCGGGCGCATCGAGATCGACCCGCTCGACGAGACGTGCATCCAGCCCTCCTCCGTCGACTTGCACATCGATCGCTACTTCCGGGTGTTCCGGAACCACACGATGGGCTACATCGACGTCAAGGCCAACCTCGAGGACCTCACCGAGCTGGTCGAGATCAACGCCGAGGACGTCTTCATCCTCCACCCCGGCGAGTTCGTGCTGGGCTCCACCAGCGAGCGGGTGCGCCTCCCCGCCGACCTGGTGGCCCGCCTCGAGGGCAAGTCCAGCCTCGGTCGCCTGGGTCTGCTCATCCACTCCACCGCCGGGTTCGTCGACGCCGGTTGGGACGGCCAGCTCACGCTCGAGCTCTCCAACGTGGCCAACCTGCCCATCACCCTCTACCCGGGCATGAAGATCGGCCAGATCAGCTTCATCCGCATGACCAGCGAGGCCGAGCACCCGTACGGCTCCAGTTCGGTCGGCTCGAAGTACCAGGGCCAGGTCGGCCCTCGGCCCAGCCGGTACTGGGAGAACTTCTAGGCCCACGCCTGCTCGGGCCATCCGTCGACCATCCGTCGAGCGGAGGGTCAGGCGGGGGCGTCGGGGACCGTGAGCCCGATCTGGCCCTGGCGATGGCCGTCGCGCTCGGCGGCGGGCCGGTCGACGGCGGCGCGCAGCTGCTCGATCAGGTCGTCGGCCCGGAAGGGCCGGGTGAGGAACCCGTCGGTGCCCGAGATCCAGGCCTGGGCCCGGATGTCGTCGCGCCAGCTGCAGATCACCAGCGGGGTGGCGCCGGCGGCGCCGGGGACACCCCGGGTGCGGTGCAGCATCTCGAGGTTGCCGGCGCCGGCGTCGGCGGCCATGTCGACCACGATGCCCACGTAGGCGGGCGAGGCGTCGGCCAGCTCCTCGACGGCGGCGTCGATGGAGAAGGCCAGGTCGGAGCGCCAGCCGGCCCGATCGATCAGCCGGGAGAGCAGCTCGCCGGCGTCTCGGTCGTCGGCGACGACCAGGACCTTGGGGGCCTCAGTCGTCCACGACACCGGCGGGGACCTCGGTCGTGGCCTTCTCCCCGGCCTCGATGGCGTCGAGGATGTGCATGGAGATGTCGGCCACCTCGACCTCGCCCTCTTCGAGGCCCTCGCCCTTCACGCCGTCGTCGATCATGATGTAGCAGAAGGGGCAGGCCACCGCGATCTTGCTGGCGCCCGTGGCGATGAGCTCCTGGGAGCGCTCCACGTTCACCTGCTTGCCAGTGTGCTCCTCCATCCACATGCGGGCGCCGCCGGCGCCGCAGCACATGCCCTTGGTGCCGTTGCGCTCGGCCTCGACGATCTCGATGCCGGCCAGCGAACCGATGACGTTGCGCGGCGACATGTAGACGTCGTTGTGGCGGCCGAGGTAGCAGGAGTCGTGGTACACGATCCGCTCCTCGAGCTTGGCGGTCGACAGGTCGAGCTTGCCCTGGTCGATGAGCCACTCGAGGAACTGGCTGTGGTGCACGACCTCGTAGTGGCCGCCCAGGTCGGGGTACTCGTTGGCCAGCGTGTTGAAGCAGTGCGGGCACTGGGTGATGATCTTCTTGACGCCCATGCCGTTGAGGGTCTCGACGTTCTGCATGGCGAGCATCTGGAAGATGTACTCGTTGCCGGAGCGCCGGGCGGGGTCACCGGTGCACATCTCGGAGGGGCCGAGGATGGCGAAGGAGACCTCGGCCCGCTGCAGCAGCTGGGCCATGGCCTGGGTGACCTTCTTGTTCTTGTCGTCGAACGACCCGGCGCAGCCCACCCAGTACAGATAGTCGGCTTCGAGGGGGCTGGTGCCGTCGAGGATCTCGATGCCCTCGATCTTGTCGGCCCAGTCGGCCCGCTCGTTCTGGCTCATGCCCCACGGGTTGCCGGAGTTCTCCATCGAGCGGTAGGCGTTGCCGAGCTCGGTGGGGAAGTTGGACTCCATGAGCGACAGGTAGCGGCGCATGTCGAGGATCTTGTCGAGGATCTCGATGTTGACCGGGCAGTTCTCGTCGCAGGCCTTGCAGGAGGTGCAGGCCCAGATCTCCTCGGGGGTGATGCGCTCGAACACCGAGTTGGCCGAGATGATGATGTCGGGGTCGGTGCCGATGGGGGGCGACACCTGCGGCGTGCCGGTGGCGGCCATGACCTCGCCCGTCTTGAGCACGATCTCGCGGGGATCGAGGGCCTTGCCCGTGTTCTGGGCGGGGCACACGGCGGTGCAGCGACCGCACATGGTGCAGGCGTCGGTGTCGAGGAGTTGCTTCCAGGTGAAGTCCTCGATGGTGGAGGCGCCGAAGCTCTCGAGCTCGGTCTCCATCAGGTTCGGCATGGGCTTCATGGCGCCCTTGGGCCGATCGCGGTCCTTCAGGTACATGTTCAGCGGCGAGGTGAACATGTGGCGCAGCATGGTGACGGGCAGGATCACGAGGAAGGCCACGAAGCTGAGCACGTGGACGATCCACCAGAACTGCTGCCAGCCGGCGATGTTCGACGACCCGTCCACCAGCAGCGCCAGCGGGTATCCGACGAACGACCACTTCTCGAAGTCGGGGGTGCCGTCGAGGGCGATGCGGTAGGCCTCGGCCAGGAAGCCGGTGACGGCCAGCGCCAGGAAGACGCCGAGGATGATGGCGTGCTCGGGCTTGGTCTTGATGCGGATGCGGTACGGGCGCTGCACGTAGCGGCGCACGATGGCCCACACCACGCCGACGAGCAGCATGAGGCCGGCGGCATCGCCGATGAAGGAGTAGCCCTGGTACACGCGGCCGTTGAGGAACTTCCAGCTCCCGGGGAGCTGGTGGTTGATCTCGAGGACGGTGGTGACGGCCAGCAGGATCAGGAACGAGAAGTAGATGAGCGAGTGCATGATGCCCGCGGCCGGGTCGCGCAGCAGCGTCTGCATGTAGACGCCGGCCCGGAAGTCGGCCAGGCGGCGCTTGACGTTCTTGGACGTGGTGCTGCGGTTGTCGGGCTTGCCCCGCGTCCAGTTCTGCACCCGGTGGCTGAACAGGACCGCCCCGTAGACCAACAGCACGGGGATGATCACGTAGAAGGTGATCTTCACCGCCGACGGGATGCCCCCGAAGACCTCACGGGTGACGGTGGAGTCGTCGTGTTGGTCGAACACCGCGGAGGCGATGCCCGAGATCCCGGTGACCGCCGCGAAGGCGATACCGATGATCAGGACGAGATGGGGGGCCTTGAGGCGGGTCTTCTTGGCGTCCATACGGTCGCCCAACGTACTCGCGAGGGGCGAGCGGGGACCCAACCGGCTCGTCGGAGCCGCTCAGCGGAGCCCTGGGAGGGCACCGCGGCCGGGTCAGCCGTAGGCCTTCTCGTCGAGCTCGCGCATGCGCCCGGCGAGGTCGTGCAGCACCCGGTTGGCGAAGCCGGGGATCTCCTCGAGCAACCCGGCGAACTCGCGTTGGCCGATGACGAGCAGCTGGAGGGGTCCGACCGCGGTGACGCTGGCGGTGCGAGGCCCACCGGTGAGCGGGGCCAGCTCGCCCACGACGTCGCCTGGTCCGAGCACCGCGACCTGCTGGCCGTTGCGGACGACCTCGGCCTGGCCGTCGACGATGATGAAGCACTCGTGGCCGGGCTCGCCCTCGCGGACCAGCACCTTGCCGTCGTTGACCTCCAGCTCGATGGTGGCCTGGGCCACCTGCTGGAGCTCCTTGTTCGAGCAGTGGGCGAACATCGGGACCTGGGCGAGGTGGGTGAGCCATGCGTCACGTGCCATGGCGGCAGCATAGGTTCGGCCGGCGGGCGGTGCTCGCGGTACGGAGCGGCCGGTGCGGTGGTGTGGCCCCCGTCTCTTCACCACCGCGAAACAATCCGGTAACAGCCGGTTCCTACGGTCGCCGTCGTGGATGTCGAACTCCTGCGTTGGCCGCACGAGCAGGAGCGTCGGGAGGACCTGCGTTCCCAGGGGCTCCCGAGGTTGCTGCTCGTGGACCCGGACCAACCGCCCCCCGTGGTGACCGACCCGGTCGAGGACTGGGTCCGCCTGCCGGCCAGCGACGACGACGTGCAAGCCCGGGTGCGGACCCTGCTGCACCGCAGCGGTCGTCCGCTCGAAGGTCGTCCCACCCTGGACCCCGACGGTGTGCTGCGCCACGGCGACGCGTGGGTCTCGCTGCCCCCGGTGGAGGCCCGTCTGATGTCGGCGCTCCTCGGCCGCTTCGGGGCGGTGGTGAGCCGGGAGCAGCTGGCCCGGGCCGGCTGGCCGCAGGGGGCCCCGGGCCGCAACGCCCTCGACGTGCACATGTTGCGGGTGCGGCGGCGCATCGCCCCGCTCGCACTGGTGATCCGCACCATCCGTTCTCGGGGCTACCTGCTCGAAGGCGTGGAGTCCGGGGCCGCCCTGGCGGCTCGGACCTCGGCGTGAGGCGGGCGACGGCGGCTCCGAAACAGGCCCGACACAAACGCGACGGCAACACGTAACAGTCAGCAAACAGTCGGGAAACGACTCGTCCGTACGGTCATGAACGAGTCAGACAAGGAGCCCCCCGGTCGGCGTGGATCGGGTGGTCGACCGGTGGCTCCCCACCCAACAAGTGTCCGAAACACCCCCAACAGGAGGAAGCATGCGCAGGAAATTGCTCACGGGAGGAGGTCTGGTCGCAGCGTTGCTCGTGCTCGCCGCCGTCCCGGCCCTCGCCCAGGAAGGATCCGGTCCCGACGTGGTCGTCGTCGAGGCCGAGTTGCTCGACCGGTTCACGGGCACCGCCCAGGACGTGGCCCAGACCGTGATCCTGGACAACATCTTCATCTTCATCTCCGGCGTGCTGGTCTTCTTCATGCAGCTGGGCTTCGCCCTGCTGGCCTCGGGGCTCACCCGGGCCAAGAACTCGGCCAACATGATGATGAAGAGCCTCATGGACGCCGCCCTCGGCGTGCTGGTCTTCGCCCTCGTCGGCTGGGGCCTCGCCTACCCGGGCTTCGACGGCGGTGGCTTCATCGGCTTCGCCGGTTGGGGTGTGCCGGGGCTGATGGACCTGTCACCGGACCTCTCGGCCCTCGGTGACGGCTTCTATCCGTTGAGCGTGTCCACGGACTTCTTCTTCCAGGCTGCGTTCGCCGCCACCGCCGCCACCATCGTGGCCGGTGCGGTCGCCGAGCGGACCCGCTTCGTCGCCTACATCGTCTACACCATCGCCATCACCGGCTTCATCTACCCGGTGGTCGTCTCCTGGCAGTGGGGCGGCGGCTGGCTGGCCGAGCGGGGCTTCATGGACTTCGCCGGCTCCGGTCTGGTCCACATGACGGGTGGTGTCGCCGCCTTCATGGGTGCGCTCATCCTCGGTCCTCGCCTCGGCAAGTTCGGTCCGGACGGCAAGCCTCGGGCCATCCCGGCCCACAGCATCCCGCTGGCCCTCACCGGTGTGCTGATCCTCTTCATCGGTTGGTTCGGCTTCAACCCCGGTTCGGCCCTCCAGGCCGACATGTCGGTGCCGATCGTGGCTGTCCTCACCCTCTTCGCCGCCTGTGCGGGTGCGGTGGGCGCCATGATCTCGGCCTGGCTCCTGCTCAAGAAGCCGGACGTCTCCATGGCCGGCAACGGCCTGCTGGCGGGCCTGGTGTCGATCTGCGCCATCGTCGGCAACGTCAACCCGGTCCCGGCCATCATCGTCGGCTTCGTCGCCGGGCTGGTCGTGGTCCCCGCCGCTCTCTTCATCGAGCGGGTCCTCAAGGTCGACGATCCGGTCGGTGCCGTGGCCGTGCACGCCGTGTCCGGCTTCTGGGGTCTGACCGCCGCCGGCCTGTTCGCCATCGAAGACGGCCTCTTCGACGGCGGCGGGGCCAGCCTGCTCGGCACCCAGCTGCTCGGTGCCCTGGGCATCCTCGCCTGGGTGGCCGTCACGACCGGCATCCTGTTCGGCGTGCTCAAGGCCGCCGGCATCTTCCGGGTCTCGCCCGCCGAGGAGATCGAGGGTCTCGACCTCTCCGAGCACGGTTCCCCCGGTTACGCACCCGACTCCCTGGCCGGCATGAGCGAAGACATGCTCGTCGGCTCGGCCAAGAGCTAGGAGATCGATCACATGGCAACACTCGTGACCGCAGTCATCCGTCCCCACGCCCTCGACACGGTGAAGGCCGCCCTCATCGACAGCGGCATCACCGGCATCACCATCACCGAGGTGAAGGGCCACGGCCGCCAAGGCGGCCACACCGAGACCTACCGAGGAGCGGAGTACACCGTCGATCTGCTCCCCAAGGTGAAGGTGGAGGTCATCGTCGCCGAGGCCCAGACCGCGGCGGTGGTGGAGGTCATCTCCGCCGCCGCCCAGTCCGGCAAGATCGGTGACGGCAAGATCTGGACCACGGCCGTCGGGTCGGTCCAGCGCATCCGTACCGGAGAGCTCGGCGACGACGCTCTCTGAGCCACCGGGCCGTCCATCGGCCCCCTGGACACGCAGGAGGGCCCGGCCGTCAGGCCGGGCCCTCCTCGCGTCCGGGCGGTGGTGCCCCTCGAGCGGTCGGTGGTGTCAGCCGGCCTGGCGGGCCACGGCGTCGGCGGCGGCCTTGGCCGCCTCGGCGTCGCCGAGGTAGCGGTCGGGGAGGGCCTTGGCCTCGGCGGGCATCATGGCGTCGTCGAGCTCGTAGAGCATGGGGACGCCCGTGGGCAGGTTGACCTCGGCGATGTCGGCGTCGGAGATGCCGTCGAGGTGCTTGATGAGGGCTCGCAGGCTGTTGCCGTGGGCCACGACGAGCACGGTGTGGCCGGCCCGCAGGTCGGGCACGATGCCGTCGTACCAGTAGGGCAGCATGCGGGCCACGACGTCTTCGAGGCACTCGGATCGAGGGAGCACGTCCGGGGGGAGGTCGGCGTAGCGGGGATCGAAGCGAGGGTGGCGCTCGTCGTCCATGTCGAGGGGCTCGGGCGGGGTGTCGTAGCTGCGGCGCCACTCGAAGACCTGCTCCTTGCCGAACTGCTCGGTGGCCTCCTTCTTGTTCTGGCCCTGGAGCTGGCCGTAGTGCCGTTCGTTCAGGCGCCACGAGCGCCGCACCGGCAGCCAGAGCAGGCCCATGGCGTCGAGGGCCAGGTTGGCGGTGCGGATGGCCCGCACCTGCAGCGAGGTGTGCAGCACCGTCGGCGTGATCCCGGCGTCGGCCATGGCCGGCCCGGCGGCCTCGGCCTCGGCGCGGCCCTGGTCGGTGAGGTCGGCGTCGTACCAGCCGGTGAAGAGGTTCTCGAGGTTCCACGTGCTCTGGCCGTGGCGGAGCAGGACGAGGCGTGCGGTCATGGCGACAGTCTGCCCGACGCTGCCGGCGCGCTCCGACCTCTCTGGCGGTGACGCCGGGTCGCCTCGGACGTGGCCGATGTCACCGCCGAGGTGCGGTGGGTGGGCCCGCCCCGGGGAATGTTGGAACGGCCGGAGAAGTTGTTACGATCACACTCAAGTTTCCTGGTGGTGTCGTGTGGCAGTGCTGCTGGCGCCCCGGAACCGTCCCTGAACCACACCCCCGAACCCCAGGAGCAACGCTCATGCCCAAGGCCGTCGGTATCGACCTCGGTACCACCAACTCGGTCGTCGCCGTCCTCGAGGGTGGCGAACCCGTCGTCATCCCCAACGCCGAGGGGAGCCGCACCACCCCGTCGGTGGTCGCCTTCGCCAAGAACGGCGAGGTCCTCGTCGGCGAGGTCGCCAAGCGCCAGTCGATCACCAACCCCGACCGCACCATCCGGTCGGTCAAGCGCCACGTCGGCACCAACTGGAAGATCGACATCGACGCCAAGGACTACACGTCCCAGGAGATCTCGGCGCGCACGCTCATGAAGCTCAAGCGCGACGCCGAGGCCTACCTCGGCGACACCGTCAACCAGGCCGTCATCACCGTGCCCGCCTACTTCGACGACGCCCAGCGCACCGCCACCAAGGAAGCCGGCCAGATCGCCGGCCTCGAGGTGCTGCGCATCATCAACGAGCCCACCGCGGCGGCGCTGGCCTACGGCCTCGACAAGGAGACCGCCGACCAGACGATCCTCGTCTTCGACCTCGGCGGCGGCACGTTCGACGTGTCCGTGCTCGAGATCGGCGACGGCGTGTTCGAGGTCAAGTCCACCCACGGCGACACCCACCTCGGTGGCGACGACTGGGACCAGCGCGTCATCGACTGGCTGGTCGAGAGCTTCAAGACCGCCCACGGCGTCGACCTGTCCAAGGACAACATGGCCGTGCAGCGCCTCAAGGAAGCGGCCGAGAAGGCCAAGATCGAGCTCTCGCAGGTGCAGAGCACCCAGATCAACCTGCCCTTCATCACCGCCACCCAGGACGGTCCGCTCCACCTCGACGAGCAGCTCACCCGAGCCAAGTTCCAGGAGCTCACCGCCGACCTCCTCGAGCGCTGCAAGGGCCCGTTCGAGCAGGCCATCTCCGACGCCGGCCTGACCCAGGGCGACATCGAGCACGTCGTGCTCGTCGGCGGTTCCACCCGCATGCCCGCGGTGGTCGAGCTGGTCAAGGAGATGACCGGCAACGACCCCCACAAGGGCGTCAACCCCGACGAGGTCGTGGCCGTCGGCGCCGCCGTCCAGGCCGGTGTCCTCAAGGGCGAGGTCAAGGACGTCCTGCTCCTCGACGTCACCCCGCTGTCGCTCGGCATCGAGACCAAGGGCAGCGTCATGACCAAGCTCATCGAGCGCAACACCACCATCCCCACCCGTCGCACCGAGGTCTTCACCACGGCCGAGGACAACCAGCCGTCGGTCGAGATCCACGTGCTGCAGGGCGAGCGCGAGATGGCGCAGTACAACAAGACCCTCGGGAAGTTCCAGCTCGTCGACCTGCCGCCCGCCCCGCGCGGGGTGCCCCAGATCGAGGTCACCTTCGACATCGACGCCAACGGCATCGTGCACGTCTCGGCCAAGGACCGCGCCACCAACAAGGAGCAGTCCATGACCATCACCGGTCAGTCGTCGCTGTCCAAGGACTCGATCGACCAGATGGTGAAGGACGCCGAGGCCCACGCCGAGGAGGACCGCCTCCGCCGCGAGGAGGCCGACGTGCGCAACTCGGCCGACACGCTCGTGTACCAGACCGAGAAGCTCCTGAAGGACCAGGGCGACAAGATCTCCGACGAGGAGCGCGGCAACGTCGAGACCAAGTTGGCCGATCTCAAGACGGCCATCTCGGGCTCGGACCTCGAGGCCATCAAGACCGCCACCGAGGCGCTCATGACGGCCAGCCAGGAGTTCACCCAGAAGCTGTACGAGCAGGCGGCGGCCAGCGAGCAGACCACCGGCGCCAGCGCCGGTGGCGGCGCCGGCTCGGCTCCCGACGACGACGACGTCGTCGATGCCGAGATCGTCGACGACGAGGACAAGTGAGCTCCTCCGAGGGCGGTGCCGCCGGGCCTGACCCGGCGGCCACCTCCGACGACGACCACCTCGAAGACGATCTGCTCGAGGCGGCCGCGGCTGCCGAGAGCGGCTTCGACGGCCCGCAGGCCGGCGACGACGACCTGGTCGACGTCGCCGCCCTGGTCGCCGAGCGCGACGAGTACCGCGACACGCTCCTGCGCCTGAAGGCCGATTTCGACAACTTCAAGAAGCGCTCCGCCCGCGAGGCCGGCGACGTGCGCGAGCGAGCCGCCGAGTCCCTCGTGGAGAAGCTGCTCGTGGTGCTCGACGCCTGCGACGCGGCCATGGGCCACGGCGCACCCGATGTCGAGCCCATCGCCAAGATGCTGCTCGAGGTGCTCGGGCGCGACGGCCTGGAGCGCATGGAACCCGAAGGCCAGCCCTTCGATCCCAACCAGCACGAGGCGGTGCTCCACGAGCCCGGCGACGACGGCGAGTCCATCGTCGTCGACGTGCTCCGCACCGGCTACGTGCTCAAGGGTCGGGTCCTGCGACCCGCCATGGTGAAGGTGCGGGGCTGACCCCGCCCGTCCACCCCCACGACGACGAGGAAGGCAACGGTAGGAACCGGTGACAGCGCAGCGTGAGTGGTTCGAGAAGGACTACTACAAGGTCCTCGGCGTCTCGGAGACGGCGACGGCCAAGGAGATCACGCGCGCCTACCGCAAGCTGGCCCGGGAGCTCCACCCCGACGCCAACCCCGGCGACGAGGCGGCCGAGGAGCGCTTCAAGGAGATCTCGGCCGCCTACGACGTGGTGGGCGACGAGGCCAAGCGCAAGGAGTACGACGAGGTCCGCCGGCTCGGTCCCATGGGGGGCATGGGCTTCGGCGGGCCGGGCGGCGGGTCCGGGTCCGGTCCGGGTCCCGGCGCCGGTGGCGCCCCGTTCGGCTTCGACGGCGGCGACCTGGGCGACATCCTCGGCGGGCTCTTCGGCCGCCGGGGACGCCCGGGCGGCGGCGCCTCCCGAGGTCCTGGTCCCCAACGTGGCGCCGACCTCGAAGCCGAGCTGCACCTGCCCTTCCGTGAGGCCGTCACCGGTGTCACCACCAGCCTGCACCTGACCTCCGACGCGGCGTGCTCCACCTGCCACGGCAGCGGGGCCAAGCCCGGCACCGTGCCCACCACCTGTGGGCAGTGCCAGGGCCGGGGCGTGCTCGACGACAACCAGGGCCTGTTCTCGTTCTCCACGCCGTGCGCCAACTGCGGGGGCACCGGCACCGTGGTCACCGATCCGTGCCCCACCTGTCGTGGCGCCGGCGTCGAGCGGCGGGCCCGCGAGGTCAAGGTGCGCATCCCGGCCGGCGTCGACGACGGCCAGCGCATCCGCCTCAAGGGACGAGGCGGTGCCGGCCGCCACGGAGGCCCCGCAGGCGACCTGTTCGTGCTGGTGCACGTCGACCCGGACCCGGTGTTCGGACGCGACGGCACCAACCTCACGATCACCGTGCCGGTCACCTTCACCGAGGCCGCCCTCGGCACCAACCTCACCGTGCCCACCCTCGACGGCTCCACGGTCACCCTCAAGCTCCCCGGCGGCACCCCGTCGGGCAAGGTGATGCGGGTGCGGGGTCGCGGGGTCGAGACCAAGAAGACCACGGGCGACCTGTTGGTCACGGTGCAGGTCGCCGTCCCCGACACCCTCACCGACGAGCAGCGCCAGGCCGTCGAGGCGCTGGCCGCGGTGTTCCCCGACACGCCACGCACGCACCTGGGGGTCTGATCCGCTCATGGCCGACGCGCACAGCTCCGAGACCGACCCGAGGCGCCAGCGGGCGGTGTACGTCATCTCGGTGGCGGCCGAGCTGGCCGGCGTCCATCCCCAGACCCTGCGCATCTACGAGCGCAAGGGGTTGGTCGAGCCGGCGCGCACCGTGGGCGGGAGCCGCCGCTACAGCGACGACGACATCCACCTGTTGCAGCGCATCCAGACCCTCACCGACGAGGGCCTCAACCTGGCCGGGGTGAAGCGGGTGCTCGAGCTCGAGGGTCGCATCGCCGACCTGGAGGCACGGCTGGCCCAGGCCCGCCACGAGGCCAGCGCGGCGGTCGACGCCACCCATCGCACCTATCGGCGCGATCTGGTGCCCATGCGCCAGGCCATGGTCCGCTACGGCGAGACGGCCAGCGTGCTGCGCCATCTGCTCGAGCAGTAGCGGCGAAGGCCCGGTCGTCGGAACAAAGTTGACAATGCCGTTGTTAGGTTTTGTGACTGCCGAGCGGCAGGTCTGAACGACTGTCAGGAGAACGACACCCCCCATGGCCCTCGACCCGAACCGCTGGACCCTCAAGACCCAGGACGCGGTGAACACCGCCCTCGCGGCGGCTCGCACGGCGAACAACCCCGAGGTCACGCCCGAGCACCTGCTGGCCGCCCTGGTGGGCCAGGAGGAAGGCGTGGTCCTCCCCATCCTGCAAAAGGTCGGTGTCGCACCGGCCCAGCTGCGCAACAAGGTCGACGAGGCTCTGGCCGCGCTGCCCAAGGCCTACGGCGGTGAGTCCCGCGTCGGGCGCGACTTCACCGCCACCTTCGATCGGGCCGACGAGTTCCGGCGCGAGCTGACCGACGAGTACCTCTCCACCGAGCACCTGCTGGTGGCGTTGGCCGACAAGGTCGGCGTCGAGCGCGAGGACCTCCTCAGCGCCCTGGCCGAGGTGCGCGGCAGCCACCGCGTGACCAGCCAGAACCCCGAGGACGCCTACCAGGCGCTCGAGAAGTACGGCACCGACCTCACCGAGATGGCCCGGGCCGGCAAGGTCGACCCGGTCATCGGCCGCGACGAGGAGATCCGTCGGGTCATCCAGGTGCTGTCGCGCCGGACCAAGAACAACCCGGTGCTCATCGGTGAGCCCGGGGTGGGCAAGACCGCCATCGTGGAGGGCCTGGCCCGGCGCATCGTCGAGGGCGACGTCCCCGAGAGCCTCAAGAACAAGCGCCTCATCTCGCTCGACCTGAGCTCCATGGTCGCCGGGGCCAAGTACCGCGGCGAGTTCGAGGAGCGGCTGAAGGCCGTGCTCAAGGAGATCACCGACGCCGAGGGCGAGGTCATCACCTTCATCGACGAGATGCACACCGTGGTCGGCGCCGGTGCCGCCGAGGGCTCGATGGACGCCGGCAACATGCTCAAGCCGCTGCTCGCCCGCGGCCAGCTGCGCATGATCGGCGCCACCACCCTCGACGAGTTCCGCAAGCACATCGAGAAGGACCCCGCCCTCGAGCGGCGGTTCCAGCAGGTCATGGTCGAGCAGCCCTCCGTCGAGGACACGATCGCCATCCTGCGCGGCCTCAAGGAGCGCTACGAGGTGCACCACGGCGTGCGCATCCAGGACGCCGCCCTCGTCGGGGCCGCCGTGCTGTCGGACCGCTACCTCACCGGTCGGTTCCTGCCCGACAAGGCCATCGACCTCGTGGACGAGGCGGCCTCCAAGCTGCGCATCGAGATCGACTCGATGCCCACCGAGATCGACATGGTCGAGCGGCGCATCCGCCAGCTCGAGATCGAGCGGGTGGCCCTGGCGAAGGAGACCGACACCGCGTCGGCCGAACGCCTCGACGCCCTCGACGAGGACCTGGCCAACCTCAACGAGCAGATGGCGGCCATGAAGGCCCACTGGCAGGCCGAGAAGGACGCCATCGACCGCATCCGGGCGCTGAAGGAGCACCTCGAGAACAAACGCCTCGAGCTCGAGCGAGAGGCCGACCTCGAGAAGGCGTCCGAGATCCGCTACGGCCAGCTCCCCGAGCTTGAACGCCAGGTCGCCGAGGCCTCCGTGGCCCTCGACGAGCTGCAGGCGGCCCAGAAGATGCTGAAGGAGGAGGTCGACGAGGAAGACGTCGCCGAGGTCGTCAGCAAGTGGACCGGCGTGCCCGTCAGCCGGCTGATGGAAGGCGAGATGGCCAAGCTGGTCCGCCTCGAGGACGTGCTGCACGAACGGGTCATCGGCCAGGAGGAGGCCGTGGTGGCCGTGGCCAACGCCATCCGGCGCAGCCGGGCCGGTCTCTCCGACCCCAACCGGCCCATCGGCTCGTTCCTGTTCCTCGGCCCCACCGGCGTGGGCAAGACCGAGCTGGCACGCAGCCTGGCTGACTTCCTCTTCGACGACGAGCGGGCCATGGTCCGCATCGACATGAGCGAGTACATGGAGAAGCACTCCGTGAGCCGGCTCATCGGTGCGCCCCCGGGCTACGTCGGCTACGACGAAGGGGGCCAGCTCACCGAGGTCGTGCGCCGACGGCCCTACGCCGTGGTGCTCCTCGACGAGATCGAGAAGGCCCACCCGGACGTGTTCAACGTCCTGCTCCAGTTGCTCGACGACGGTCGCCTCACCGACGGCCAGGGTCGCACGGTCGACTTCACCAACGTGGTGCTGATCATGACGTCGAACCTGCCGGGCGAGCCCAAGGACTACTTCAAGCCCGAGTTCGTGAACCGCATCGACGACATCGTGCGCTTCCGGGAGCTCACCGAGGGCGACCTCGAGCGCATCGTCGACATCCAGCTGGAGTCGCTGGTGCGTCGTCTGGCCCAGCGCCGCATCACCCTCGAGGTGACCGCGTCGGCCAAGGCCGCCCTCGCGGCCGAGGGGTACGACCCCGCCTACGGCGCCCGGCCCCTCAAGCGGGTCATCCAACGCCGCATCGGCGACGCCTTGGCCCTGGCTCTGCTCGAGGGCACCTACGGCGAGGGCGACACCGTGGTGGTCGACACCGACGCCGACGGTGCCGTCGTGCTGCGCTGACCCGGCCCGGCAACGGCCGCCGAGCCCCAACCCCATCCGTCGTCCGGGTCCGCCCGGGCGACGGGCGCGTCCGGGGCACGGGCTCCACGGTCATGGGTCGAACGGTTCATTGTGGACGCAGAGTGGTGATTCCGCTTCCCCTACGTGAGATCCGTTGGTACGGTGCTCGTGGGTTTCGTGACCTGGACCGATCGAAACCTGGGGAAGCAACGATCCGCCGGACGTCATTGGTCGCTTAGGCCGGCGAGGAGCTAGAGCGAACCCGGCCCCGACGCACCTGGACGTGCGCGCGGGCATTTCGTCGCCCGCGTGCACCATGCAACGGGAGACGAGCGGATGTCACAGTTGGACGCGAGGCACAAGCGACGGGCGGGAGCGATCTTCGCCCTGTTCGCCTTGTTGGCCTCATTGATGGTCGGGTTCGCCAGCCCGGCCTCGGCGAACTCCGAGGTGGTGCCCAAGGGCGTCTCCGTCGGAGGCAACGTGTTCGGCACGTGGAACGGCCAGCAGCGCACGTTCTACGCCGGGCTGATCGGTGTCGACACCGACAACAACGGTTCGGTCGACGCCTACGCGTACTGCATCGACCTCGGTACGAACCTGGCCAACAACAAGACCTACACCGAGGGCACCTGGAACCAGGCGACCGTGCCGAACCTCGGCAAGATCACCTGGATCCTCCAGAACTACGACCCGAGCGTGCCGGCCAACCGCACCGAGGACGTGGCCAAGGCCGTGCAGGCCGCCATCTGGCACTTCAGCGACGGGTTCAACCTCGACCTGGGCAACCAGTCGGGCAACAACCAGGCCGTGCGCGACCTCTACAGCTCGATCCTGGCCAACGCCCAGGACGTGCCCGAGCCCTCCCCGACGCTGTCCATCGCGCCGGCCGACCAGAGCGAGGAAGCCGGCACCGGACTCGTCTACAACGTCTCGTCCACCGCCCCCGGCCCCGTCGCGCTGTCGCTCGGCGGCAGCATCCCGGCCGGCACCAAGATCGTCCCTGCCGCCGGCGGCGTCTGCGACGCCGGTGCCGCACCCATCACCTCGGTCACCCTCACCGGGGGCAACGCCCAGGTGTGCGTCTACTCCGACCAGCCCGGCGGACCCGCCGAGCTCACGGGCACGGTCAGCCAAGCCACGGCCAGCGGCCGCGTCTTCCTGCGCCCCAACGCCCAGAAGCTGATCTTCGCCGGCGGTGGCACGGTCTCCGCCAACGCCAAGGCCAAGGGCTCCTGGTCCGACTACTCCACGTTCACGATCGACGTCACCTGCGACACGGTGACCATCACCTCCAACGGCAAGGACCTGTCCAACATCGTCTGGCAGGGCGTCACCGGTCCGTCCGAGAAGGCCGACGGCCTCAGCGGCAAGACCTACGTCATCCCCAACGATCCGGCCAACCCCGTGGCCGAGGTCTGGATCAAGGCCGGCAACAACAAGAACGAGGGGCCGCAGCCGCGTCCCCCGCACAACGGCAACAACGGGCTCGGTGCCTACTTCACCGTCGCCGCCCCTGAGGGCTGCGTCCCCGATCCCGGCGCCAGTGCCGCGGTCGAGTGCGTCGACAACGACGGCACCATCACCGTCACCCTGAACAACACCGGCTACGGCGAGGTCACCTTCGACGTGACCAACCCCGTCACCAGTGAGGTGACGTCCAAGGTCGTCGGGGCCAAGGGCACCGACACCGTCGTCTTCACCGACGTGCCCGACGGCACCTACGACGTGCCCGTCACCGCCAAGGTGGCCGGCCAGCCCGACGAGGACCTGACCATCGAGGGACTCACCGTCTCCTGTGACGCCCCGGGCACGCCCGAGGTGCTCCAGGACGTCGAGTGCGTCGACTTCGACGGCACCGTCACGCTGACCCTGGCCAACACCGGCACGCCGGGCAAGGCCAAGCCGATCCACTACGTGGTGAAGGACCTCGGCGACAACGTCGTGTTCGACGGCCCGGTCGCCCCCGGCGCCCAGCAGGTCGTCACCATCGACGACGTGCCCGACGGCGTCCATGTCTTCCCGGTCACCGCTGACGGCGTCGACAAGAACCAGACCGTCACCGTCGACTGCGACGCCGACGGCACCGCCGAGGTCACCGAGAAGGTGGAGTGCGTCGACTTCGACGGCACCGTCACGCTGACCCTGGCCAACACCGGCACGCCGGGCAAGGCCAAGCCGGTCCACTACGTGGTGAAGGACCTCGGCGGCGCCGTGGTCTACGACGGCAACGTCGCCGCCGGTGACTCCGTCCCCGTCGTCATCAACGGCGTGCCCGACGGCGAGTGGACCTTCCCGGTCACCGCCGACGGCACCGACAAGAGCCAGACCGTCACCGTCGACTGCGACGGCCCGGGCACCCCGGTGGTCGAGAAGCTCGTCGAGTGCGTCGACTTCGACGGCACGGTCACGCTGACCCTGAAGAACACCGGCATCCCGGGCAAGGCCGAGCCGGTGGCCTTCGTGGTGGAGAACACCGACGGCTCCCCGAAGTGGGAGGGCACCGTCGCCGCCGGCCAGCAGGAGGTCGTCACCTTCACCGGCGTCGCCGACGGTGAGCACACCTATCCGGTGTCCGCCGACGGCGAGGACATGGACCAGACGGTCACCGTCGACTGCGATGCCCCCGGCACCCCGTCGGTGGCCGGTGACGTCGAGTGCATCGACTTCGACGGCACCATCACCGTCACCCTGGCCAACACCGGCACCCCGGGCAAGGCCAAGCCGGTCGCCTTCGTGGTGAAGGACCCGGTCACCGACGCGGTCGTCTTCGACGGCTCGCTCGAGGCCGGCGAGACGAAGATCATCGAGTTCGACGGGCTGGCCGACGGCGACTACACGGTCCCCGTCACCGCCAACGGTGACGACGAGAGCCTCGCCCTCACCGTCGACTGCGACGGCCCGGGCACCCCGGTGGTCGAGAAGCTCGTCGAGTGCGTCGACTTCGACGGCACGGTCACGCTGACCCTGAAGAACACCGGCATCCCGGGCAAGGCCGAGCCGGTGGCCTTCGTGGTGAAGAACACCGACGGCTCCCCGAAGTGGGAGGGCACCGTCGCCGCCGGCCAGCAGGAGGTCGTCACCTTCGCCGACGTGGCCGATGGCGTGCACGCCTACCCGGTGTCCGCCGACGGCGAGGACATGGACCAGACGGTCACCGTCGACTGCGACGGGCCCGGCACCCCGGTCATCGAGGACTCGGTGGAGTGCGTCGACTTCGACGGCACCGTCACCCTCACCCTGAAGAACACCGGCACGCCGGGCAAGGCCAAGCCGGTCGCCTACGTGGTCCGCGACCTCGATGGTGAGATCGCCTGGGCCGGCAACGTGGCCCCGGGGGCCGAGCACGTGGTCACCTTCGACGGCATCGCCGATGGCACCTGGACCTTCCCGGTCCTCGCCGACGGTGAGCCCGACGACGTCACCGTGACCGTCGACTGCGACGGCCCGGGCACCGCCCAGGTCACCTCCGCAGTGGAGTGCGCCGACAACGACGGCACGGTCACGCTGACCCTGGCCAACACCGGCACGCCGGGCAAGGCCAAGCCGGTCGCCTACGTGGTCCGTGACCTCGATGGTGAGATCGCCTGGGAAGGCGATGTCGCCGCCGGTGACGAGAAGCTCGTCACCTTCGAGTCCGTGCCCGACGGCACCCACACCTACCCCGTCACCGCCGACGGCGAGGACGTCGACCAGACCGTCACCGTCGCCTGCGACGCCCCCGGCATCCCCGAGGTCGACAGCGTGGTCGAGTGCACCGCCGCCGGCGGTGAGGTGACCATCGTGCTCGGCAACGAGGGCGTCGACGCCAAGAACCTCCCGATCACCTACCGGGTGACCGACCCCCGCGACGGCACCTCCCAGGACGTGACCGTCGAGCCGGGCGAGTCCCTCGAGGTGGTCTACGACGACGTCGCCGACGGCGAGTACACCTTCGGTGTCGACGTCATCGAGGGTGACGAGGTGGTCGAGTCCTTCGACCAGACCGTCACCGTCCTCTGCGCCGAGCCCGAGGTCCTGGGCATCAGCGTCGAGTGCGCCGAGGGTGGCGTGGTCGTGGTCCTCGGCAACCCGGGCACCAACCCCACGGAGATGACCGTCCGCAAGGGCGACACCGTCATCGCCACCGAGGTCGTCGCTCCCGGCGACGAGGTGCGGGTGCTCGTCCCCATGGAGGAAGGCGAGACCGCGACCATCACCGTCTCCGACGGCGATGAGGTCCTGAGCTCGCAGACCATCACCCTGGACTGCGAGGACCCGGCCCCGCCCACCACCCCCAGCACGGCCCAGGTGGCCGGCGTCACCCAGACGCCGACCGCGGTGAGCCCCACCGGGGCGCTGCCGTACACCGGTGGCGACGTGGTGCGCACGCTGGGCCTCGGCCTGCTCCTGGCCGCCGCCGGCTTCGGTCTGGTGCTGGCCACCCGGCGCCGCCGCTCGTAGCGCCGGCCGGCACCGCACCGGTCGGGGGGCCAGCCCCGACCGGTGAACCGTGACAGGAGGGGAGCCCGAGAGGGCTCCCCTCCGTCGCGTCCGGGCCGTTCGCCGGGTCCCGGCAGGGGTGCGCAACCTCGTCCGCGCCGCCGCAGTACCGTCTCGCCTCGGTCGTCCACCGGGGGGAGAGCGGTCAGATGGGGCAGTCCACGGCGCCTGGCGCACCGGTCGCCGCGGGTCCGGGCCGGGTCCACCTGTCCGGTCTCGACGGTCTGCGCGGCCTGGCCGTGGTGCTCGTGGTGGTCTTCCACTTCTGGCCCGAGGTCCTGCCCGGTGGGTTCCTCGGCGTCTCGCTGTTCTTCACCCTCTCCGGGTACCTGATCACCGGCTTGTTGCTGGCCGAGCACGAGCGCCACGGCCGCGTCGACCTGCGGGCCTTCTGGGGCCGCCGGTTCCGGCGGCTGCTCCCCGCCGCCCTCGTCACCCTCGCGGGGGTGGCGGTGCTGGCCATCTGGCTCACCAGCCCCGCGGACCTCGCCGACGAGATCGTCGCCGCGCTGGCCTACGTCTACAACTGGTACCTCATCGCCACCGGAGGCGACTACGGGGCGCTGTTCAGCCAGCCGTCGCCCATCGAGCACTTCTGGTCGCTCGCCATCGAAGAGCAGTTCTACGTCGTGTTCCCGGCCGTGGCCGTGGTGGCCCTGCGGGCGGGGCGACGTGGCCTGGGCGTCGTCGTCGGGGTCCTGCTCGCCGGGTCGGTGGCGCTGAACCTGAGCGGCGCCC
Source organism: Rhabdothermincola salaria (assembly GCF_021246445.1). Taxonomy (NCBI): domain Bacteria; kingdom Bacillati; phylum Actinomycetota; class Acidimicrobiia; order Acidimicrobiales; family Iamiaceae; genus Rhabdothermincola; species Rhabdothermincola salaria. The sequence goes on from NZ_JAJQXW010000002.1 coordinate 585,945, forward strand.
TCGCCCCCGCCGAGGCCTACCTGTCGACCCTGACCCGAGCGGCGGAGATCCTGGTCGGCGCCCTCCTCGCCGTGGTGGTGCCGGTCGACCGCGTGCGGGCCGCGGTCGAGGGCCGGGTGGTGCGCTGGGTGGCCGCGACGATGGGCGCGGTCGCCGTCGTCGCCGTCGTGGCGTCGTCGCGGTGGTTCGACTACGACGAGGTCGTGGCCCAGCGGGGCTTCCTCGTGATGTTCGCCTGCGTGTCGGCGGTGGCCATCGTCGGGGCGGCGTCGGTGCCCGTCACCCGGGTGCTGGGCACCGCCGTGCCCCGATGGCTGGGACAGCGCTCCTACGGCATCTACCTCGTCCACTGGCCGATCGAGGTATGGATGCCCGCGCCCGGCGCGGTGAAGGTGGTCGTCACGCTCGCCCTCGCCGAGCTCTCCTATCGCCTGGTCGAGACGCCGATCCGGTCGCGTCGGGTCCTGGTCGCGACCCCTCGGGCCCTCGTCGCGGGGGTGGTCGCCGTGTCGTTGGTCGCCGTGGTGGCGATCGCGCCCGTCGGGTTCGGCGCCGGTGACGCATCGAGCGCCTCGTCGGTCGTCACGGTTCCTCCGAGGGACCTCGAGTCGCCGGCCCCGTCGACCGCGGGGGGCGCGGTCGACCCGGGGGCTCCTCCGCCGAGCGCGGTGCTCGGGGCGGTCGAGGAGGCGGCCGCGGCGGCGTCGCTTCCGGAGTCAGCTGCACCCCCGGCGCCCGCCGCGCCCGCTGCGGTTGCCGGACCATCCGTGGTGTGGGTGTTGGGGGACTCCCAGGCCCACGGGCTGCTCGACTGGGTGACGGGCCGGCGCGACCCGCAGCACGAGCTGCTGTGGGGTCGAGAGGCGCCCACCGCCGCCTACCCCCAGGCGGGCTCCGACGGGGAGATGGTCGTCGTGGACCTGGCCATGCCCGCCTGCGAGGGCGGCCGCGGCGTGGTGAAGCTGCGCTACGAGGGTCGCGCCGTCGACGAGAACCCCCGTTGCCAGGACTGGCCGACGAGGTGGGGCGAGGCCCTGGCCGCCTACGGCGCGCCCGACGTGGTCGTGTGGATCGTCGGTGGGGCGACCGTCTGGATCCCCCGCTCCTTCGATGCCGCCCCCGAGGAATTCGCCGTGCCGACCGACGAGGCGTGGCAGCGCTGGTGGCCCGGTTCGGTCCACGAACGACTCGACTGGATCACCGTTCACGCCCCCGACGCCCGGGTGGTGTGGACCACGCCGGTGCTCCCGACGCGCTCGGAGTACGTCGGCGCCGGGAGTCCCGACGACGAAGCCTGGCACCGGATCGTCGTCGCGACCGATGTGGTGGCCGACCTCCAACGACGCATCGCCCGCGATCGGCTGCGGGTGGTCGTCGCTGACCTCGGGGGCTGGGCCGAGACGGCGGGGAGCGACGGCGGGCCGCTCGGTGGCACCTTCGACGGTGTGCACTGGGACCGTCGGACGTCGGTCGAGCGGATCTGGCCGTGGCTGCTCGATCAGGTGTCGACGTCGCGAGGCCGCTGACCCGTTCGGGGGTTCAGTGGCTGATGGGTTCGCCGGTTGGGTCGTCGTCGGCGTCGGCCGGGGCCGAGGTCGCCCGCCGGCTCCTCCACCGCCACCACAACGCCTCGATGGCGACGGCGGCCATGAGGGCGATGGCCCCCTCGGCGACGGCGCGGTAGCGGGCCTGACCGAAGAACATGGTGACCACCACGGCCACCACCAGCACCGGACCGAGCACGGGTGAGATCGGCACCCGTCGCCGGCGCAGGATCACGGCTCCGGCGATGGCGAGGCCGGCGACCGGATACCAGGTGACGGCCGCGGATTGGATGACCCACGGGGTCATGCGCTCGTTGAACTCGTCGAGCTCGACCTGCTGGGTCGGCTTCCACAGCCCGGTGATGCGACCCCAGCGGGCCAGCACCACGACCGGGAGCCGATCGAGGTTGTCGCCCATGAAGTCGAGCGTCTCGCGGCGCAGGATCTCGGCACGCACGGACTGGTCGCCGGTGGCCTCGTCGAACCCATTGCGTTCGAGGTAGTCGAGGGAGCACTGCAGGCTCCAGTACCCGGTGGTCGGCCCGTAGAACGTGTACTCGCAGTTGGACGTGGCCAGGGTGATCTCGAAGCCGTTGGACAACAGCACGGGCTGCTCGAAGCGGGTCATGTTGTAGGTGACCCATGGGGCGAGGACCACGATGCAGGCCAGGGCCGCCGCGCCCAGCCGCAGGATCCGGTCGCGCCAGGGGGTCGTGCCGGCGAGCAGGCACAGCGGCACGATCACGAACACGCTCAGCAGCAGCAGCTCGGCGCGGCTCAGCGCGGCGAGGGCCACCGCGGCACCGACCGCGGCCGCCGGCCACAGCCCGGGCGCCCGCCAGAAGCGGTAGGCCAGCCAGATGGTGAGGGCGGTGGTGAAGATGGCCATCGTCTCCGACAGCAACAGCCCGTCCCAGTTCCACACGCCGGGGTAGACCGCCACCACGCCGGCGCCCACCAGCCCGAGGCGCCAACCGCCGATCTGGCGGCCGGCGAGGCCCGAGAGGAACACCGAACCGGCCCCGATGACGGTGGAGGCCAGCAGGTGGGAGGTCACCCCGGTGCGGCCCAACCACGAGAAGCCGCCGAGGTAGAGGATGTAGAGCGGTGGGTGGTCGGCGGCCTGGTTCACCGAGTCGCGCAGGAAGTACGCGAACGGGTTGATCCAGCCCTGGCCGCCGGCGAGGAGGTTGGCGGCGTGGTGGTAGAAGTAGCCGTCGCCCCACACGACCATGTCGCGACGCCAGATCCACACGTAGGCCACCCGCAGGACGAGCCCGGCCAGGGTGATGCCGATCAGCCAGGCGTAGAAGCGGCGGTCGCGAGCGACGATGGGCTCGCGCAGGCCACGGGTGGCCGGTGGTTCGGTGGTCGGGTCGGCCTCCACCGGGGTGCCGGCCGTCGCCGGGTCGGGGGGCGCGGTGGTCTCAGACATGGTCGCTGGTCTCTGGGCTCGGATCGGGGCCGGCGCCGACGGTGGCTCCGGAGAGGGGTGGGGCGGCGGGAGGTGGGGGCGCGTCGCCGTCGGGGGTGGCGTCACCGCCGGCCGTGCGCCGGCGGATGGCCGCGACGATGGCGACCAGGCCCACGGCGGCGAGGACGGCGAGCGGCCCCTCGGCCAGGGCGCGGTAGCGGGGTTGGCCGAAGGTGACGGTGGCGGTGAACCACACGGTGAGGAACGGTGCGGCCAGGGGGTACACCAGCTTCCCTCTGCGCCGCAGCGCCAGGCCACCGACCACGGCCAGCGGGGCCATGACGAGGAAGGAGACGGCCCCCGCCCAGGCCACCCAGAGGGTGCGGCCGGCGTCGAAGCTGTCGAGTTGCACGCTCTGCTCGAAGTTCCACAGGCCCAGGGCCCGACCCCAGCGGGCCACGATGACGGTGGGGAGGCGATCGAGGTTCTCCTGGATGTAGTCGATCGACTCGTCGCGGAGCACCTGGCCCCGCTGGGACTCGTCGCTGTTGAGCGGGTTCAGGCCGGTCGGCTCCAGGTAGCCGAAGACGCACTCGAGGCTCCAGTAGCCGGTGAGCTCGCCGTAGTAGGTCTTGTCGCAGCTCACCGTGGCCAGGGTGATCTCGAAGCCGGACGACAGGTACACCGGTTCGTCGAAGCGGGTGGCGTTGAACGCCACCCACGGGGCCAGCACGGCGAGGCAGGCGGCACCCGACGCGGCCAGCCAGCCGATGCGGGAGCGCCAGCTCGTGAGGTTCGACCGGCGCAGCACCAGCGGCACCACGATGAAGACGGCCAGCAGGCCGAGCTCGGCCCGGCTGAGCGTGGCCAGGCCCACGGCGGCACCCAGCAGCACGATGCGGACCAGGCTGGGATCGTCGACGAAGCGGTAGGCCAGGAAGGCGGTGAGCATCACTGCGAACAGCGCCATCGGCTCGGACAGCAACATGCCGTCCCAGGAGAAGGTGTTGGGGTAGAAGGCCACCAGCACGGCGGCGACGATGCCGGTGGTGTTGCCGGCGATGCGTCGTCCGATCAGGCCGGCCAGCACCACCGACGCCGTGCCGACCAGGGCGGTGGCCAGCATGTGGCCGGTGGGGGATCGCACCCCGAGGGTGGAGAAGAGGAACAGGTAGACGGTGTAGACGGGAGGGTGGTCGGCGGCCTGTTGGATCAGGCCGTCGATGAGGAACCGGAACGGGTTCACGAAGCCGTACCCGTCGGCCAGCAGGTTGGCCCCGTGGTGGTAGAAGTACGCGTCGCCCCACACCTGGTGGTCCCGACGCCAGACGAGGATGTAGACGGCCCGCCACGCGAAGGCGGCGGCGGCGACCGCGGCCAGCCCGAACCACCAGCGACGATCGACGCGCGGCGATGCCTCGGTGCGGGTGGTGGTCAACGCTGCTCCTCCGGTGCGGGACCCCACGCGCGCCGGCGTTCGCCCCGGGTGATCGTAGCCCTCGGCGGCGCCAGGACCCGACCGCCCCGGGTGGTCAGGTGCCGTCCGGGGCCGGCGGCGGTTCGGTGGGTCGGTTCCACCAGTCGGGCCCCAGGACGGCGTGGCCCAGGAAGCGCTCGGTCACCTCGAAGGCCGTCTCCCGGCTGAAGTGCATCCCGTCGGGCCGCAGGCGGTCCTGCTCACCGGTCGCCTCGAACCAACCGGCGAGGTCGACGACGCGCACGGCGTCGGGGCGCAGCTCCGCCACCTCCGCCACGAGCTCGTTGATGCGCACCATCCGAGGGGCGACGGCGTCGTAGGCGGGGTCCGGGAGCCGCCCGGCGCGCCCCTCGGACGGAACCGGCGCCAGCAGCCAGACCACCGTGGCACCGCCCGAGCTCAGGACGTCGACCGCCTCGAGCATGCGCTGGCGCATCCGCTCGTCGAAGACGGGGTCGCCCGGGCCGCGCCACTCGGGGTCGTCACCGATCCGCCGGTCCTGGACGTCCCAGGCACCGAGTTGGACGACCACGGTCCCGGGTTGGCTGGCGGCGACCGCCTCGGCCCACGTGGCGGGCCACTGAGGGCATCCACCGGGGGGTGTGCTGACGCGTTCGCCGAGGCGCAGCTCGTCGGGGCCCATGATGCTGCAGCCGAGGGTGGCGCCTCCGGGCACGGTGATCCCCCGGCCGGTGGTGGCCAACCAGTCGGCGAACCCGTAGCCGGTCATCAACCCGGTGGAGTCGCCGAAGAAGGCCACCCGCGCCGACGGCGGGGGCGCGGGCACGGTGGCCTCGGGAGCGGTGGTCTCGGGCATCGTGGTGGACGGCGGCGGTGGTGGCGGTTGGGCGGGTTCGTTCAAGGCGTCGGTCGCGGCCGCGAAGTCGATGGTGGGCGGCGGCGCGGTGGCGCTGGTCCACGCCGCGCCGGCGATGAGCAGGGCCATGGCCGGCGGGGCGACCAGCCACGGGCGCACCCGTCCGAAGCCGGCCCCCGTGCGGACGGGCCGTTCGAGGAAGCGGGCCGAGATCTCGGCCAGGGCGAGGGCGAGGGCGACGCCGATGCCGAACCGGGGCCACGGGCCGAGGTCGGTGCCCTGGCGCAACCAGAGGAAGATCGGCCAGTGGTAGAGGTACACGCCGTAGGAGATCTGCCCGAGGTGGACCAGGGGCCGGGCGGCCAACCCGACGGCCAGCGGGCCGGCGGCGAGCGCGGCGGCGAGGACGGTGACGGCCGAGGCGAGGGCGTACACCGCCAACCCGCCGTCGTAGAGGCGGCTGTCGGTCTGGGCCACCAGGCTCCAGCTGGCGATCGCCGCGGCCAGCGTCACCACGCCGGCGGCGGCCAGCACCTTCTGGGGGGCGCCCCAGCCGTCGAGCCAGCGACGGCGGGTGGCGCGGTGCACGCCGACGGCGAGCAGGCAGCCGACCAGCACCTCGAAGGAGCGGGTGGCGGTGTTGAGGTAGACGTCCTGGTCGTCGAGGCCCCCGAAGAGGGTGAGGGCCACGGAGCCGGCGGCGAGGACCCCGAAGGTGGCGGCCACCAGGGCGACGTCGCGCGATCCTCGGTCGGCGTGGCGGCGGCGGCGGTAGCGGGCGGGTCCTCGCCACCACAGACCACCGAGCAGCAACGGGAACACCAGATAGAACTGCTCCTCGATGGCCAGGGACCAGAAGTGCAGCAGCGGGGACGGTTCGGCGAAGAGCCCGGCGTAGGACTGGTCGGAGAGCAAGAAGCGCCAGTTGGCCACGTAGGCGAGCGCCCCGACGACGTCGCCGGTGAGGTTCTCGCGCTGCACGGTGTCGCCCACGGCCAGGGCCATGACGACGGCGAGGGCGATGGCGGCCAGCGATGCCGGGAGCAGGCGTCGGAAGCGCCGCCGCCAGAAGCCTCGCAACGACAACGTGCCGGTCTCGAGGCGCTCGTCGAGGGCGAGCGTGGTGATGAGGAAGCCCGACAGGGTGAAGAAGGTGGAGACGCCGAGGAAGCCGCCCTGAGCCCAGTCGAAGCCCCCGTGGTACACGAGTACGGCTGCCACGGCGAGCCCACGGAGGCCGTCGAGCCCGGGTCGGTAGCCGAGCCCCTGGTGGCGGGGGACGGTGGCCTCGGCCGGGCTGTCGGCCTCCGAAGGACGGCGGAGGGCATGGGCAGCCACGCCCGGGTTCTACCAGGCTGGCCCGGTCACGAAGCAGCGCGGCGGCTTTCGACGCCCGACCGTGTCGCCGACTACGGTTTCGCCTTCGTCCTGCAGCTGGCCGATCGCGTCCGCGCGCCCGCCCAGCGGTCCTGCAGGGAACCGATCAAGGAGTCACACCGTGCCAGCCACCGTCGTCGTCGGAACCCAGTGGGGTGACGAGGGGAAGGGCAAGTTCACCGATCTGGTGGCCAAGGAGATGCACCTCGTCGTGCGCTACCAGGGCGGCCACAACGCGGGCCACACCATCGTGGTCGACGGTGAGAGCTTCGCCCTGCAGCTGGTGCCCAGCGGCATCCTCTACGACCACATCACCCCGGTGATCGGCAACGGCGTGGTGGTCGATCCGCGGGTGCTGCTCGCCGAGCTCGACGTGCTCGCCGCCAAGGGCGTCGACACCAGCCGGCTCAAGGTCAGCGGCAACGCCCACCTGATCCTTCCGTACCACCAGGAGCTCGACAAGCTCACCGAACGCCGCCTGGGCAAGAACAAGGTCGGCACCACCAAGCGGGGCATCGGCCCGGCCTACGCCGACAAGGCGTCCCGGGTCGGGTTGCGGGTGCAGGACCTCCTCGACCCCAAGATCTTCCGCGAGAAGCTCGATGGGGTCCTGCGCGAGAAGAACGCCGTGCTGGCCAAGGTCTTCAACCAGCTGCCCCTCGACGCCGACGAGATCGCCGAGGAGTACCTGGGGGAGTGCGCCGAGCGGATGGCGCCGATGATCGCCGACACCGTCAACCTGGTGCACGACGCCCTCGACGCCGACCAGCACGTGCTGCTCGAGGGCGCCCAGGCCACCTTCCTCGACCTGGACCACGGCACCTATCCCTTCGTCACCTCCTCGAACCCGGTGGCCGGTGGGGCCTGCACCGGAGCCGGCGTCGGTCCTCGCTACATCGACCGGGTCATCGGCATCGCCAAGGCCTACGTCACCCGGGTGGGCGCCGGCCCCTTCCCCACCGAGCTCGACGACGAGATCGGCGAGCTCCTCGTCGACCGGGGCCACGAGTTCGGCACCAACACCGGGCGGCGTCGGCGCACGGGCTGGTTCGACGCGGTGATGATGCGCCACGCGGTGCGCCTCAACTCGCTGTCGGAGCTGGCGGTGACCAAGCTCGACGTGCTCGACACCCTCGACACGGTGAAGGTCTGCGTCGCCTACGAGCTCGACGGCGAGCGCTTCGAGCACCTGCCGTACCACCAGTCGGTGCTGCACAAGGCCAAGCCCGTGTACGCCGAGTTCCCCGGGTGGCGCACCGACCTCACGTCGATCACCCGCCGCGACCAGCTCCCGGCCGAGGCGCTCGACTACGTGGCCTTCCTCCAGGAGCAGGTCGGGGTGCCGATCACCCTGGTCGGGGTGGGTCCCGGTCGCGAGCAGTTCCTGCACTTCGACGCGTGAACCACCGATCCCCCAGGAAGGTCCCCCAGCCATGAAGGTCTGCGTCGTCGGTTCCGGCGGCCGGGAGCACGCGCTCGCCGCCGTCCTCGGTCGCCATCACGAGGTGGTCGTCACCCCGGGCAGCCCGGGCATCCCCGGCTCGGTGGGCACGCCTCCGGAGCAGATCGACGCCGACCTGTTCGTGATCGGACCAGAGGCGCCGCTCGTCGACGGGCTGGCCGACCGCCTGCGGGCGGCCGGGCGCCTGGTGTTCGGCCCCGGCGCCGACGGGGCCCGCCTCGAGGGCTCCAAGGCCTGGATGAAGGAGGTGCTCGTCGAGGCCGGCGTGCCCACCGCCGCGCACGGCACCTTCACCGATCTCGACCCCGCCCTGGCCTTCCTCGCCACGATGGCGCCGCCGTTCGTGGTCAAGACCGACGGTCTGGCCGCCGGCAAGGGCGTCGTCGTCACCGACTCCCTCGACGAGGCCCGCGCCGCGGTGGGCGACTACCTCTCGGGCGAGGCGTTCGGCGACGCCGGTCGCACCGTGGTCATCGAAGAGGGGCTCACCGGGCCGGAGCTGTCGATCCTCGCCGTCTGCGACGGGACCCGGGCGGTGGCCCTCGCCCCCGCCCAGGACTTCAAGCGGGTCGGCGACGGCGACGCCGGCCCCAACACCGGCGGGATGGGCGCCTACTCACCGGTGCCCGTGGCCGGCGACGACGTGGTCGAGATGGTGATGCGCGACGCGGTCGAGCCCACCCTGGCCGCCCTGCGGGCCCGGGGCATCGACTACCGGGGGGTCCTGTACGCGGGGCTGATGCTCACCCCGGCGGGCCCCAAGGTCCTCGAGTACAACGTGCGCTTCGGTGACCCCGAGACCCAGGTCGTGCTGCCCCGGATGACCAGCGACCTCGGGGCCCTCCTGGCCGCCGCGGCTGCTGGTGCGATCGAGGAGGCCCCCACCTTCGACGACGGGGCCGCGGTCACCGTGGTGTGCGCCGCCGAGGGCTACCCCCGCCAGGTCCGCAGCGGCGACGCCATCGAGGGGCTCGACGAGGCGAGGGCCCTCGAGGGTGTCAGCGTGTTCTGCGCCGGCGTGGGTGCCGGTGCCGACGGTCGGCTGGTGACGGCCGGCGGTCGGGTGTTGGCGGTCACCGGGCAGGCGGCCACGATCGCCGAGGCCCGGGCCCGGGCCTACGAGGGCGTGGCCCGGCTGTCCTGGCCGGGCCTGCACCACCGCACCGACATCGCCGCCGGGCAGTAGCCACCCCGAGCCCGCAGCACCCCGCCTGAGCCCGCCCGCGGCCCGCCCCGCGTAGCTGTCGGACTTGGGCGCTGGGGGGTGGCGCTCCAGTCCGACAGGTTCGTTCTCTTCGGCGTGGGGGTGGGGGTGCTCAGCCGCCGACGTCGGCGGTGGCGCGCACGGTGGCCGGGACCGACAGCACCGACGGGGGCACGACGGGCGGCGGCTGGGTCACGACCCCGCCCACGTCGGCGCAGGCGTCGGCCGACGCGGTCGCGGCGATCGGGACGTCGCGCTGGATCTCGGCCCACGCCGTCTGCACGTCGTTGCGGGTGATCTCGGCGAGGATGCGCTCGCCCTGGGGGGTGAAGTGCAGCCCGTCGGCGGAGCGCACCTCCACCTCGGCGCCGGTGGCGTCGGGCAGCGTGCGGGTGAAGACCCCGTCGGGTGTCATGGGCCCCCAGTCGACGAAGCCGCTCCCCGGACGGCACTCCACCACGTGGCGGTAGAAGTCGCGGAGGTAGCGGACCCGGTCCTCGATGGGGCCGTAGAAGCCGTTGGTGGCGGCGTCGGGGGCGAGGATCCACAAGGTGAGAGCACCGGCCTCGCGGGCGATGTCGGTGGCCGCGACGGCCCGCTGGGTCCACAGGGCGGCGTCCTCGGTGGCGGGCCAGTCGGTGACGGGATCGGAGTTGCCGCGCCGCAGGTCGCTGCCGCAGCACGCCTCGAGCACGACGACGTCGGGGTCGAACGCCTCGATGCCCTGTCGCAGGTCGTCGAGCCAGGCGCCGTCGTCGGTGAGGAAGTTCTCGCCGGGGCCGCCGATGGCCATGGATGCGATGCCGCTGTCGGCGAGGACCTGCTCGATGGTGGGGAAGCCCTGGTGGACGAGGGAGTCGCCGAGGAAGAGGACCCGTTCGAGGGGCACCAGCGGACCGGGGACCGGTGCCGCCGCTTCGGGGGCCACCGCCTCCAGGAGGTCGGGCTGCTCGGCGACGACGTCGCGTGATGCCGCCAGGGAGTTGGCCCAGAAGCCGCCGACGAGGAGGGCGGAGATGGTGACGACGAGCGCCGGAGCCACCCGCCACGGGGTGAGCTTCCAGCGTCCCTGGCGGATCGGTTGCTCGAGCAGCCAGTAGGACGCCAGGGCCAGGGTGAGCGTGGCCGCGGCCCGCGCCGCGAAGAGCCCGAACCCCTCGAGCCCGGTGCGATCGGTGTCGATGAGGCCCATGAGCGGCCAGTGGTACAGGTAGACCCCGTAGCTGATCAGGCCGAGCCCGACGAGCGGGGGCCACGACAGGGCCCGGGCCAGCGGACCTCGGCCGAGGATGGACAACAGCACGGTGGCGGTGAGGGCGGCCGCGAGGGGGAGCCCGCCCCGCACGAGCAGGATCGACCGGTCGTCGACGGTGAACATGGCCACCACCAGCGCGGTGAGGCCCACGGCGCCGAGGACGGTGACCAGCAACCGGCTGTGGCCCGTGCTGTCGGGCTCGCCGTCGCCGTCGGGGTCGGCGTCCGCGTCGGCGTGTCGGCGCCGCAGGCGCGACGGCAACGTGGCACCGACGGCGAGGGCCAGCGCCATGCCGGCCGCCAGCTCGAACGAGCGCGTGTCGGTGCCGAAGTAGACCCGGTCGATGTCGTCGTTCCAGCTGAACCAGACCGTGGAGACGACCGAGAGGGCCACGATGGCGCCGGTGAGGATCCACCAGGCCCGCTTGCGTCGGGCCCGGCGGGCGATGAGCCAGGCCGCCGTGCCCAGCACCAGGTAGAACTGCTCCTCGATCGCCAGCGACCAGAAGTGCAACAGCAGCGACGGGCTCTCGAAGCTGGCGCCGTACTCCTGGCCCTGGGCGATGAAGTGCCAGTTGGCCACGTAGGCGAGGGCGCTGGTGACGTCGCCGCCGAGGGTGCGCAGCTGGTGCCCGTCGCCGGCGACGATGGTGATGGCGATGGCCACCGCGATGCCGGCGAAGGCGGCGGGGAGCAGGCGTTTGGCCCGCCGGGCCCAGAAGCGCCGGGCGTCGATGGAGCTGGTGGCGGTCCACTCCGACACCAGGAGGTTGGTGATCAAGAAGCCCGAGAGGGTGAAGAAGATGGAGACGCCGAGGTAGCCGCCCGGGACCAGCTCGGGCTCGAAGTGGTACACGACCACTGCGAGCACGGCGAGGCCGCGCAGGCCGTCGAGGGCCCGGTTGCGGGGCAGGTGACCGCCCGTCCCGGCGGGCCGGGGAGGGGGGTCGGCCGCCACGTCCTGTGGGGCGCTTCGAGTGCCCTCGTCGATCACGGACGGCATTGACATGGGGTGAGGATCGTAGCGCTGAGGGTGGCCCGGCCCACCCCCGGGCGGTGCCCTCGGCAGCACGGAACCGAGCTCCGGTGAGGCCGCTGGCTACGTTGGCGGCCATGGCGACGAACCCCGAGACGCTCGGGTCCCGGGCCACGCCGCCACCACGGTGGACGCCGGCCACCCGACGCTTCGCGATGGGGCTGGGGCTGCTGGCGTTCGCCGGCGCCGTGCTGCGCTGGGCCTACATCTGGTTCGATCGTCGCCACGCCGAGGTCTTCAACGACGGCTTCTACTACCACCACGGCGCCAACCTCCTCGCGCAGGGGGAGGGCTTCGTGAACCCGTTCGCCCTGCTGCTGGAGGGTCGGGCGGTGGAGACCGCCGACCACCCCCCGCTCTACCTGCTCTACCTGGCGCTCTTCTCGCTCGTCGGGCTGACCTCGGTCACGGCCCACCTGTTCGCCGGATCGCTCCTGGGCATCGGCTCCATCGTGGTCGGGGGGCTGGCCGGCCGGCGCATCGCCGGCGACCGGGCCGGCCTGCTCGGCGCCGCGCTCATCGCCTTCGCGCCCAACACGTGGCGCTACGACGGCGCCCTGTTGTCGGAGGTGGCGGTGATCTTGTTGGTGCTGGTCGTGGTGGCCCTGGCCTACCGCGGTTGGGATCTGCACCAGCCTTGGCTGTTGGTGGCGATCGGCGTGGTGATCGGGGCCGCCACCCTGGCCCGCCCCGAGCTGTTGTTGCTGCTGCCCCTGCTGGTCGCCCCGCTGGCCTGGTGGTCGACGGGGCCGTCGATGTGGCGCCGACTCGGCTGGATGGCCGCGTCGGGGGCCGCGGCGCTGCTGGTGATCGCCCCCTGGGTGATCTTCAACCTGGCCCGGTTCGACGAACCGGTGCTGCTCTCCCAGAACCTGGGCGGAACCCTGGCGGGGTCGTACTGCGAGACGACCCTCGAGGGCACCTACATCGGGTACTGGGACTTCAACTGCGCGCCTCGGGTCCTCGACGCCGCCGGCATCACCGAGCTCGGCGACGAGCGCATGGACGCGGTGGCCCGTGACGAGGGCCTGCGGGTGGCCCGGGAGAACCTCGACCGGCTCCCCGTCGTGGTCGCCGCCCGCCTCGGTCGGGTGGCCGGGGTCTTCCGTCCGGGGCAGCAGCGCGACCTCGACGCCGAGACCGAGGGCGTCAGCTCGTGGGTGGCGACCGTCGGCATCGTCACCGTGCCGGTCACCCTGGCGGCCGCCGCCGCCGGGGCCGTCGTCCTGCGCCGGCGGGGTCGGCTGGTCCTGCCCCTGCTGGCGCCGGTGGTGGTCGTCGTGGTGACCGTCGTGGTGTTCTACGGTGCCACCCGCTTCCGCTCCACGGCCGAAGGCCCCCTGTACCTCCTGGTGGCGGTGGCCGTCGACGCCGCCTGGCGGAGGTGGGGCCGGGGTCGCGAGGAGAAGGTGGTCACGTGAGCAGCACGCCAGGCGAACGGACGGGTCGGGCCACCGGTCGGGCACCGTCGTCGGGAGCGACGGGCGACCCGCCGCGGTGCCTCAGCGTGGTGGTGCCCTGCTTCGACGAGGTGGCCACGGTCGCCCAGTGCCTGGCCGCGGTCGTGGCCAGCCCGTACACGGCCGAGGTGGTCATCGTCGACGACGGCTCCACCGACGGCACCCGTGACGTGCTCGAGGAGCTGGCGGGCGCCGACGATCGGATCCGGGTGCTGCTCCAACCCGTGAACCAGGGCAAGGGTGCGGCGCTGCGCCGGGGGTTCGCCGAGGCCCGGTCGGAGCTCGTCATCGTGCAGGACGCCGACCTCGAGTACGACCCGGCCGACTACGGCGCAGTGCTCGGCCCGCTGCTGGACGGCCGGGCCGACGTGGTGTTCGGCTCTCGTTTCAGCGGCGGGGAGGCCCATCGCGTCCTGTACTTCTGGCACACGGTCGGGAACCGCTTCCTCACTCTGCTCTCCAACGCCTTCACCGACTTGAACCTCACCGACATGGAGACCTGCTACAAGGCCTTCCGCCGCGAGGTCCTCGACGACCTGGTGCTCGAGGAGGACCGCTTCGGCATCGAGCCCGAGCTCACCGCCAAGGTCGCCGCCGGGGGCTGGCGCATCTACGAGGTCGGCATCTCCTACTCGGGGCGGACCTACGACGAGGGCAAGAAGATCGGCTGGCGCGACGGGGTGCGGGCCGTGGTCTGCATCGTGCGGTACTCGTCGTGGGGCCGACGGTTCCGGGCCGTACGCCGGCCCTGAGACGGGCCGGGCCGGGCGCTCACCTGGGGTCGTCGTCGGACGAGCCGAAGGGCTCGTCGAAGAAGGAGAAGGAGTCGGCCGACCCTTCCTCGGCGCCGGGGAACGACCAGTCGATCGGGGGCTGCGGTGGGCTCTCGGCCTCGGCCTTGGCCCGAGCGGCGGCTTCCTTCTCGCGGCGGCGCAGCTCGCGCCGCGACACCTTCGCCGGTCGGGCACCGCGGACTCGGACCCCGGCGGCGGAGAGCGCGCAGTTGAGGCA